>JBKHJA010000042.1:0-21292 GCA_046538375.1 Candidatus Aminicenantota bacterium
TCAGGGACACCATACCGAATTCAGGAGAATTCGATTCATGTCCCGATTTCCCCTGAAATTCATGACTGCATCTGGGAAAACCTTCAATTTATGAATAATGCAGGTTGATTTTTCGCTGGTTATAAGAGAGAGAATCGCTCCTAACGGGCCCCAAAATGAAGGGCTGATGCAGACTTGGCCAGCAGCCGTGAAAAAGGAATGGAAGAAGAAGTTCAGAAGGAAAAAATGCTTCCCTCTCAACAGATGGATTATGCCCTTCTTTCCTGGGCAGATAAAGGCGAAAACATCACCATCAGGGATGACCAGCATGATTTCTCCTGGATTCTGGATTCTATCAAAATTTCTCGAAACAGAGGATCCCGTTTCCGGCTGATGGACTCCGGCCGATTCAGTTGTTATGAACTGGAATGGCTGGCTGAGGCCGGCGCTGATATCTACACCTCAGATGAGGTCAGAGCCGATTCTTTTGAGCTTGAGCTTTTGGGCAGAGCTTGTGGAAAAGGTAAAGCGGCTTTAACTTTTTTTCATCATGGGCGCTTGGATTCTGGTGAGGGGGAAGGAGAATCGGATTCGCTGGTCTTTTCAGATGTTATGAACCTGGGAGCAAGTGGTGTCTATATTCATATGACTAACAAACAGAAAAAAAGAGATTTTTCTGGTTTGAATTCGTTGGCTTATTCTTGCCAGAAAGGGGGAAGCTGGCTGGTCTATTATCATTACGGACCGCTGGAAGTGGCTTTGGAGGAGCTAGCCCGCAGCGGAGCCTGGATTCATATTTCTGAGCAAAGCCTTCAACAGATGGAAAAGGCATCCATGATATTGGATATCATAAAGGAAGCAAGATCATCAGGAACAAATATGGTTCTTCACCTGGAGAAGGCGGTAGATTTTTCTCTCCTTGAAGATATTCTGAACGCAGGAGCGCATGTGGTGTTAGATTTTGCTGTTTTTGATTACAGATCCCCCTATCGAATCTTGGAAAAGAAAGCAAAGAAGAAGAAACTGGATTCCAGGTCTTATTATCTCTACCCGTATTTTCTGCCTTGAGGTGAAGATGAATAGTTTCAAAAAAAATTGAGCAAACATGTCTGCAGGTGAAAGTATGATGGAAAGGAAATGCTGACAGATGATGATGGAAAAAGAAAAAGACATTGGATATAATAGCCTCTCGAGATTCGATCAACAGCAGGGCTCTCCTGAGGCTTTTTGAAAAGGAGAGGAGAGCCTTGATCCCATAAGGTTATCAAATGGACAAATCCAGAGGAGAAAGCGAGTCTGCGGCTGCTTTACAGAAAATAAAGCAGGCCGAAGAAAAAGCCCATGCCCTTATCGAAGATGCTCGGGGGAATAAGGCTTCAAAGATTATGGATGATGCGTACAAAGAAGCACGAAAAATAAAGGATATGTCTGTGGCCAAAGCCCGTAAACAGGCAGAAGGAAATAAGAAAAAAATAGTCAAAAAGGCTTCCTCCGAAGCAGAGAAGATAAGAAAAGAAGCCGAAACTGAAGCCAGGCAAATGGCCGAACGCATGGAATCTTTGATCCCTGAAGCAGTGAAAAAAGCTAGACAGAAAATAAGACTATTCTTAAAGGAAGGTTCTGTTTGAACCATGGCCTTAGCAGAAGTCCTTAAAGTCCAGATATTAGCTTATGCCGATGTGAAGCTGCAGTTGCTTTCCAATCTCCAGGAGGAGGGTCTGATTCAGCTTGAAGAAGCCGGTGTGGAAAAAGCAGACCTTCATACACTCCCTGCAGAGGTTTCTCAAATCGATCACCGTCTTCATCGTTTAAATCATGTTCTGGGCTCTCTTTCTTTATGGGAAGAGAGAGGATTTGTTAAGAGTCTTTTGGGCCAAAAACCCCAGCTCCAAACCAAGGAAAGAGAAAAAGCGCTCCATTTTGATTATCTTTCTGTTGTGGAGAAGGTGGAACAGATAGAAAAAGAAAAAAATGAGCTGACTTCAGAGATAAAATTTTTCCATAGAGAGGAGGAATTCATCTCTCCTCTTAAAGGACTGGAGTTGCCCATAAAATCTTTAGCCCCTACTTATTCTACTGAAATTCGTCTGGGATGGCTTCCTCTCCCACAGCTCCAAGCTTTTCGAGAAACGGCTGAGGATGAACCTCTCTGGTACAAAGTCATTCATCAAGGAAAGAAGAATGTCCACTTGGTGCTTATTTATCATAAGAAGGAGAAGGAACGTTTAGAACAAGTCTGTAAAGAGTTGAATTTCACCCCCCTTCATTTTTCCGATCATACCCTGAATATGGCTGAACAGAAGGATAGGGTAGAAGATGTGATGACCAAGATAAGAGAGGAAAAAGAGAGGAGAAGGTCTCGACTGGAGGCTTTAGAGAAAAAGGGACAAGAGTTATTGGCTTACAGAGATAAATTGATGCTGGCTCACGATGTTCTTCTTAACGAAAAACAGAAGATTTCCACTTCGCGTCTTTTGGGAGCCACAGAGCGTGTTTGTTATTTGGAAGGATGGATGCGGTCGGCTGATATCCAAAAACTCCGTTCAAACCTTCATCCTCTATCAGATTATATCGAAATCTATACCCGCCCTCCTCTTCCCGAGGAGGAGCCTCCTGTTATCCTGGAGAATCCAAGACCTGCCAGGCCTTTTGAAATGGTCACCAAACTTTACGGCCTTCCACGAAGAAAGTCTCTGGACCCCACTCTGGCTTTGGCTCCGTTTTTTTTCTTATTTGTGGGGTTGTGTGTCAGCGAGGCAGGCTACGGCCTGTTGGTTGCTGTGTTGAGTTTCCTTTATATAAAGTTTGCTAAGCCCAGGGGAGGTCTGCTTCAGTTCATGAAGCTTCTTTCCTTGCTGGGCATATCCACTGTCATTATGGGAACTCTGGTGGGAGGCTGGTTTGGATTCCCTGTGCGCCAACTTATGATTTTGGATCCTCTCCAAGATCCCCTTTCTTTCCTGATCCTTTCTCTCATCCTGGGCTTTGTTCAGGTTTGGTTCGGGACTCTTCTCAACCTGATCAATGGTCTGAAAAACAAGCTGTATCTCCAATCCATATGTGTTCAGGGAGGATGGCTGGTGCTTCTTCCCTCCCTGGTGCTTTATTTTTTGACCAAAGGATCTGAGTGGGGAATCCTGGCCTTGGCAGGAGCAGCCGGAATTGTCTTTTTTGGCTCTCCCAGCCGGAATCCCATTTCCCGGTTTTTTGGCGGACTTTACAAGCTCTATGATATTTCCCGTTACCTGGCTGATGTTCTTTCTTATTCACGGCTGCTGGCTTTAGGGTTGGCCACCAGTGTGATCGCTATGGTGGTCAATACCCTGTGCCAGACAGCCTGGGAAATTCCCTGGGTAGGCTGGCTGCTGGCTGCTTTGATTTTTGTGGGCGGGCATCTGTTTAACCTGGGCATCAGCTATTTGGGGGGTTTTGTCCATTCCATGCGGCTCCAGTTTGTGGAATTTTTCAGCAAGTTCTTCCAGTCTGGAGGCAAACCCTTTAAGCCTCTGGAGTTGGAAAGCAAGTATGTGGAATTTATATGAATAAATTTGTCCACAGCGATGGTAAGGAGGTAAAGACATGGCCTTAGGTTTGACCTTATCCATATTGGGAGGAGCCCTGGCCGCTATCTTTGGTGGTATTGGTTCAGCCATAGGCATAGGACTGGCCGGACAGGCTTCCAGCGGAGTGATGAGCGAGGATCCGGAAAAATTTGGCAGCCTTCTTCTGCTGGTGGCTCTTCCTGGAACGCAGGGTATTTACGGTTTTTTGAGTGCTTTTTTAGTCATCTTGAAGTTAGGACTCACCACCGCCGCAGCAGCCACACCCCCTGCCCATCAGGGCTGGCAGATTCTCATCGCCTGTCTGCCGGTGGCTTTGGCCGGACTGGTGTCAGGCATTCATCAGGGAAAAGTCTGTGCTTCTGGTGTCTATATGGTGGCCAAGCAGCCCAAAGACTTGATGAAACCTGTGATCATGGCCGCTTTGGTGGAAACCTACGCAGTCCTGGGACTGCTCATCACCATCCTTCTTCTTAACGGGATAATTATTTAAAGGCAAGAAGAGAGAACATGAGTTTAGAGAAAATCCTGAGAAGAATAGAACAGGATGCTCAGTCTGAAGCCAGGAAAATCATTGACGATCAGAAGAGAAAAGCCGAAGAAATAAAAGAGAACGCCCGCAAGGAAGCCTCTAAGACTGCAGAGGCTTTGTTAGCAGAAGCGGAAAAGCAGGCTCAGCTTGAAGCCAGCCGCATGGTGACCCAAGCCAGGTTGGAGAAGAAGATCAATCTCCTCAAGCGTAAAAAGGAGCTGATCGAGCAGGTTTTGGACCAGGCCTTTCAGGCAGAAATCCAGGGAAAAAAGGAATTTAAAAAGAAGATCATCCTCAAACACGGAGAGCGGGAGGAATCCTTTGATCAGCAGAGATTGAAAGACGAACTTCGCCCCCAGGTGGAGAGTTATATCCTGGAGATGTTGAAGCTATGAAAAAGCCCTCCAGACTGGATTATGCCTATGCGGTGGGACGCGTGCGGTCATTGGAGAGGACATTGATCACCAGGGCCGTGTTCAGCGAGGCCTCGGAGGAAAAGGATTTTCTCTCGGCTATGAGAACCATTTTTGAAGCTGGAGATTATGAAGAGGAGATGGTCAAGATCCAAAATTCCGACCACCTGGACGATTTCATCGCTGAAGAAAAAAGAAATGTCCTTCAACAGATGATTGGACTTTTCCTGGACGAGGATATCATTGACATCATCGAGCAGGAGTTCCATCCGGATAAAGCCCTGGCTTCTGCAGATAGAACGGAGTATGTTTTTGTAAGGGATTATCTGCGGCATAAAATTGATTTGGCCAATCTCAAAATACTGTGCAGATCAAAATACCTTGGATTTTCTCCAGAAAAGTTTGCATCCCTGGAATTGAGAGGTGGTTTTTTGGACCCCAGGATCTTTGTTCAGAATTATGAGCTTTCTTATTCTGAGATTGGTGAAAAGTTTCGAAGCTCTCCTTACCTGGCTCTATGGAACAGAGCTACAGACATCCTGGAAGAGAAGGAAACATTTGTGGAGTTGGAAAGAGGGATTGAGGACTTTTTGATGACCTATTTGATAAAGGCAAAATATATTGTATTCGGACCAGAGCCTGTTTTTGCTTATGTGCTGGCCAAGAGCAAAGAGCTAGACCTGGTGCGCCTGGTGGGAGTAGGAAAACTGAACCAAGTCCCTCCCTCCATCTTGAAGCAGAGGATAAGCGAGACTTATGTTTGAAAAAGTGGCTGTGGTGGGCCATTCGGACTTCATTTTTGCTTTCAAGGCCCTGGGAATCAGAGTCTTTTCTCCTAAAAATACCCAGGAAGCGAGAGAAGTGATGGCCATGCTGGATAAACAGAATTATGCTCTGGTTTTTTTGCATGAGAGTCTTTTCCGATCTTTGGAGAAAGAGAGGAAGATCCTGAGTCAAAAATTCTGCCCGGTGGTGGTTGGATTTTCGGATTACCGCAGGGTGACAGATTACCTGGAAAGAATGATGAAAGAGACGGCCATAAAGGCTACGGGTTCAGATTCTTTAGTAAGAAGAAAGGGATAAGATGAAAAAAGGCAAAATCATACGAGTGGCTGGTCCTCTGGTTGTTGCTTCAGGCTGTTTGGGAGCCAAGATGTACGATATGGTGAGGATTGGTGATCTGGGACTCATCGGAGAGATCATCGAGCTCAGAGAAGACAGGGCTTTTATCCAAGTCTATGAGGATACCACCGGCATAGGTCCCGGGGAACCTGTTCTTCTGACAGCAAAGCCGTTGAGCGTTGAATTAGGGCCAGGCCTTATCGGGTCCATCTACGATGGAATTCAAAGGCCTCTGGATATCATAAGGGATCAAAAGGGGAATTTTGTGACCAGAGGAGTGGAGCTTCCTCCCTTAGACCGGGAAAGGAAATGGAAATTCACTCCGCTGGTGGAGAAAGGAGAAAAGGTTTCTCCCGGGGATTTTCTGGGGGAGGTAGAGGAGACTCCGCTGGTCAAGCACAGGGTCATGGTGCCTTATGATTCAGAGGGAAAAGTGGTTGAAATCAAAAAAGGAAAAATCAAAGTGGAAGAAGCAGCAGCCCGTATTAAGACTGAAAACGGAATAAAGGAAGTGAGGCTGCACCAGACATGGTCCATACGGAAAAACAGGAATGTTTCTGAGCGGTTGATGCCTGATGAGCCCCTGACCACCGGTCAGAGAGTGCTGGATACCCTTTTTCCTATAGCCAAAGGGGGGACGGCCTGTGTGCCAGGGCCTTTCGGGAGTGGAAAAACCGTGGTCCAGCATCAGTTGGCCAAATGGTCTGATGCTCAGATTATCGTGTTTGTGGCCTGCGGAGAAAGAGGAAACGAAGTGGCGGATCTTCTGCTGAGCTTCCCGGAATTGAAAGATCCTCACACCGGCCGCCCTCTTATGGAAAGAACCATCATCATTGCCAACACTTCCAATATGCCGGTGGCTGCCAGGGAAGCTTCCATCTATACCGGAATGACTTTAGCCGAGTATTTCAGAGATATGGGTTATTCGGTGGCTCTCATGGCTGATTCTTCATCACGCTGGGCAGAAGCGTTGAGGGAGATTTCAGGGCGGATGGAAGAGATGCCCGGGGAGGAAGGATATCCTGCTTATCTGGCCAGTCGTCTGGCAGAATTCTATGAAAGAGCCGGGAAGGTGGTCTGTTTGGGGTCGGACCAGAGACAGGGAGCGTTGAGTGTTATCGGGGCCGTCTCCCCTCCAGGAGGAGACCTTTCCGATCCGGTGGTTCAATCCACTCTCAAAGTGGTCAAGGTATTCTGGGCTCTGGATGACAAGCTGGCCAATATGCGCCATTTTCCGGCTATAAACTGGCTTCTCAGCTATTCTCTGTACACAGAGAACGTCAAGGATCACTGGGAAGGCCAGGTGGCTGAGGAGTTTTTTGATCTAAGGCAGCAGGCCATGCAGCTCCTGGAGGAAGAGTCAGAACTTCAGGAGATTGCCCGCTTGGTAGGAGTGGAATCCTTATCTTCGAGAGAGAGGCTGGTTCTTGAATCTGCCCGTTCTATCAGAGAGGATTTTCTTCATCAGAATGCCTTTCATCCTCAGGACACCTACACCTCTTTAAGAAAGCAGTACCTGATGCTGCGGACGATCATCCACTTTCATAATATGGGACTTAAAGCTCTGGAGGAGGGAAAAAAGCTTGAGGATATTGTCCAGTTGGAAGTGAGAGAAAAAATATCCAAGATGAAATTTCTTCCAGAGGAGGATGGTGCTGTTCTGGAGGTTTATGTAGAAGTGGACAACGCCTTCAGGAAGCTGGAAAAGAGAGAGGGGTAAACAGGAAATGTATAAAGAATATCTGACTGTCTCCAACATCGTGGGGCCTCTGGTGATTGTGGAAAAAATCAGCGATGTCAAATACGGTGAGCTGGTGGAGATTGAGAGTGAGCACGGAGTTTACCGGCGAGGCACGGTTCTCGATGTTTCCACAGATAGAGCCATCGTCCAGGTCTTTGAAGGGACGGTGGGGCTTGATGTGGATAAATCCCGGGTGAGATTTCTGGGCCGGTCTCAGCAGCTTGGTGTTTCAGAAGAGATTGTGGGCCGCATATTCGACGGTTCAGGACGGCCCAAGGACAGAGGCCCTCAGATCATTGCCAAGAAGATGTTGGATATCAGCGGCAGCCCCATAAATCCCGACGCCCGAGATTATCCTTCAGAATTCATCCAGACAGGAATATCGTCCATCGACGGGATGAACCCGCTGGTCAGGGGTCAGAAGCTTCCTCTTTTTTCTGGAAGCGGATTGCCTCATGCTCGGATTGCAGCCCAGATCGCTCGTCAATCCATGGTGTTGGGTCAAAAGGAGAAATTTGCTGTTGTGTTCGGGGCCATGGGGACCACTTTTGAGGAGGCCAACTTTTTCATCGAGGATTTCCGGAACACCGGAGCTTTAGAGAGGGCAGTCCTGTTTCTTAATCTGGCCAATGAGCCTCCCATCGAGCGGATCGCCACTCCCCGTTTGGCTTTGACCTGTGCTGAATATCTGGCTTTTGACCTGGATATGCATGTCCTGGTGATTCTGGTGGATATGTTGTTTTACGCGGAGGCTCTGCGGGAGATATCCGCTGCCCGCAAAGAGATTCCTGGTCGACGGGGATATCCTGGCTATCTTTACACCGACCTGGCCACCATGTATGAACGGGCAGGGAGAATCAAAAACGAGAAGGGATCTATCACCCTTATTCCCATATTGACCATGCCCGAAGATGATAAAACCCACCCCATCGCTGACCTGACTGGTTATATCACCGAGGGACAGATCATGCTCAGCCGGGAGATTCACCGTAAGGGCATCTATCCCCCCATCGATGTTCTTCCCAGCTTGTCCCGTCTGAAGGATAAAGGAATCGGAGAAGGCAAGACCCGGGAGGATCATGCCGATGTCCTCAACCAGCTTTTTGCCTGTTATGCCCGGGGGAAAGAAGCCCGGGAACTGGCCTTGATTCTCGGAGAAGCGGCATTGACAGATATGGATAAGATCTATTTGAAATTCGCCGATCTCTTCGAGGATGAATTCGTCGAACAAGGTGAAATCGAATCCCGTTCCATCATTGATACCTTGGATTTGGGATGGAAACTTCTCCACACCGTTCCTCGGGGTGAACTCAAGAGGATCAGACCTGAGTATTTACAGAAGTATTATCCGGAAGAAAAATGAGATTAGCTGTTAATCCCAACCGCATGGAACTCCTCCGTTTGCGCCGCCGGCTGGAACTGGCGGAAAGAGGACACAAACTTCTGAAGGACAAACTGGAAGAGATCATGCGCCGCTTCTTGGAAATCATAAAGAGGCTTTATGACCTTCAGGAAAAGGTCAGTGAGAAGATGGAAAAAATTTCCCTCTCCTTCGCCCTTGTTCGGGCTGGAAACTCCAGCCAAACATTGATGGATCTCATTCCAGAGGGAAAGTTGACTTTAGATTCCAGAAAGGAAAGGGTGTTTAACCTCACCATTCCCAAATTTGAAATCAAGGAACTTGAAGTCTCTGAATATGACCTCATCAATACAGAAAGTGAACTGGATATCGGGATCAAGAAGTCCCTTCAGCTCCTTAAGGAAATGCTGGAGCTGGCTCGGTTGTGGAAAGCTGTGGAGCTTCTCTCTCATGAGATTGAGACTACCCGCCGTCGGGTTAATGCCCTAGAACACATCTTGATTCCTAATATCAAAGAAACCATAACCTATATTTCAGGGCGTCTGGAGGAGATGGAGCGTTCCTACCAGGTCCAGTTGATGAGGGTCAAAGAAATCGTTCGAAGCCATTAAGGGGATGGTTCCATCTTGTAACAGATCCCTCTGGGACAAAGCCGAGAATCAGGAAGGAGCTGACACAAAGGGAGCTTATCCGTACTGGCTTTTATCATCCAGGATATCTCCTTCCTGCCAATCCTTGATCCAGTCCTTCACTCTAAAAATTTTCATTTTTCCGTCTGCTGTGGAGCAGATGATCCGGTTGAGTCCTGCGTTGATGATCATTTTTTTGCATATGAAACAGGGAAAAGCGTTTATGGGTTCTTTCTTCCCGCAGATGCTGCCGTGGATGTACATATCGCCGCCGTACAGGCTCACTCCGGCACGAGCAGCGTTGATGATGGCGTTCTGTTCGGCATGAACGCTGCGGCACAGCTCGTAGCGGTGACCGTGAGGTATATTGAGTTTATCTCTCAGGCAAAAACCATGTTCAAAGCTGTCCTTGGTTTTCCTGGGAGCACCCACATATCCTGTGGATATGATCTGGTCGCCCTGAAGGATGATGGCGCCTATGGAGCGGCGGAAGCAGGTGCTCCGTTTGGCCACTTCCTTGGCGATATTGAGATAGTATTCGTCCTTAGAGACTCTCTTTTTGATCATAGCAATCTCTCCAGCTTTTTATGCAGCGCTTCGATGGTATGGTCGTTTTTTATGGTATAATCAGCAAGCTTCATGCAGTTTCTAAGCTGTTGACCATGCTGGCGGTTGGTCATTTCTTGGGCTTCTTTTTTTATAAACTCATCAAGGGTAGAAGCCGACTCTTCTCTTCCTCTTTTTTTTACTCTCTGGTATCTTAACTCAACGGAAGCGTCGACGGCCAGCAGGATAAAATTTTTTTGATTCCTCAAGAATTCCACTTCTTTGGGATTTCGGATGCTGTCTATCACAGCCTTTCCTTTGATTTTTTTCACCACCCGTCTTGCCAGGACATCCGGCCCGAATCTTTCTCTCAGCCGATTGCCCATCTGGATCAAATGATCACGACTGATTTTTTCTCCTCTTTTTTGTAGTTCTTCCCTGATCAAGTCAGAAAGCGAAAAATAGGCATAACTTCTTTTCTTAAAAAAAGCTGCCACTTCTCCTTTTCCGGCCCCGTTAGTCCCGGTCAGGCCGATAAGCCTCCATTCTCCTCTTTTCATCCTACCCAGTTAAATTATCCTGTGAATCTTTCTTGCTTTTTTCTCTTTTTTTGCCGGCCCCATAGGCAATCAGAATGCTCAAGCCGTAAAGTCCCAGCATAGGGACAGCCAGAATGCTTTGATTGATGACATCTGGACTGGGAGTGATCACAGCGGCGATGATGAACACCACCAGGACAGCATACTTGAAATTTTTTATCATCCAACGGGGAGTCACTATTCCCATCCGAGAGAGAAAGAAAATGAGGGTGGGCATTTCAAAAACTAAAGCTATTCCCAGCAGCAGCCTCAGGGCCAAGCTGAAGTACTGGTCCACGGTTATCACAGGTTGGAATTCACTGCCTATTTTCAGAAAAAAGTTGCAGGCAAAGGGAAAGGCCACAAAATAGCCGAACAGAGCTCCTGAGATAAAAAAGAAGGTGGTGAAGAACACAAAAGGATAAACATATTTTCTTTCTTTCTGATACAGGCCAGGAGCAATAAAGTACCATATTTGGAGAAAAATAAAAGGAGATGTGAAAAAGATGGCTGCCAAGAAAGAAACTTTGATGTACATCATGAAAGGAGCTGTTAATGATGTGTAGGCCAGCTTTGCCCCCTCAGGAAGATACTTGGTTACGGGGCGGGAAAGGATTTTGTAGATGTCTTTGCTGAACATCCAGGCCGGGATGACAGCCACCACCACGGCGATGAAGGAATAAAAGATTCTTTTTCTTAAATCTTCAAGATGTTCGAGGAAGGTCATCTCGTCAGGGGATTTTTTCGCCTTCCTCATTCTCTTGGATGTCCTTTTCGATTTCTTGCTTGATATCTTTGAATTCTTCAGTTTGGATTTCTTCTTCAATTTTTTCCTTGATTTCGTCCGAAGTTTTTCTGAATTCTCTGAGTGCTCTTCCTATAGAGCGGCCTACCTCGGGGAGCTTTTTCGGCCCGAATATCAGAAGGGCAATGACCAGAATTATCAGTAATTCAGGAAATCCTATGTTTCCAAACATGCTGTTCTCTAACCGGCTGTGGCTATTGGAAATATAGCCCTTCAATCAGTATAAGTCAATACCAACAGGATGAGATGCATCCATTCCTCAAAAACTTTATCTAAAGTCAGGGTATATCATGAGATATATTCCCTCTCTCCACGGAAACGGATAATCTTCCCATGGTGAGAAAACATTTCCAAAACCGTGCTGACGACCCCCCCACCCTCACCCCCTATCACGGAAAAAGGAATGCTTACCCATGGTGACCGCGGCTTTACAATACTTGAGGGGTCTGCTAGTATAAAAATTGATTTTTATCGGGTCAAAATGAAAAGAAGACTAGTCCTTTCCATCCTTTTAATCCTGATCCTCATCATTGTTCCTTCCTGGGATGAAGACATTTGGAATCAGTCTTTACAGAAAACTTCATCCATCGTTTCCCTGGTAGAAGAAAATTATTATAGAGATATTAACCGGGAGGAGCTTATCTATTCTTCCATAGAGGGACTTCTTCATACTTTGGACCCCCATTCCTATTTTCTGGATCCTGATCATTTCCACCGTCTGAGAGAATCGCACACTGGGAAATATTATGGATTGGGAATCATGATCCAGAAACAGGAAGAGCGGTTAGTGGTTATTTCCCCCATCGAGGGTACCCCAGCATACAGGATGGGCATTCAGGCCGGGGATGTGATTTCTCACATCAACGGTGAGAGCACCAAGCCCATAAGCAGCTTCGAGGCCATGCAGAGACTGAGAGGACAAAAAGGCACCAAGGTGACCATCACCATTACCAGGGAGGGCCTGGAAAAGCCCTTTGACTTGACCATAGTGAGGGAGGAAATTTCGCTTCAAAGTGTTCCCTATGCCTTTATTTTCCAGGATGGAGTGGGATACATATTTATCCGAAACTTTTCTTCCACCACCACCAAAGAATTTGAAGAAAAGATGGAGTCGCTGATCCAGCAGGGGATGGAAAAACTGATACTCGATCTAAGAGGAAATGGGGGAGGAACTTTTGCTCAATCAGTGGAGATTGCCGACGAGTTTTTGCCTAAAGGAGCTTTAGTGGTTTCCATAAAAGGACGAAATCCCTACTACAACGGAGAATACAGCGCTAGGCGCAGCAACCAGTACGAAGACATTCCCTTGGTAGTTCTGATAGATAGAGGAAGCGCTAGTGCTCCGGAGATTGTCAGTGGGGCCATTAAAGATAACGACAGAGGATTCATCGTGGGTGAAAATTCATTTGGCAAAGGCTTGGTGCAGACAGTATTCCGGTTGGGCCCTGATATTGCCATGGCCCTGACCACAGCCAAATATTTTACTCCCAGCGGCCGGTCCATCCAGAGGGACTATTCTTCGCTGGAGGACTACCTGTTGAGTAAAGATATTCCTCAAGAAGAGAGAGAGGTGAGATATACATCTAAAGGAAGAAAAGTCCTGGGGCAGGGGGGGATTTCTCCTGATTTCGAAATGGATTTTTCTTTCCATAATCTGACCTCCACTCTCCTGCTCAAAGGAGCTTTTTTCAGGTACGGCCGAAATTTCGCCGCCAAGAAGACCCCTCTGTCAAAGGATATGATCTTTCCAAGCGAGAAAAAGACTTCTCCAGCAGCGTGGGAAGAAAAAGAGACTGTGGACAAGGATTTGGCTGTCGACTCCCGGATCATTCAGGATTTTAAGCACTATCTTAAGGAAAATGAAATTTCTTGCAGTCCCCAGCAGTTTGAAGATTCCTTGAAAGAGATAAAAAGAGAATTGAAGAGAGAGATATTCTCTTCCCTGTGGGGGATCGAAGAAGGGATAAAAGCCTACAGAGAAAGCGATCCAGTGGTTTTGAAGGCCCTCCAGGTCCTGCCCGAGGCAGAGAAGCTGATCAAAGGACCCAGTTCCTGAATAGAGTCTTTTTCCTTCCAACTCCACATAAATATTTCCTCCGGATGATGGTTCTTGTATAATAAATGGCCGAGAAAGGAGGCAGAGAATGAGGATTGCTTTGGCTTCTGATCATGGGGGTTATGATCTAAAAAAAGGCATTTTTTCCTATCTTCGGAAAAAAGGAATAGATTGTGAGGATTTTGGCTGTGGTCCCGGAGAGGAGGTGGATTATGTAGATTTTGGGGAAAAAGCCGCAGTCAAAGTTTCGTCAGGGGAATATGAACGAGCTATCCTGGTTTGCGGCACAGGCCTGGGAATGGCGATGGTGGCCAACAAACACAGAGGAGTGAGGGCCACTGCCTGCTGGGATGAGTATTCCGCTGAGATGAGTCGAAAACATAACGATTCAAACTGTTTAACCTTGGGGGGGAGAGTGATCCCTCTGGATGAGGCCCTGGCTGTAGTCAAGGTTTGGATGGAAACCGAATTTGAGGGGGGGCGGCATCAAAGAAGAATTGATAAGATCAATCATATAGAAGAGAAGAATTTTAAACCCAAACAGGAGGAATAAGCAGATGTCTACACTCTATGAGAAAGTCCAATCCTTGACCGAGAGAGTAGAGAAGAATAATAACTGGAGACAGAAAGAATCTATCAATCTCATCCCTTCTGAAACCACCCCTTCCTTGCTGGTTAAGATGTGCGAGATATCTGATCCCTCAGGGCGTTATGCCGAACACCGGACCATGAAAGGAAAAGAGATTTATTTTTATCAAGGAACAGACTTTATAAGAGAGGTTGAGGAAGAGCTTCGGGAAGAAATGCGCCGCTATTTTGGCTGCACAGAGGTTGAATTGAGGCCGGTCAGCGGTCAAATGGCCAATGAAGTGGTGTTCAAGGGTATGGTCCGCTTTTTGAACCGCGATCGGCCGGAAGGAAAACCTATGCGGAAGATGAAGCTGGTGATGAACAACGCTTTGACCAAAGGCGGCCATCTGAGCTCGCAGCCCATGGGGGCTCTTTTCAATTATGTGGAGGAAAACCCTCGGACAGGAAAAGAAAATGTCATCAATTTTCCTGTTTCAGAAGAGAATCCTTACAAACCAGATTTAGAAAAACTCAAGGATATTATCACCGAACATAAGCCCGAGCTCCTGGTTTTCGGAAAAAGCATGTTCATCTACCAGGAACCCATCCAATTTGTGGCTGAGCTGGTCAAAGATTGGGAGGAGCAGCCTGTGGTCATGTATGATATGGCCCATGTTTTGGGACTGTATGGCGCCATGCAGCGTCCTCTTGAGGAAGGAGCTGATGTGATCACAGGAAGCACCCATAAAACATTTTTTGGGCCTCAAAGAGGAATGGTGGCGGGGAATTTTCCGAAGGGAAGCAGGATGCGCAAATTATGGTTGGATATAAAAAGCAGGGCCTTTCCAGGCTCCACAAGCAACCACCATCTGGGTACTCTGCTGGCTTTGTTGATGGCCGCTTATGAGATGAACGAGTTTAAACAAGAATACCAAAATCAGGTCCGAAGCAATGCCAAAGCCTTTGCTCGGGCATTAAAAGAAAAAGGCGTTCCGGTGGAGGGCGATGAGAGAGATGGATTTACCGAAACTCATCAGGTTCTCATTCGGATCGACAGATTCGGAAACGGAATGGAGATCGCCCGGCGGCTGGAAGAAAGCAACATAGTCACCAATTACCAGGCTCTGCCTGATGATGAGACATTTCTGGAGCCCAGTGGAATCCGGATGGGAGTTCAGGAGATGACTCGATTTGGGATGAAAGAAAAAGACTTTGAAAAATTGGCAGAGTTTATCGCTGATGTCATCAAGAAAAATCTTCAAGTAAAAAAGGAAGTGAAAGAATTCCGCCAGAGATTTCTGGAGATGCAGTACTGTCTTTCTGTACAGGAATCTTTACCTTTGGCTGCGCGCATGATCCAGAGCATTTTTCATTACCCTGATTTTACAGAACTGTTCATACAAAACCTGGAGAGAAATTTAAAAGGATAACAATCAGCATTTACGTGTTGACGGGATAATTGTTTTTTGTCAGAATGAGCCAAAAAAGGTAAGCCCAAAATGAAGGTATTGGTGATTGGTTCTGGTGGTAGAGAGCATGCTCTCGCCTGGAAGCTTTCTCAGGGTTCTCAAGTGGACAAACTTTTTTGTGCTCCTGGAAACGGCGGAACCCAGCAGATAGCAGAAAATGTGCCTCTCCAGGCTGCTGACATCAAAGGTTTAGCTGAATTCGCCTCCCAGCAGAAAATAGACCTGACTGTGGTGGGACCGGAACTTCCCTTGACCCTGGGGATAGTGGATGAATTTGAGAAACGAGGCCTCCCCATCTTCGGGCCTCAAAAGAATGCTGCTCAGATTGAAGGAAGTAAAGTCTTTGCCAAACAATTCATGCAGCGCCACAAGATTCCCACTCCCGGATTCATGGTTGCCGATTCTCCAGAGAAGGCCAGGGATATCCTGAACTCGGGCCAATTTTCTTTTCCCCTGGTGGTCAAAGCAGATGGATTGGCAGCAGGGAAAGGAGCTTTAGTCTGCTCAAGTGGGGAGAAGGCAGAGGAAGCTGTGAATATGATCATGGCGGAGAGAAAATTCGGAGATGCTGGCAAAATGGTGGTGATCGAGGAATTCGTGACAGGGAAAGAGGCTTCTTTTATAGTCATCACAGATGGAGCCAAGGTTTTGCCTCTGGTGACCACCATGGACCATAAACCTGTTTTTGACGGAGATAAAGGACCCAATACAGGAGGGATGGGGGCGATCTCGCCTTCTCCGTTTATCGATTCAGAGCTTTTTACAGAAATCATGGATACCATTGTTTTTCCCACCGTGACTCGGATGCTGGAGGAAGGCCGCAGATATAAGGGAGTGCTTTACGTGGGATTGATGCTGACCGAGGATGGGCCCCAAGTGCTGGAGTACAACTGCCGGTTTGGCGATCCTGAGACTCAACCTCAGGTGCTGAGGATGGAGAACGACCTGCTGGATGTGCTGTTGGCTGCTGTGGAGGACGATGTGATGAAGAAAGAGATCAAATGGAGCTCCAATCCTTCTGGGTGTGTGGTTTTGGCCTCCGGTGGATATCCTCTTAAGTACGAGAAAGGAAAAAAGATAGAGGGTCTTGAGGAGATTCCCCAGAGATCGGGAGTGGTCCTTTTTCACGCTGGCACCAAATTTCAGGATGGCAGCTACTACACTGACGGGGGGAGAGTTCTGGGGGTATGTGCTTCTGAGGAAACTTTGGCCAAGACTATGGAAAAGATATACCATGCTGTTGATGGCATCTATTTTGAGGCCATGCATTTTCGCCGGGATATAGGAAGAGAAAGAGGAGAGTAAACATGAAAGCGGCCATTTTGATAGGGAGCGATTCAGATTATAAACTGGCCAAACAGGCTGTGGCGGTGTTCCAGGAATTTGGGATTCCGTTTGAACTGGAAGTCACATCCGCTCACCGTTCCCCGGAGAGAACCCTGAGTTTGATAAGAGATTTCGAGAACAAGGGAGTGGAGATTTTTATCGCTGTGGCCGGAAAGGCTGCTCACCTGGCGGGTTTTGTGGCTGCTCACACTCTTCGTCCAGTGATCGGCGTCCCGGTGGAGAGTGCCTCTTTAAGTGGAATGGATTCTCTTCTCTCTACAGTCCAAATGCCCAAGGGTATTCCAGTGGCCACCATGGGGCTTGGAAAATCCGGCGCTGCCAATGCGGCTCTGCTGGCTGTTGAGATAATGGCTCTAAGGGATAGTTCGCTTCGTAAGAAGATGAAGGAATACCGAAAGAAAATGGCCTCCCAGGTAGAGGACGGGTCAAAGAAAATCAAACAAAAACTATGAGATCGTTTTCTGTTCAAAGTTTCGGCTGTCGGGTCAATCAAGCAGAGGCTTTTCTGTGGACGGAAGAACTCCAGAAACACGGGCTGAAGTACCAGAGAGATTTATCTGGAAGCGATTTGATCCTGGTCAATTCATGCACTGTGACCCGCCGGGCCGATTCTGATTTAAGAAAATTTATAAGGCGGGTAAAACGGCTGAATCCCCACGCCCGGATGATTGTTACCGGCTGTTATGTGGAGAGAGCACCACAGGCCCTTGAAGATTGTCCCCAAATCTGGAAGGTCTTTTCCAATCAGAAGAAAAAAGAAGTGGTAAAGAATATTCTCTCTTCCATCCCTCCCCAGGAGCCCCAGCCGAATTTATCCTTCCGTTCCCGGGCATTGGTGAAGATTCAGGACGGATGTAATTTCCGCTGTGCCTTCTGTATTGTTCCCCACGTGAGAGGGCGGAGTGTGAGTGTGGAAAAAGAAGAAATCCTCTCTCAAATAAAGGCGGTGGTTGACCAGGGATTTAAAGAAGTGGTCCTCACCGGAATTCATCTTTGCTCTTACGGACTCGACCTTAAGCCTCCTTCTTCCCTTGTTGATTTGATAAGGGAGACAGAATGCCTCCCCGGGTTGAGAAATTTAAGATTGAGCTCTCTTGATCCGAGATTCTTGACTCCTCCTTTGATCGAATACATCACCGGAAGCAGCAAGGTGTGTCCACATTTCCACTTTTCCCTCCAGTATGGTTCTGATGACATTCTGCGGCGAATGGGAAGGAAAATAAGTACCGCAGATTACGCGGAAATTCTTTCTCGTTTCCGGGACCATTCTCCCAGAGCTTCCCTGGGAGCTGACATTCTGGTCGGTTTTCCTGGAGAGAATGAGGAAGATTTTGAGAGGACCTGCCGTTTTCTCAAGAGTTCGCCTTTGACTTATTTTCATGTTTTTTCTTACTCTCCTCGACCAGGAACACCCGCTGCTTCTTGGCCTCAGGTGGGCGAGAAGATCAAAAAAAGGAGAGCGGCTAGTTTGAGAGCCCTGTCCGGAAGGAAAAATCTGGAATTCAGAAAGTTTTGTCTGGGAAAAGAATTCAGCGGCATTGTCATCAAAAGGAGAAACGGACAGGCTCAGATTCTCACTTCCAATTATCTTAAAGTTTTTGCCCCTTCTTGTCCTTCAGAAGAGAGGGAGGAAGTCCGGGTGAAAATCACACAGGTCAGCTCAAAAGAAACAAAAGGGAATGTGCTTTCTCCATAGCTCTGCACAATGATGATTCTCCCTGTTTCATTCTATTCTGGTCACTCCCTTCAGGTTATAGAAAGTCTCATGGGCATGGCTTTCTGCTCGATATCATCACCGAACGAAAAGATTTCCCGGCCGCTGTTCTGATCCGGGCTGTGGAGCTTTTTTTCTAAATCCAAGCCACTTTAAATTCCGTCCGGGTAAGGTTAAAATAGAATCAAATGAACAGAATCATTGTGCTTCCATCCGGGATATCTCAGAAAATCGCTGCCGGTGAGGTCATCGAAAGGCCCTTTTCCGTGGTTAAAGAGCTGGTGGAAAATTCTTTGGATGCCCACGCCTCTGAAATAAAAGTGGAGCTTCAGGGAGGGGGCAAAAGGCTTATCCGGGTAACCGATGATGGACAAGGTATGATCCGGGAAGATGCTTCACTCTGTTTTGAGAGGCATTCAACCAGCAAAATATCAAAGGAAGAAGATCTGAATCAGATTGCCACTCTGGGATTCAGAGGGGAAGCCCTTCCCAGCATTTCGGCAGTTTCCCGGCTCACCTTAAAAACCTGCCGTAAAAAAGGGGAAAAGGGCACTCTGATAGAAAGAGAGGGAGAAGAAGTTCTCGGGATTCGAGATGTAGGATTTCCTCCAGGGACAAGTGTGGAAGTAAGAGATTTATTCTTTAACCTGCCGGCCAGGAGGAAGTTCCTTCGATCCGAGCGATCGGAACTCAATGCTGTGGTCAAATATTTAACCGGAGTCAGCTTGGCTTTTTTTAAAGTCAGTTTTTCCTTAACCCATGGCAAGAGGGAAATATTCAATTATCCTCAGGTTTCAAGTCTCAAAGAGAGAATTTTCCAGATCTATGGGAAATCTATGCTGGAAAGACTCATGGAGGTTGAATATGAAGAAGGAAACAAAAGAGTTTACGGCTATGCCTCCTCTCCTCCTTCCGGCCGTTCCGATAGAACTCATCAACTCTTCTATGTCAACAACCGCCCCGTAAGAGATAAGCTTCTTCAAGCCGCTCTGAATCAAGTCTTTCGTGGATTCCTGGAGAAAGATCGTTTTGCCGAAGCGTTCCTTTTTCTTTTTTGTCCTTATACTGAGGTGGACATAAACGTCCACCCTGCCAAAGCAGAGGTGAGATTCAAGGATTCGCAGGACATTTTCCGGGTGGTCCAAAACAGCATAAAAAAGGCCATGCTCAAGAGTCAAGGGATTAAGGAGGTCTACCCCACACCGGAAAAGGAGGAAAAGATCTCCAGGATAGAAGAAGCGCAGCCTTCTTTCCACATGGAGATAAGAAAAGATAAGACAGTCCCTGGGCAGCATTTATTCCCTCATCAGGCAGAACAACAGAGAATTCATCCGCGAGTTTTGGGTCAGTACCTGGATATGTATATTGTGGCCTCGTCCCCGGAGGGACTGCTGGTCATCGATCAACACAATGCCCATGAAAGAGTTTTATTCGAAAAGTATGAACAGATCGATAAAGACAAGAAATGGCCGCGGAAGTTAGCGCTTTTTCCTATCCTGCTGGAACTTTCTCCTTCCCAGGTTTTATGTTTGGAAGACAACCAAAGCCTGCTGGAGGAAGCTGGGTTTAGAGTGGAGGCCATGGGTGGGCGAAGCTTTTCCTTGAAGGAGTTTCCTGATATCTTCAAGGAAGAGGAAGCCAAAGACATTTTTCTTTCTCTCCTGGAGGAAATAAAAAAAGAAAAAATCGAGGATCGAAGAAAGAAACTCCTGGCAGCACTCGCCTGCAAGACAGCCGTAAAAGCAGGGGAAGTGCTCTCTTTTGATAAGATGAATTATCTGGTGGAAAATCTTTTCCAGACGAAAAATTCTTCTCTTTGTCCCCACGGCAGACCCATCACAGTCAGAATTGAAAGACGAGATATTGAGAAAGGTCTGAGAAGGCACTGAAATTGACAACTTTAGGCCCTTTTGCTACCATTATCCAGCCCATTAACCAGGTTGATATTTCCCAGCAAGTGACCAGAAATTCCATTATAATAAGCAGGACATCGGCGGGGAGTGGCGCAGCTTGGTTAGCGCGCCTGCCTTGGGAGCAGGAGGTCGTCGGTTCAAATCCGATCTCCCCGACTCTCGTTTCGCCCGCTCAAGCAGCATTAGACATAAGAAAGAGTAAAAAAGCTGGTCAGCCGGCCAAGATAGATATGTCAAAATGCGCGCCTGTAGCTCAGTCGGATAGAGCAGCTGCCTTCTAAGCAGCGGGTCGGGGGTTCGAGTCCCTCCAGGCGTGCCAGTTATAGAAATCATAATTCCAATTCCTTTCTTTGTCTTCAATTTCCGGATTTATATTTTCAGTTGAAGTTCTGATATTTAAGAACTGTTGAAATGTTCTCCCGTATTTTCAGTCATCTGAAAGGATGAATATATCCCCCCCCAGAATCACCTCTAAAGATGATTTACTTTTTACTCATTTAACAATATTATTTTTATAAATATGAACAGAAAACTTGGATCAATGGAAAATACGACAACAAATGTCAGTAGATGTCTATTATAAAAATGTTAAGATACGTCCTTTATTAAAAAAATTCTTGACAACCAAGGCTGTAATTAGTACTTTTTATGAAAATAACACTACATATAGTAGTACATGGAACCACGGGTATGAAGCGGTCGAACGTTGAATAAATTGTGCGGCTCAATGTTTAAGCTTACAAACCAGTTGACCCTCTTTTTTTAGCAATGATTCTGAGATGTATCTGAAGGAGGTTCATTTAAAAAATTTAAACAGAATATCTGAAAGGATAAGAAGAATAAAGCCACACTTCGAGTGATCGGGGGCCGGAAAGCCACGGGTCTCAAGCCAAGAGTCAGCCGGGTTGCCGAGAGGGACATCGTGAGAGTCCTTGAAGCAATCCGGCTTTTTTATTTG
>JBKHJA010000043.1:0-21250 GCA_046538375.1 Candidatus Aminicenantota bacterium
ATTCATGACTGCATCTGGGAAAACCTTCAATTTATGAATAATGCAGGTTAATAAAGATTTTTTTCCCGCCAATACTGATCTTCGGGCGTTCTATAAGTTCAATTCCTACCGGTTGACCTACAGGTTTGATTTTATAAACTCCGAGAAGTGGAAAGTGTCTACAATTTTACCCTTTTGAACTACTTGATAGGAGGAGCTGTATTTCGGTTCTGAGGTGTTGACGGAATTCTTCTTCATTCTTGTTTGGTGAAATTCTCCTTCACCAAGGCTCATTCCAGGATTGCTGTAGAACCATCATTGGCTATTATCATGGATGTGATAAGAAGTAGAATGAATATCTGAATGGCAAAAGATATCGAAATAAGATAAAATCCTTGATAAAATAGAGCTTCCAGAGTTGGTTATGGGGAATAAAGAAATATCTCCCTATTCCTTTTCCTGGATCTTCTCTTCCACTCTTCCACCCAGATGGTTGCCAAGAAATTTTTCCATGGCTCTGTAAAAATCGAATCGATTCTCTTCGTTCCGAAATCCATGTCCTTCATTCTCTTTCACCATATAGGGCACATCAATCCCCCGTTTTTTTAGGGCTTCCACTATCTGATCCGATTCAGACTTTGGAACCCGGGGATCATTGGCTCCTTGAGCAATCAACAGAGGCGCCTTGATCTTATCCACATGAAAGAGAGGGGAGGCAGCTCTGAGCATCTCTTTGTCCTTTTCAGGATCGCCGATCATCTCATACATCATATCAAGCAAAGGCTTCCAGTAAGGTGGAAATCCCTTCAGCCAGGTAAAGATGTTGGAAACACCCACATAGTCAACTCCGCAAGCATATAAATCTGGAGTGAAAGCCAGACCCGCCAGGGTGCAGTATCCACCATAAGAACCCCCATAGATACCGATACGTTCTGGGTCGGCTATTTCCTGATCAATCAACCATTGAACACCATCTGTTATGTCATCCTGAATGGCCTGCCCCCACTGTTTAAAACCAGCCTCCCAGAATTTGCGGCCATATCCTGTGGAAGTCCTGAAATTCATCTGCAAAACGGCATAACTCCGGTTAGCAAGGAATTGAACTTCTGGGTTGAAACCCCATGAATCTCTGTACCACGGACCTCCATGCGGATTCACAACTGCGGGCAGGTTTTTTGGCTTTACGCCGTTGGGGAGGGTGAGATATCCATGAATGGATAGCCCATCCCGGGAAGTGTAGGAAATGGGCTTCATCTCAGCCATTTCTTCTTCGTTTATCCAGGGACTGCGGTCTGCTAACTTCATGAATTCATTGGTATCGCGGTTGAAGTAATAATAAGAACCAAGCGACCTGTCACTGTAGGTTCTCACCAGGATTTTCCTCTCATCTCTGCTCCTGTTGTAAACAACAACTTCGTATCCAGGCAGGCGCTTTTCCAGGTCTTTTTGCAGCTGCTCCCTTTCCTGATCAAAGAAATGATAATGCCTTTTATCAGTGACATAGGCAACGCCTGTGATTTTCTTCCGTTTATCCGATCTTAACAGATTGGAGACATCCACCTCAGGATGTTCGTATATCAATCTGGATTGTTGTTTGGTTTTAACGTCATATTCATAGATGGCTGTTTTATCTCTGTCTATGTTGGAAGCAACATAAAGATTTTTATTATCATAGGTAAAGAACAATGGTCCAAGGGATTCTCTGAAGTCGGTGGTGAGCAGGACCTGGAAATCGTCCTTTTCCGAATCCCGGTACAGCAAACTGGTGTTAATCCCATCTGTGGCTACAGCCACCCTCAAATTCCCATCATGGTCGGTCACCCAGCCCATTATGTTTCCTGGATTTTGAGCAATCATTTCCATCTCCCCTGTATTTATGTTTATGCGGTAAACATCGAAAATACGAGGGTTGCGCTTGTTCATGCTGATCAACATGTGTTCTTCATCATCCTTAAGGTCATCCACCAGCCGAACCTGGACTTTTTCAAAGGGAGTGAGTTCTTTTTCATCAGAGCCGTCAATGTTGACTCCGTACAGCTTCCAGTTTTCATCCCCGGCTTTGTCCTGCACATAAGCAATGCGGGAATTGTTTGCCCAAAAATAGCCAATAATATCTCTTTCTGTTGAGCTGGTGATACGGGTGGCTTTTTCTTCTCCCACTTTTTGCACATGAATGTTCAATCGAGTTTCCCAGGGCTTTAATAAAGCAACATGTTCTCCATCAGGAGAAAGCGTAAATGAGGCCTT
This sequence comes from Candidatus Aminicenantota bacterium, assembly GCA_046538375.1. Lineage (GTDB taxonomy): Bacteria > Acidobacteriota > Aminicenantia > Aminicenantales > Aminicenantaceae > JBKHJA01. The sequence goes on from JBKHJA010000043.1 coordinate 2,227, forward strand.
TTCAGGATTCCGGAAAAAATCTTCCATGGGGATAAGGCGGGGCATTTCCTCCTGGGGAGCGCATCCTAAAATAAAAATGAATAAGGCTGCCAGTAACGAAATAATTCGCATGCGCATTTTTACCTCCTTGGATATTTGTCTATTTCTAATTACCAAATAATACTACGGGATCTTACTATAAAGGTTCATTTTTAACAATGACTTTCCTCATGAACAAGCCTATGCGATCTCATAGACATCCGACATAATGATGAAATACGGAAAAAACTGATCAGATAATAAATAACCTTCAATTTATGAATAATGCAGGCTAAATTTAAAGCAAAAAATATGCCAATATAAAAAAAGAAAAGAAGGGAAAATAGGCTCGCTTTCTAATTTATGATTCTGGGCAGAAGAGGATTCAGGCCCATTAAAATTTTATAAACCGAAACATCCGTCCAGGCCGCCACTTCAACAGCTGTGATTCCTTCCTTTCCTTGTCTGCCTATGAGGACCACTTCATCCCCGGCCTCAATCTGTGATTGAGGACTCAAAAGAACTTCCATGTGGTTGGCCGTTATGCTGGCGATTATGGGAAATCGTTTTCCTTTGATCAACACAGATCCCTTGCCGGAGGCCTTATGAGGGTAGCCATCCGAGTATCCGATAGGAATGACAGCGATTTTTTCCCTTTTTTTGGCCGTGTAGGCTCTGTGATAGGACACTGAATCTCCGGGGCGGAGTGTTTTGACTGCAGCAACTCTGCTTTTTAGCTGGAGCACTGGCCTGAGGGTAAGGCTGTCTTCTTCCTGTGTTCTGTGTGAAGGGTAATAGCCGTACAGGACTATCCCGGGCCGTACCATATCAAGATAAGAGGGGGGCAGTGTCAATAAAGCTCCGCTGCTGGCGGCGTGTTTCAAGCCTAAAGAAATACCTTTTTTCTTGGCCTCTTGACAGAGAGTTAAAAGGCGATCGAGCTGTATGCGGTCGAATTCTAAATCTTCGGTAAAGGTTGTGGAGATTCCGATTATCTGAAGCCATTTAAGAGAGGCTGTGCTTTCTATGAAAGGCAATGCCTTATGGTAGGGAATTCCCATTCTTCCCAAGCCGGTGTCGATGTGAATATGGATTTTTGTTTTCTTGCCCAGATTTTGAGACTCCCGGTTTAGTCTTTGTGCTTCCTCTGTAAAGACGGATTGAGAGATATCATATTCAACAAGCACCTTGGCATCTTTTGCGCTTAAGGGCCCGAAATTGTGAGTAGGACATCTCACGCCCGCCTCTCTCAGCCGCACGGCCTCCTGAAGTTTACAGACCATGAGGCTGTTTATTTTCTCTTTCTCTAAATATCGGGCGACTTCAACCAATCCATGGCCGTATCCGTTGGCCTTGATAACGGCCATTACAGGCACTTTTGCCCTCCTTCTCACCTTATCCAGGTTCCGCCCCATATTTTTAAGGTTCAGTTCGATCCAGGGATCACAGCTGGAGCTCATAGACAAATGGCTCGGCTGGGGATGAGGTTCTGGTTTGGATTTTTTTAAAGCAAAGAAAGGAATGGAACTCCATCCCGTTAAGGCTAGAAAATTTCTTCTTGTCAGTTTCATTTTAACCTTCCTTTTTTCCATGCTTATCCGGACGCGGAAATAAGATGTTTACGTAAATAATTGTCTACTAGATAGAGAATATTTTCTAGAGCAGTATTATCAATTCTGTTCAGCCTGAGTGGAGGGATACTGCTGTCATTCCATGGAAAGGGAAGTTAGCTGAGCTGGGACTTCCGCCGTTTATTTCTTGAACTGTTGTTTCGGGATCTTTTTTTGAACCTGAAATCCTCGCTTTGGTCAGTGGCGAAAAGATCAATGTCTGCGGTCTGCACCGGAATATTCATTCCGATATAAGATTCGATGGCCTCCAGATGGTTAAGCGCGCCTTCGCTGGCCAGCGATATGGCCTTTCCAGAATTCCCGGCACGAGCTGTGCGCCCTATTCGATGGACATAATTTTCACAGCCCTGGGGAAGATCATAGTTAATAACCATATCCAGGCCATCAATATGAAGCCCTCTGGCAGCAACATCAGTGGCCACCAGGAAAGCAAATTTGCCAGATTTGAAATCGTTGATGATGTTCAGTCTTTTATGCTGGGGAAGGTCTCCAGTCAGGTGTTTGCTTCGGAATCCGTTGATCTGCAGCTTCTTAGCCAGACGGAATGCCGTATGTCGCATATTCGTAAAGATCAGGACGTTCTGAGGCATAAGAGTCCTTAGGAGGCCCAGCATGAGGTTTAACTTGATATGGCTTTTCACATGGTAGAGTTCCTGAAAAATCGTATCCACTGTCAGCTGGTCTGGAGTGACTTCGATGGACACTGGATGGTTCATGTGTTGGGCGGCGATTCTCCTGGAGATGCGGTTTAAAGTCGCGCTGAAAAGCATGTTGTGCCGGGCCTTTCGGGGGGGCATCTTCCGGAGAATCTTTATGATGTCCGGAAGAAATCCCATGTCAAAAAGACGATCAGCTTCGTCTATGACCAGGATTCCAATGTCTTTTAGCTTCAAGTGGCCTTTTTCGGCTAAATCCAGTAATCTTCCTGGTGTCCCGATGACGATGTCCAGGCCTTTTTTCAATGAAGCCAACTGGCCGGCGTAGCCCACGCCGCCGTAAAGGCTGCCCACGGCGAATCCCAGATTGCGGTTCAGCAGCAGGGCTTCTTTTTCAATCTGAACAGCCAGTTCCCTGGTGGGCACGATGATCAGCGCCTTTTTTCGTCCGGAAGTATTCTTACTCAGCAGGCGCTCGAACAGCGTGATCAAGAAGGCGGCAGTTTTGCCGGTTCCGGTTTGGGATTGAACGGCCACGTCCTTACCTTCCAATGTTTCAGCCAGGGTTTTTTCCTGGACGGCTGTCATTTCTGTATAACCTCTCTCCGCTATCGAACGAAGGAGAGAGGATTCAAGATTCAATTGGTTAAAGTTCATTTCTCAACCTTTTTCTTGTTTAAAACATGAGGGGATGAATGTCAGAGGAAATTATCGTTCGGAAGGGAAAAACAATTTGCCTTGACTGTTTTCCAACCAGATGTTGAAGGTAAAATTATACCTTATATCCTGATATAAAACAACTAGACTTTGTCCAGAAATAGGAATCCCCAGGAAAGGACATCATCGATAAGCTCAAGATAGAAGGCAAAAACAGAAAGGAAAAGAAGATTCATACACTCCAAAATGTTGTATTGCAAGACCTGATTCCCGGTGGTATAGTTGTACTCAAGTTTCGAAATGTAAAAGGAGGAATAAACATTGAAGAAATCCAAAAGTATTATCTTAACGGGTCAAATTGTGATTATGATATTTATCATAAGTCTAATCACGATAAGCTGTTCAAAATCCTCCGAAGATAAAACTGAAGCAACACAACCGGAAATCTCAAATCCTGAAACAGCACCAACAGAAAATCTGCAAAATGAAACATTTGAAATCGAGCTCCCCAACTCTGAAGACACTCTGACAGTCAATGCAAGAATTCCTGCCACTTGGATACGAAATCCCGATTTTGGAACGGTTGTATTTCAGCCAAAAGACTACGAAGACTATTTCTATCCACCTTTTATCCAATTCACAATTTCCTGTGCAGGTTCATGTGATCCAGAGGCGATTCCTGGAAATATCGAAAAAAGGATCAAGGGGATTATAGATACACTAACCCGCCCGAACATCAATACCGGCGACCCCGAGTTGGATGCCATCCGTGCAAACGTGGATATTTTAACCGAAGAGAAATTCAGCGAGAATGACTGGATTTTCGCTGCTGTTGTCACTTATCCCGAGAATCTATCCTCGGTTCAGTATGTGCCAAAAGTGGCTGTACATGCCTTTCGTCATCATCCTGGAGACGCATTTTTTGTAGAGACAAATGCGCGGGCCCATCTCGACCAGAAGGATGAAATGCTCAAGATTTTAATGGCGGCATGCAAAGAAACCAATTACTGATTCTTTAAAATGTTCACAAGAACGGAGAGAGAGGTCAATAATCTCTTTCAAAGAAGACCATAAAGGTATCCACAAGATTATCGCTTACCTCAAACTAAACTTCATGGCAGAACAGCCTCCCCCTTTGCACAAATTTAGATCCGTGTTTTAGGGGATAAGATTAATTTTTTAGAAAATAAATACTACAGAATTAAGTAACAACTACAGTCTTTTTCCCAATTTTGGGAAACATAAAGATCACAACGTAAAGTGCTGCCACTCCTACCAGAATATAGATTATCCTTGAAATGATAGAAAATGTTCCAAATATGGCACCCACTAAATTGAATTCGAAGATCCCCCAGAGCAGCCAGTTTAAACCCCCAATCACAATAAGGATCATGCAGATCCAGTCCAAGATATTGAGTTTAGCCATTTCTCCCTCCTTAAAAATTTATTAAATAAATGAAATGAGCTTACAAATATTTCCTCTTTGGGCTTGGTGCAAATCCTTTCTAATTTTCAATAATTCCATCTGCTGACGTTTTGAAATGAGAGTATCACATACAAAAAAGATAAAGTCAATGATCATTTCTCCTCAGAGGAGTTTAGATAAAATATTAATTCTCATTCCTTTTTCTTCTTGTCTGTTTCATTTTGACCTTCCTTTTTCCATGCTCATCCAGTCACGGAAATATGATGTTTACGCAAATAATTGTCTACTATACAGATATATACAGATATATAGAGAATATTTTCTAGATTAGCATTATCAATCCTATATTTTTGTGTAATTTATGTCTATTTTGGTGTAATATAATGTGCTGATAAAGCGATTTTCGTTTCATTTTGGGCCTTAAACCTTAATCTCATCCCCAAAATGACAGGTTTAAACGTTATTTCTGATTGGTGAGGATGGCGATAGATTCCACAAAGATATTCAAGCCGGAGGGGATTATGAAAAAGAAATTTTTGTCATTCGTTTTCCTTCTGTTCTTTTTATGTTGGATGGTTCCTCGGTTTGTGTGTCCACAAAGCCAGTATGAGACAGATGTTTCTCCTGCTTTTCGTTTGATCGACATCTGGCTGGAGGCGCAGCGCGATTACGACCGTCTGCCTGGCATTTCAGCGGGCATAGTCTATGATCAGGAATTGATTTGGAGCAAAGGTTATGGATTTGCTGACGTGGAGAAAGAAGTTAGTGCAGAGCCCCATACCATTTACAGCATCTGTTCGATATCCAAGCTGTTTACTTCGGTGGCCATCATGAAGCTGTATGACGCAGGGAAACTGCGGCTGGATGACCGTGTGGCTGATGTTCTTCCCTGGTTTGACCTCCAACAGCAATGGGAGGACAGCGGCCCCATCACCATAAGATCTTTGCTCACTCATTCTTCTGGTCTTCCCCGTGAATCCGATTATCCTTACTGGACTGGTCCTGATTTTCCTTTTCCTTCCGTACAGCAGGTCAAAGATAAACTGGACAGCCAGAAAACCCTTTACCCAGCCTCCACATATTTTCAGTACAGCAATCTTGGCTTAACCATGCTGGGCGAAATTGTCGCCGAAGTATCAGGTGTGCCGTATGAGCAATACATCGAGGAAAATATTTTAAAACCCCTGATGATGGACGAAACTCGTACAAAACTGCCCGAGTCATTATGGAGAGGAAAACTGGCCACCGGATACAGTGCCTTGAAACGGGATGGCACCCGTGACATGCTGCCTTTATTTCAGGCCAAAGGTATTGCTGCTGCTGCCGGATTTTCCTCCACTGTCCAAGATCTGGCCCGGTTTGCTTCCTGGCAGTTCCGGCTTTTGGAAAGAGGTGGAAAAGAGATCCTCAAATCATCCACGCTCCGCGAGATGCAGCGTGTGCACTGGATTGATCCTGATTGGAAGACTTCCTGGGGGCTTGGATTTTCGTTGTATGAAGTTGATAGGAAGACCATGGTAGGTCATGGAGGTTCATGCCCCGGCTACAGGAGCACATTGATGATCGATCCGCATAAAAAACAGGCGTTTATTGTCATGATCAACGCCCAGGGAGTCAGCCCAAACAAATATGCGAGTGGTATGAGAGATATTGTGAAGAAGGCCGAAGTTGAAGGAAAAGAGGAGAAACTGAAGGGGGTCAATCTTGAAGAATATGCGGGCTACTACAATGCTCAGCCATGGTGGGGGGAGACGGTTTTCATTCCTTGGAAGGGAAAGTTAGCTGAGCTGGGATTGCCGTCTGAAAATCCTGCTGAGAGCCTTACGCTGCTCAGACACATAAAGGGTGACACTTTCCGCCGGATAAGGGACGACGAGACGCTCGGCGAAAAAGTGGTGTTTGAAAGAGATAGTTCAGGGAAAGTTATCCGGATGTGGCAGCACAGCAACTACAGCAATAAATTGAGATAAAGCGGAGGAAAGTTGTGATGTATATACAGAGGAAATCCGTTTTCTCTGTCCTGTGAAGGATTCACAATTTTCTCCCGCTGTATTGATCATTTTTCGACTTCCTCTTTTTAGAGCTGGGAATTCCTTCGGTTATTCCTCGATCCGTTGTTTCGGGATCTTTTTTTGAACCTGAAACCCTCGCTTTGGTCCGTGGCATAAAGGTCAATATCTGCGGTCTGTACCGGAATATTCATCCCGATATAAGATTCGATAGCCTCAAGATGGTCAAGCGTGCCTTCGCTGGCCAGCGATATCGCCTTTCCAGAATTCCCGGCCCGAGCTGTGCGTCCTATTCGATGGACATAATTTTCACAATCCTGGGGAAGATCATAGTTAATGACCATATCCAGGTCATCAATGTGAAGCCCTCTTGCAGCAACATCAGTGGCCACCAGGAAAGCAAATTTGCCAGATTTGAAATCGTTGATGATGTTCAGTCTTTTATGCTGGGGAAGGTCTCCAGTCAGGTGTTTGCTTCGGAATCCGTTGATCTGCAGCTTCTTAGCCAGACGGAATGCCGTATGTCGCATATTCGTAAAGATCAGGACGTTCTGAGGCATAAGAGTCCTTAGGAGGCCCAGCATGAGGTTTAACTTGATATGGCTTTTCACATGGTAGAGTTCCTGAAAAATCGTATCCACTGTCAGCTGGTCTGGAGTGACTTCGATGGACACTGGATGGTTCATGTGTTGGGCGGCGATTCTCCTGGAGATGCGGTTTAAAGTCGCGCTGAAAAGCATGTTGTGCCGGGCCTTTCGGGGGGGCATCTTCCGGAGAATCTTTATGATGTCCGGAAGAAATCCCATGTCAAAAAGACGATCAGCTTCGTCTATGACCAGGATTCCAATGTCTTTTAGCTTCAAGTGGCCTTTTTCGGCTAAATCCAGTAATCTTCCTGGTGTCCCGATGACGATGTCCAGGCCTTTTTTCAATGAAGCCAACTGGCCGGCGTAGCCCACGCCGCCGTAAAGGCTGCCCACGGCGAATCCCAGATTGCGGTTCAGCAGCAGGGCTTCTTTTTCAATCTGAACAGCCAGTTCCCTGGTGGGCACGATGATCAGCGCCTTTTTTCGTCCGGAAGTATTCTTACTCAGCAGGCGCTCGAACAGCGTGATCAAGAAGGCGGCAGTTTTGCCGGTTCCGGTTTGGGATTGAACGGCCACGTCCTTACCTTCCAATGTTTCAGCCAGGGTTTTTTCCTGGACGGCTGTCATTTCTGTATAACCTCTCTCCGCTATCGAACGAAGGAGAGAGGATTCAAGATTCAATTGGTTAAAGTTCATTTCTCAACCTTTTTCTTGTTTAAAACATGAGGGGATGAATGTCAGAGGAAATTATCGTTCGGAAGGGAAAAACAATTTGCCTTGACTGTTTTCCAACCAGATGTTTAGGAAACATTATACCTTATATGCTAATATAAAACAATTAAAATATTAAGGATTTCCTTAATCGCCTTCTATTTTGCTGCGAATTTTTTTTGGGCTTACACAGGTAATCCATTTTTTCTGTCCTGTAAAAGGCCCACAATTTTCTCCCGCTTGTATTCTGAAATAAGCCGGTCACACTTTTATATCACATTGAGCGAAGGATTATTTTGGCCATTGTACATTCCTGCATTTAAGTTTGAAATGGTTTGATTTAAATCAGAGATGCTGTCAGGCCAGTGCCAGAAGGTTGTGGGCGAGGATGAGCATGCCTTGGATGGGAACATGGTGAGGGCAAGCTGATTCGCAGTATCCCCTGCAGTCGATGCACACATCGGCTTTAGCCCCGGGAATACGGGCGTATTTGACCATAGCCTCCCTCTCCCGGCTTTGTGCAACAAAATAGTGATTGTACCGCATGATGGTGTTGACAGGCACTCCATGGGGGCACTGCGGTTCGCACAGTCCACAGGCATGCCGGCAGTAAAGGTTGCCGCAGCCCTGTTTGTAGGCTGTCAGCAGGGCCTTACTCCGGTCATCGAGCTTTTGGCCGGACAGCGTAAGAATACGGTCAAGCTCGTCAAAAGTTCTCAGCGTACAGCACACCGTATTGACATGGGGATTGGAAAGGGCGAACTTGATGGCCGCTGCTCTTATTTCCTGAGGATCCTTGAGATCATACTTCTTAATGAATTGTTCTGCTCTATCGGCCCTGTCTTTGAACCGTTTCAGTCCCTCCTGGTACAGGGGATGAATTTCTTTGTCTTCCTTCTCCAGGCGTTCGATCCCAGATTTAAGCCTGTAATAATTGGTTACCGGCGTCGTTTTCATCAAAGCGGCGCCGATATTTTTCTCCCTGCAGACCTCGAGCACCCGTTCTCCCTGATCCATCTGGAGGAAATTGTAGGCAAACAGGAAGACATCAAACCGTCCGTCTTCTGCTGCGGCCAGGAGCACTCTGTCCATTGCCTGCTCTGGATTCTTGAACCAGAACGATCCGTGGTGGGATGCACCCACGAACCGGATATGTCCCTCTGATTTGAGCTGGTTCATGGCGGCATGGAAATTTTGGTGCTTCAGGGCTTCCACATTTTCAGGTAGATGCATCATCATACAATCAATATACTCTGTGCCCAGGTCTTCCAGGCCCTTATGGACCCGTTTGATAAGACCTTCCTTCGAGGTGTCTCCTTCCATCAGCATCTTCGAGCTGATGAACAGCGACCTGCGGTCTCTTCCCTTGATCACGTTTCCGATTTTTTTGTGATGACCCGGGTAGCTTTCAGCTGTGTCGATATAATTGATACCGGCATCCAGCATGGCTGCCATCAGTCCTTCCTCCTGGACCGAGCCCACCGCGAGATCGGAAACCTTGAAACCGGTCCGACCAAGAATCCGGTAGTCCTTGATTTTGAGGGAGGAATGGCTTTTCTCATTCCCCCATGCATCTTTGGCCGCCAAACCGGTACTCACCATCCCGAGAGCAGAGGCTTTCAGAAATTCTCTTCGTCCCAGATATCTTTGTTTCTGCATGCTTCCTCCTAAAAATATGGGCAATCATTTTACCTTTTTGTTGATGCCTTGTCTCTGATTATTTTTCCTGAAAGAAAAATTGCCAACTTCGGTGAGAAGCGATTATGCAGCTTGTAGAAAAAGGATAAATCTCGCCGGCTGGCGTCGGATTCTCCACTGTTGGCGACCTTCACCGTTTTGCCCGTGCTCTTCTGACAGGAAAACTGGTTTCCGAAGAATCTCTCCAAAAACTAAGGACAGACCATACCCGGGAAAATTACGGTTATGGATTTAGGATTGTGCACGGTCCTTCTGGAAAAGTTGTCGGCCACGGGGGGAGGCTTTGCTGGGATTAACGGAAAACTGGATATTTATCTAGATAAAAGATACATTGTTGCTGTTCTCTCTGACTATGACCGCGGTGCCGGTCCTATAGCCCGAAAAATCGGCGAACTTCTCGACAGAGTCGAATAGCAAACTTCAATTGATTTTTTTTCCTCTAAAGGTTCCTCCTGGCTGGCTCACTTTGATCTCTGTGACCCTGCTTTGTTCTATCACGAATTCAATGCTGTAACCTTCCAATCCTTTCAGGGTGAATTCTGTTCCTTTATAGGGGACAAGCTCCATAGTGGGCTGGCTGGGAATGGTAGCGAAAAGAGTATCTCCTTTGAGTGAAATAGTCACCTTCATCTCCATAACTTCATATTCTCCCGTGAACTGAGAGAGAAATTCCGGGTCCTTCATTTCCTGGGGAGCTTTCTTGGTAAACACTATGGCCGAGACCGATGGCTCGAGAGGGACGGAAAGGCGGTTGATATCGCCTTTTGAGTTAGTATGGAAAGTTACCTGGAGGTTTTCGATAGGGGAGATCTTGGATTCCTCCTCTGCGACCTTGAACACATCATAGTGCCAGTGCTCCAGAGTGAATGGGAATGAGTTGAATTTTCCGGTGAGGGAATTTTCTTTGACTGTTATGGGAATGATCCCGTAAGCGGGGTGCTCGTATTCTCCCTCGTAGGATTCAAGCGAATGAGAAGGCGTGGTACCTTCCACTCGGTCTTCTTCTTTTTTCTTCTTCTCCTCCTCTGCTTTTTCTCGATCCTTTTCGGCCTTTTCGTATCTTTCTTTGCTGATTTTTTCCCATCCTTGGTCGAGGTCGAGCATCATATCAAGAATATAGCCCATGGAGATCTGAACGAGCGGTGTGCCGCTCAGGTTTGTGAGAACCACGGCTCCGAGATTATGGTTAGGGAGGAACGCATTGAGAAAATAAAATCCATCGATAGCACCTCCGTGATGCACCAGCTTGTGTCCTCGGTAGGTCTCAAGAAACCATCCTAGACCGTAATTCATGTCAGACTGCCCATCAGGCTGGACGGAAAGCATGGATTCTCTTAAAAACATGGATGGCGTGTACATCTCTTTATGCCCTGCTTCGGAAATGATCTGTTTTTCGGCCACTTTTCCCTTATTCAGATGGAAATTGACCCATTTCAGAATGTCGTTGACGCAGGAGTTTATGGAGCCAGCAGGACCCACGCTGTCGATTTTCCTGAAAGGAATCTCCATAACCTTATCATCCTTTTTTATGTAAGGCAGAGAGTGATGGTCCGACTTCTTGGAGTCCTCAACAGAGAAATTGCTGTTTGTCATGCCTAAAGGTTCAAATATTCTTTTGCTGACGAATTCTTCCCAAGTGCTGCCGGTCACTCGCTCAATGAGATATCCTGCTGTCACATACATCAGGTTGTTGTACTGGAAGGTTGATCGAATATCTGCGCTGAAGTCGAGATACTTGAGGCGCTTAACTATCTGTTTGCGGGTAATGGAAGAGCCATACCATAGGGCATCATGACGGGGGAGGCCGGATCGGTGGCAGACCAGATCTCGCACCGTCATTCTTTCGGTAGCGATTTCGTCTTTTAGCTTAAATTCAGGAAGATAGTCGCGGACGGGCTTGTTCCATTCAACTTTGCCTTCATCCACAAGGATGCCCACAGCCAGGGTGGTGAAGGCTTTGGAAGCAGAGCCGATGGCAAACAGGGTGTTGGGAGTCACAGGAAGGTTCTTTTCTCTATTCCTCACCCCGAATCCTTCTGCCAGCACCACTTTATTGTCTTTGACGATGCCCACACCCATTCCAGGAACCTGCCATTTTTTCATCTTCGTGATCAAAAAGCTGCGGAATTTTTTTAATTTCTCATCAAGTTTTTCATCCCCTTGGGGAGCTTCGGCTGCCGTATGGGCGTTGGTAGAGATACAGGATGTTCCTTGAGTTGTGCTGTCAGCTTGGTCCTTAACCTTCACAGCCGGGAGATAGACGGCCATACACAATACCAGAAGGAATGGAAAGAAAATTTTGAGTTTGGATTGTGAAAGCACTCTAAACATCTGGCCTCCTTTTAAAAATTAGATTTCTTTTTTCCTTCAGAATTCCTGTTGGAATTACTCTCTAATACCTCTAATATCATGAATTCTTCAACACTGCCCGCAGAAAATCCACAAAAACCGGGTGAAATAGGGATATATCACAGGTGAAGAAGGAGTTCAAATAAAAAAATTCCTGGCATTCGCTCAGAATAAAACTTACGGACATTTTCATTATCTTGCTCCTCTGGAAAGGCTTGCTATGAGTGGGGCTCTCTTTAAGTTTTGTGGTTCTCTTTTTTTTAATTACTGCGTTTTCACTGATCCCAGACGACCAAGAACTGTCAATATTCCTTTTTTTTGGCACGATTTTTGCTGCTGAATTTACCGAAGAGTAAAAAAATGCAGGTGCCTCAAGATATGGACTATCAAAGACAAATCCAAGAGGCATTGAAAAGAGCAAAGCGTAAAAAAGTTTTATACCTCTACAACGAGTACGGAGAAAAGCATTTACTGGGTGTTTTCAGCCCCAAGAAGGCTTCCCAGGTAAAGAATTACCTGCGCAGCAAAAAATTAATCGACCGTCTATCAGAATTCGATGTCAAAACCACCGAACCAGACAGCCAATTCAGCCTCTCCTGATCCTTAATACCATCGATACTTCTGTAAGAATCAGGGGTGTTCTTCCTTTATTAATTCGAACAGTTCCATTATAACCATGGCCGCAGCTCACCATATCTTATGCCCTTTGCAAAGATAGAAGGGATCTTCAACTTTACGAAGTTTTTTGCAGCTTCCTACCCAGCATTTTTTTTGGAGATGGATGATTCTTGATTGTTTCTCTGTCATCTGATAATGTTTCTTTTGGATTGAGGCTGGAGAAAGGGATAAATACACATACATAAATCAAGAAGAAACTCACCACAAAAAGCTGGATGCTTTATTAGGTGGGCTTTCTTTCAGAAAAACCGGGATTATTTTATAACAGCCTGTGAACAGGAGGGCTTGGATGAAAGAAAACATCCATTTTAAACTCAACGGCAGGCCTCTGCGCCTGACCGTGGATGGGGAACGCATGCTCTTATGGGTTTTGCGCTCGGAGCTGGGCCTTACTGGAGTCAAATATGGCTGTGGGGAAGGTTTCTGCGGCGCCTGTACTGTTTTGGTCAACAAGGAGGCTGTCAGATCCTGCCAGTTTCCGGTAAAAAATGCTGTGGGGAAAGAAGTCCTAACCATCGAAAGCCTTGCCCGAAACAAAAAGCTTCATCCCCTGCAGGAAGCCTTCATCAAACACAATGCCCTGCAGTGCGGATACTGCACTCCCGGGATGATTCTCAATGCCTACAGCCTGTTGTGGAAGTATCCCCAGCCCACCACTGAACAGATAATCCAGGCTATGGAAGGAAATCTATGCCGGTGCGGGACTTATTCCCGTATCATCGAGGCCATCCGCACTGCCTCCAGAGCCATGAAAGAAAGGAGGCAGAGATGAAAGAAAAGACGAGGAAAGATGAATATCAAAATGTTTACCTTGAATTGAGGGATGCGGTCGATCAGACTTATCTCAACCGCCGGGAATTTCTGAAGCTTTTAGGCGGAGGGATCATGGTGCTCTATTCGGTGAAAACTCCGGAAGCATTCATGCAGGAAACACAGCGCCGGAGGTTTGGCCGGGGATATCCTGATGACTTCAATGCCTACCTGAGGATCAAAGAAGATGGAAGGGTGGACTGCTTTACCGGGAAGATCGAGATGGGGCAGGGAATTGTAACCTCTCTGGCCCAGATACTGGCTGAAGAGCTTGATGTCACCCTGGATACAGTGGATATGGTGATGGGGGATACAGACCTTTGTCCCTGGGATATGGGGACTTTCGGCTCTCTGAGCATCGAATACTTTGGCCCTCCTTTAAGGGCTGCGGCTGCTGAAGCCAGAGCAATTTTGATTCAACTGGCTTCTGAGAAGCTGCGGCTGTCCCAGGACCGCCTGATAACAAAAGAAGGTATGGTCTTCGATAAAATCAATCCAGAGAAGAGGCTTTCTTATGCTGACCTGAGCAGGGGAAAGAGAATAGAAAGGCATCTGAAGGGAGAACCTCCGCTGACCCCGCCCTCCGACTTCACCGTCTGCGGGAAGCCGGAAAGCCGCACTGACGCTCTGGAGAAAGTCACCGGAGAGGCCCGGTATACAGGAGATATCCAGATTCCCGGCATGCTGCAGGCCAGGATTTTGAGACCACCTGCCCACGGCGCGGTTCTGAAGAGGGTGGATACTTCTGGAGCAGAAAAGATGAAAGGAGTGCAGGTGATTCGGGAAGGAGATATGATCGCAGTATTGCACCGGTCTTTCGACCAGGCAGATAGAGCTCTGGCCAGGATAAAAGCCCGATACCAGGTTCCTGAACCTAAGGTGAATGATCAGACCATTTTTAAACATTTGTTAGAAGCGGCCCCAGAAGGAGAAGTAGTCGAGCAGCAGGGGAATATAAATAAAGGGAAAAAACTGGCATCAGTGGTATTTGAAAAGACCTATCTTAACCGGTATCTTGCCCATGCTGCCATCGAACCTCACACTGCCGTAGCTGAGGTGAAAGGAAACAAAGCCACTGTATGGGCTTCTACCCAGACTCCATTCCGTGCTCAGGAGGAGGTGGCTCAGACCCTGGGCATACCTTCTGAGAACGTGCGGATCATCACTCCTTTTGTGGGCGGGGGATTTGGCGGAAAAACCCGAAACCAGCAGGTGGTGGAGGCTGCCCGATTGTCCAAGCTGACAGGCAAGCCAGTCCAGGTGGCCTGGAGCCGGAAAGAGGAATTCTTTTACGACAGCTTTCAGCCGACAGCGGTGGTTGAAATAAGCTCAGGACTTGATGACTCAGATAAGATTGTTTTCTGGGATTACCAGGTCTTTTATGCTGGCGAGCGAAGCTCCCAGCCGTTTTATGATATTCCTCATTACCGCATTGTCTCCCGGGGAGGGTGGATGCGGCCGGACCGAAAAGTCCATCCCTTTGCGGTGGGTGCCTGGAGAGGTCCGGGAAGCAACACCAACACCTTTGCCAGAGAACTGCATATGGATCTGATGGCCTCAGAAGCTGGCATGGATCCCCTGGAGTTCCGGATGAAAAACCTTACGGATAAAAGAATGACCAGGGTCCTGGAGACTGTGGCCCAGAAATTCGGCTGGACTCCGGCCAAGACTCCCTCTGGCCGGGGGTATGGATTGGCCTGTGTTGACTATCTGGGCACCTATGTGGCCGCCATGGCCGAGGTGGAAGTGGATGAGAAAAGGGGAAACATCAAGGTTAAGCGGGTAGTAAGCGCCCAGGATATGGGTCGGGTCATCAATCCGGAAGGCGCCAGAGCACAGATGGAAGGCGGAATCACCATGGGATTGGGATATGCTTTGAGGGAAGAGATCCATTTTGAAGGTGGGAAAATTCACGATCTTAACTTTGACACCTATGAAATCCCCCGTTTTTCCTGGGTGCCCAAGATAGAGACTGTGCTGGTGGACAATCCAGAGCTCAATCCTCAGGGTGGGGGAGAGCCGGCCATAACACCCATGGGGGGAGTGATCGCCAACGCAGTCTATGACGCCGCCGGAGTCAGGCTGGACCAGCTCCCCATGACCCCTGAGCGGATCAAGAAAGCGACGAAATGATGATATGGAGACAGTTCTAATTTTTTCTTTTTTCTCCAAGAAGGTGGTTAAGGTCAGAGGATTATTTTGGTATGATTGAATGTCAATATGAGCAGGAAAGTCACCATCAATATTTCATGCCCTCACTGCGGCTTCATGAAAGCCACCGCAGTGTATACCTCTGTCAATGTGACCCTCAATCCTGAGCTCAGAAGGGAATTATTTGATGACCGGTTGAATAGATTCAAATGTCCGGATTGTGGAAAAATATTTCTGGTTGAAATCAACCTCATGTATCACGACATGGAGAGAAAGTTTGCGGTATGGTACTGCCCACAAGGAGATGTTCCGGAGATAGAAAAGGAAACCTTCGGGAAGCTGTCTCAAAAGATGGGAATGGGGGAGTACCTTTCTCAGGCTCCCTCCACATATGACTGGGAGGATTTTAAAAAGGCCATCCTCAAAATTGAAGAAAGCACATAAAGAATAAACCTGAATTCATAATATTTATCTTTATACCTGGGTAAACTATCAAGGAGGACTTTATGACAGCAGAAGAAAAGCCTAAAATTACCGAAGAAGAATTTGTCAGGCGGGCGGTCAAAAAGCTCAGGGGCAGCTACAAGGGGATTCACAGCGTTTACAGCGGATTCAATTCAGCATTCAAACAGTATTTTGGCTCCAATCCCGTAACCACCACTCAAAGACTGGCCAGGGAAGGCAAAATCTCCGTTCGTCCAGTTAAGGGCGGAGTGATGATATACCTGCCTGAAGATGCTCCCAGTACTGCAGAGAGTGTCTTAAAAAAGATCCTTGAAGAGGAGTAAACTAAGAATTTAGTTTTGTTTCAAGGCTTTTCTCAAGAAACTTCTTCATGGAGTCTTTCACCTTGAAATAGGTTCCCTCTGCTTCAGCCACCAAGGTGTGGTTTTGTTTTACCGCTTTTCCTTCAGCCGTTATGATCCGCCCCTTTTCTTCTTTTATCCATCCTTCAAGCCATATCTTTTCGCCAATCTTTACCGGGTTTTTGAATTTAATGTCCATACTGGTGGTGACCACCATTATTTCCAGGGCGAGGATGGATTTTATCATCACCTCATCCAGAAGGGTGGAGATAATCCCCCCGTGCAGGATGTCCTTGTAACCTTGGAGATAAGGGGAGGCGATATATTCTGCTTTGGCTTTTCCCTCATCAAAGTAGAAATCGATTTTTAAGCCGCATTCATTTTTGTCCCCACACACAAAACAGTGAGAATACTTGGTAATCAATTTTGCCATCTTTCATCCTCTCTTTTTAATCAAAAGGCATCTGGTCTGTCCTGAAAAAAACATAAAGGCTGTATAGATTATCATTTTTCAACAGAAGACCCTTTCCAGCACAATACCGGAGTCTCTTATTCAACAAACACTCAAACCTGTGCAGAAGGAAGTAATCTCTTCTGTTGAATCGGGAAACTTCCTTAACTTATTTTAAGGACTTTGGCGCCGCGAATTTTTCTTTCTTTGATCTCCAGCAAAGCCCTGTTGGCTTGTTCCAGCGGATATTCCTGGACTTCGGGTTGGATGGGGATCTCAGCCGCCAGGTTTAAAAATTCTCTGACATCGGCCCGCTCCACGTTGGCCACGCTTTTGATCTCTTTCTCCATCCAGAGATGGGTGGTGTAATCCAGGTTCAAAAGATAATCCTTGTCCACATCTTCTTTGCGGATGGCATTGATAACCAGCCTTCCGCCGCTGTCCAGGTTCTTCAGGGCTTCCACCACTGGTTTCCACACTGGTGTGGTATCGATGATGCTGTCCAGTTTTTCTGGTGATTCTTCTGCAGTATATCCTGCCCACACCGCTCCCAGCTCCAGGGCGAACTCTTGCTCCTTTTCACTGCGGGCAAACACGTAAACTTGAGTGTGGGGAAATTTGTGCTTGGTCAACTTGAGCACCAGATGGGCGGAAGCTCCAAAGCCGGTGAGCCCCAGTTTCTGGCCGTCTTGGATGGTGGTCAGTTTCAATGAGCGGTAGCCGATGGCGCCGGCGCAGAGGAGGGGGGCTGCTTCTGAATCCGAGAAAACAGCAGGAATCTTGACGGCAAAATCTTCCGGAACAATCATATACTCTGCATACCCTCCGTCAGCATCTCTTCCTGTGGCCTGGAAATCTGGACAAAGATTTTCCTGTCCGCCGCGGCAGAACTTGCATTTCCCGCAGGCCGAATAAATCCAGGCCACCCCCACCCGGTCGCCTGGTTTGTGCCTGGTGGCTTTGCTGCCCATCTGTTCCACCATCCCCACAACCTGATGGCCCAGGATGATAGGCAGCCGATGGGGAGGTGTTCTTCCCTCGATTTCATCCAGTTCTGTGTGGCAGACTCCACAGGTGTGGATCTTGATCAGGAGTTCCTGCTCTCCAGGCTCAGGTTTCGAGACCTCCCTCAGTTCAAGAGGTTTTTTATCTTCATGGAGGTTGGTGGTTTTGGTCATGACCATGGCCTTCATCTGCGCTTCCTCCTCTCTCAATTTTCTTTCACTCTCCGCATACGTTGTTCACACAAATTCATACCATCCTCTCCAGCTTATTTCAAGCGGGCATTGTCCATCCACATCATCTTTTTTGGTGGCAGTTATGAATGTGAATGTATAGGGAGTATGGGCAGCACAGCACAGCGGTGACAGGATACCTACGTATCATGGATATAAGGATACTTGTTTGTTTATATGGAGATCTTCCCTTTCTTTAATGTTGGCGGGTCTTGGCCAGGATCTGTTTGCGTTTTTTTTCTGGAAATCTTTCGATGGCATAGCGCAGGGTGGTCCTGGGAATCTTTTTCCCGTTGTCCAGCAGGAAATTTTCCAATCTCTTCATGTCTGTCTTTCCTGACTCCCTCAGAAGCCAGCCGTTGGCTTTCTGGATCAGATCATCCTCATCAGAAAAAAGCTTTTTGGCTATGGTATGGACCCTCCTTATAGACTTTCCTTTCCTGGCGTGCTTGATAAAAGAAACAGCAGATGCCCGGCGCAGCCACCGGTTCTCAGAATCTGCCCATCCTATGACTTCATCCATAAGGTCAGGATACATTTCCATCAATGGGCTCACCACAGAGGGAGCGATGTGATCGACAGTGGCCCAGCTTGCGCAGTAATCATGGAGTATCCATTTTTTGATGGCCAGAAGGTGATTTCTGTCCATGGATTTTATGTATCTTTCAAGAAGAAAAATAGCGATGGCCTTTGCTTCTAGATAAGGATTGGGGAGCATCAATTCACAAAACGCCGTAACCTCTTTTAAGGTCCAGGTGGGTTTAATCGAGTAGTATAAATCTCTGGCCGTTTTCCTCAGGTCTGCTGCAGAGAATCCCAGAATGGAAACTTTTTCTTTGAAATATTTCTGGCCCTGGGCTGCTTTCCCGGCGTCCGCATTCTTTTTCAGAACGGCCAGAGCGTGATCTGCAAGTTCTTCTGGTGTCCGATGATTTTTCATGATCCAACTCCGCACATTATTTTCAATTTATTCTGCCTCTTTGACCAATAATGAAGATTTTCATCAGGGATACGTGAGTATGGCCAATAATATTAAATGAAATGGCTGGGCCCGTCCCCTATCTTCTATTGTTCCTTTCTCTCTAACTTTTCAATATCTTAAGTGGGGTCAAATTTATAATTTTTTGTTTCAAATAACCTGATACAGACAT
>JBKHJA010000133.1:0-4722 GCA_046538375.1 Candidatus Aminicenantota bacterium
CAGGTTATATCTTCTCGAACAAAAACCGATTGTCAGGGAAATTCTTCTTAAGCCTGTAGTTTTTCTCAACAAATTCCCCTAATCTTTTGACACTCGGATCTTCCTTGGACCCAGGTATTTCCAGAAGGTCCTGCAAAGGGATATGCACACAGAGAATGAACCGGGGAGCGGACTGAATCAACTGCTCCACGAAATCTTGGCGGAGAGCAACCGTGATTTTATTTCTGGAGAGCTTTTCATCCGCGGGGAAGAGATACCAGCTCTGGATGAATCTGGTTGCGGGCTCCATTCCGGTGAGAAAATGAATGATGGTGTCTCCCCCTGAAAAGATCACTCCCAGCTTGCCTCCGGTTCCCTGGTTTTCTCTCAAATACTGGACGATCTGATAATCGGACCGGAAAGAATAAGGATGAGTGGGAAATTCATTAAAAACCTGGTAATACTGCTGTTTGGATATTTTCCCCAGCCAATACCTGGCATGCCTTTGGTAGTAATGGTAATTGGATATCCCGAATCCTACCAAAGCGGCTCCCATGGTGGTCAGCATGAAGGCTTTTCTTATATCTCTCAGATTAGCGGTGATAAACCCTTTGATTCCCCTACCTTTGGCCAAAAATCTGGTCAGTCCATATGCGGTCAATACCGAAAAAGGTGGCGTAAGGAGAAGGAAGTGATAACCAAAAAATTTTCCCTGGATCCAGACCATGATCAATGAAAAAATGCCCCATAAGGCGATCAACATGTTGTATCTGGTCCTGTCCTTGAAAAAAATGTAAACACAGGAGACGGCAGCAAACAGCCACAGCACAACATTTTCACTGAGAACAGAATAGTGTCCTGAAAAGAAAGTCTCTACCCTAAGTCCTCTGGAAAGCTTGGCGTAAAGAGGCAGGTGAACAAACAGGGCCTGATAGACATCTCTCAAGGCATCATGAACCCAAAAATAATAAAGAAAGGGGAGTTGGACCAGAATGAAGCCAAACACAAGACACCCCATCCTTCCCGAATTTCTCTTGAGGTGGAATGAATCCCTTTTCCTCCAATCCTGGCTGAGGATAAAGCCTACCATGAACATCAGAAACACCACCGCGGTCTGCTTGTAAAAAGCAGCCAGGCCTATGAGCAGGCCGCTAAGAAAATACAAAACAATTTTCTTTTTTCTCTCCCCCAGGATGATCAAAAAAATAGCTCCCAGCATGAGAGGAGCCATGAAAACTTCTCTCTGCGAAAGGTACCAGTAAGTGCCCCAGGCACTTTTGTTTTCGTAGCCGAATCCGCTGAAAGCCAATCCATTGGAAAACAGGGTGTAGCATAGGGCTGCTATCAGGGCTTCTTTCCTGCCCAAAAGGAAATGGGTGAAGAGGAAAACAAGAATCACGGTGATCAGGGAAACAAGCAGATGACCGATGTGGGCAGAGACCATGGTCATCCCGAATAATTTGAAAAACAGGGCAAAAGTGAAAAACACGCCGTAGCCGGTCAGAGAATACATGTCTTTATAAGGCGCTTTTCCTTCCAGGATCCCCCTGGCTATAAAGCCAAACCCGGCCTGGTCAGCACCCCAGGGCTCCATCAAAATGGGCAGCCGGATCATTACAGTGAGAACTAATAAAAGTCCCAGAGCAATGAACTTATATCTTTTTCCCTCCATTTGGGTTAAAGACATACAAGAACCTATCATCAGGAAATATCTTCTCCAGGGAATAAAGGGTATTTATAAATTGATATATCTCTGAGAATTTTTGGAAATTCTCCAATGACCGAACCGTTACAATATACTTGGGTTTTTCTCTCCTGAGATCTTCCAGTAATTCTCTCCGGTATATCTCAGCCTGCTTGACCTCACCGTGGGTGGATGAGAATAAAATCCATGAAAAAATAAATCTTGAAGGAGATTTCCTGTCCGAGAGAAAATGAATAACGCTCTCAATCCCACCCAGGGTATAGATGAAATCACCGCTTTTGGTATTTTGAGCTATGTACTGGGCCGCTTCATAGTCAGCCGGGAAAGAATAATCATGTTCAGGATAGGCGTTGAAAAACTTGTAATATTCTTCCTGGGTTATTTTCCCTGTGGAGTAATAGTAAAACTTGGTGTAGTGCGTATAGTTTAAAGTGGTGAAAAAAACCAGATTGGCCAAAAGAGCAAAAATAATAAAAGCCTTGCCTTGTTCAGAGCTAAACATTCTGCCAACATGAAATTTAGGCCCCAAAGCTTTAACCCATCCATATCCTGATAGGACAGCCAGAGGAGGCAGTACAACCAGGTAGTGATAGCCGAAAAACTCTCTGTGACTGGCCACAAACAAAAG
This sequence comes from Candidatus Aminicenantota bacterium, assembly GCA_046538375.1. GTDB lineage: Bacteria > Acidobacteriota > Aminicenantia > Aminicenantales > Aminicenantaceae > JBKHJA01. The sequence goes on from JBKHJA010000133.1 coordinate 2,313, forward strand.
AGAGCCCACAGCCCACAGCACAACCAGCACATTTTCTTTGAAGCGCTGGGCTGCCATAATGTAAACACAAGAAGCCAATGAAAATATCCACAGGAAGAAATTCTCTTTGGCGATGAATAAAGTGTTGAGAAGCCCCATTTTGATAGTGGCCAGATAATTGGTCTCTATTTGCCCGTAAACAGTAAAAACATACTTGAAAATGACATTGACCATTTCATCCAGCGCGCCGGTTAGTGTAAAGAACAAGCCAAAGGGCAGCAGGGCCAGGATAAAACCTGAGGCAAAAGAGATATTTTTTTGCCATAAATTCTTACGGGGATGGGGAGTATTGCTGAATAAGGACTTCAGGTTGAGATAAAAAAGAAGGCAAAGAAAAATGATAAGAGAAGGAAACTTGTAAACAAAGGCCAATCCGGCTGAAAATCCTGAAAGAGTCATTCTCACACCATGTCTCTTCCTGCGCTCCGACTCCAGGAGGAAATAAACACTGGCCACTATAAGAGGCAGCATGAATGTCTCTCTCTGAGAAATGTACCAGAATGTTCCAAAAGCGATATCGCCGCCAGCGTGCATCCCTAAACGGACTCCGTTGGAAAAAAAGGCAAAGAGCAGTGCGCTGATATATCCTGCCTTATTATCCCAAATCGACCTGGCCAGAAGAAATATGAGCCATGTTGTCAGCATGGAGACGAGAATGTCCGTTATGGGCACAGCCGCCATGGAGACACCGAATATCTTGAACATTAAAGCATAGGTGAAGAATATGGCCGGCGAACCCATTTCCCAATAATCTCTGTAAGGAAGTTCCCCATTCAGAATGCCTTCCCCGATGACTGACATGATGCCCTGGTCAGGCCCCAAAGGCTGGGTCAGAGAGGGGATGCGGATGATACCGGCGAACAAAACAATACAGGAAACAATAAAAATCTTTTTTGGATTGAAACGAGCTTGTGTTTTTGTTTGCATCTTTATTTTGGTTGGCTTTCCTTATTTATTTTCCTATAAGCTTTCTTTATCTCTTTTAAATTGAAAAACTGTGATTTCAGGGGGACAGAGGAATCTCATCGGAATCAAGGCCATTCCTATGCCCCGATTGACATACATTTTTGTCCCCTGGCTTTCAAAGAGGCCTTTATCATAATCCACGGAATGGTGGGGCAAAATCTCCAAAGCCCCCAGGAAAGGCATGCGGATTTGTCCCCCATGGGTATGACCAGCCAGGATCAAATTGATTTTCTTTAAGTTACTCCTGACACCCCATTCCCCTATTCTGTATACAGGATATCCATGTTTGTTAACCGCATCGCTGAACTGAATGTATATGGAGTCATGGGTAGGCGAATCATTTTCGGCTTTCATCCTGACCCAAAGGTGATAAGGGGTGCGGCCCCGGGCATAAAAATCGGCTTCAAAATAGTCCTCAGGCTCCAAAAGAGGCTTTTCACTTTTTCCAAAACCTGATGTATCTTTTAAGACCGGATTAGAGCAGGCGGCAGGGTCTCGGGCCTTTTTCCAGCATCCGAATACGCAAGAATCGGGGATGTTTTCAGCCTTTATGACAATCATTTCCCTTCCATAGGGATTGATGGCTGCGTGCATGCCGCCTCCATTCTTGGACCGATTTATCCTGGAAAAATCGACCAGAGATTCTCCGCCGGTTTCTTCCACCAGGCAAATCTGGTCAATAGATACACCTCTTTCCCGGCTCTGCACCCGAATTGTATGAAAACCATCTTTTTCAAACCGGACCATTCCTGTGTCATACTCGAAAAAAGCGTTATCCTGCCATCCCCAGCCAGAAAGTCCCTTGCTTTCCTCTTCTCCCAGATTGACAGTCAGCACATCGGTCCGTTTTTCCAGGATATCAGGATAATGAGAGAGGAGGATGATGGGTGAATTCTCCGGGACATCCTGCAAGAGATAATCGAGTTTTGACCATGAAAGAGAGGATCCCTCAACACCCACTATAAAGAGATGACCGCCTTTTCCATTCAGAACCAATGGTTTAGATTTATCCTCCAGAATGGTGATTCCCAGATTCTCAATTTTTTTGACAAGAGTATGGGCATCTTCAAACAGAGACCCGTCCCGCTTGAATCTATCCGCGTTCCCTAAAACGGCCCAAATACCGTGAGTCGGCTTGTCGATCTTCCGCAGAACCTCCAGGCAGGAGTCTTCATCTCTGCTGTTGGTCAAAAAGTCTCCGGTGATGAAGAGAATGTCAGGTTTGATTCGATCAAGCATTTTGATCAGCTTTTTTTCTCGATATCCTACCGATGAGATGTGCAAGTCTGAAATCTGGACCACCTTTTCATCATGAAGAAGGGAGGCCAGCTCTTCATCAATGATAGGAACAGTGTTTATGGCTATGGCATTGGGTTCTATAAAAAAAGAATAAATAATTCCTATG
>JBKHJA010000134.1:0-4682 GCA_046538375.1 Candidatus Aminicenantota bacterium
TCCGCCATCCCCACCAGCTTGTCTCTATCCTTGATTCCTTTTTGTTCGCATATCTACAAAGCAGATGGAAAATAGCTAAGAAAGCCTTTATATAATCAAGACTCATATCTTCACTCAGTTTTTGTTTGTGTTTTGGCTGAAAGTCATCACCGCATCCACAATTTCTTCCTGGCTAAGGCTGGTTTCATCCTGAGGAGAATCCACTATGCGGTAGTTGAAGAAAGGACAGTTTCCTTCATACCATAGATAGTCCAGAGGCCTCCCTTGGGCCTCTCTTTTTTCGGCTTCCCTTCGGTTCAGAAGAGTCCCCAGCCCGCGGAGATTCACTCCTTTTTCAGGGTCAACCCCCAGAATGTATCTTTTGTTTCCGAAATTGGTCATCAGAAAGGAGAAGCCTTGATGGAGAGAAGAATTTTCCCTGTCTCTTCGAGCCCATTCTTTAAGCAGGAAACTTCTGGGATTCTTCACTATCAGTCCATCCACTTTGCTCTTCCCTTTTCCGGATAGAAGGGGGAGGAAAAGAATGATTTTCTTAGATTTCTGGATATCAGAGAGATAGTTGAAATAGTCATCTTCTGCATTTCTCATGGCTTTCTCATATCTCTCTATTCCAGAAAAAAGGGTGCGGCTCTGGGTGATCTCATATCCCTCCTCTGATTTGGAGTACAGAAAATTCATGAATTTGAGACCTTCATCCATCCTGGCCAGATTGGCAGCATCTTCTTTTTTTCTGATTTTTCTGTACAGGGCCCGGAGAATTGAATAAGGGGTGGAAGATAAATCAATTTCCTTGGGAAGGGAGGCAGAGTCAACCATTTTGGTGTAGCTTGCTATTTTCTGCATGGAAGAGTCAACCTCCCCCTTTTCCAGAAGCTTAAAAGCCAAAAATACGGAAGACACAGCATCGAAGTCGGGAAAACGGTGGGTGATGATACGGAGAGGGGATATTCTGGCTTCCTTGTGTATATGTTCGGGTTTTATGTGATCTAAAACCAGATGGGGGAATTTGGCTACTAAAGAGGCCGCACACTCCACCGGTGCATCTGGATGATGGTGATCGATGACTCCAGGTACGGTTTTCATTCCCACATCCAGGACCAGGGTGTCTTTTTGTGGGGAGAATTCTTTCCCGTAAGGTACGAATTGATAGGTTATTTCTATTTTTTCAGAGTTCATTGTGGTGAAGCATAATGTCTTTTTTCTTCTAAGAAACGGATGATTTTCACACTGCCCGAAGGAAACGGATATCGCTTTAATCCCTTAGCTGTAACCCAGCGGTGAGTGCTTTTTCTGAGATGAGGAGTCGTTTCCAGCGCACATCGGAAAGCATAAAGTGTGACTTGAAATTTGGTGTAAGAATGGTGAACTTTGGTCAGGAAGCTCAAGTTTTTGACTTCTGCGCCCAGTTCTTCTTTTATCTCTCTTCTCAGAGCCTGTTCTGGAGTCTCATGGTCTTTCCTTTTTCCTCCTGGAAACTCCCAAAGATCTGCCAGAAGGCCTTGAGAGGGACGCTTCTGGATTAAAATTTTTCCATGGTTTTGAATGATGGCCACCACGGTTTCTATCTTCTGATAACTTCTTTTTTGAGGCAGGGGGATAACCTCCTGTTCGCCAGCCTCATAAGCCTGGCAGTATTCGGTGATGGGGCAGAGTAGACAGAGGGGATTTTTAGATCGACACACCAGGGCACCCAGTTCCATAAGAGCTTGATTGAACAGACTGGAATGGGTGGGAGGGAAATGAGCATGGAAAAATTTCTGGAAGGCTTTGTTGCTGGGGGAGAGGTTTTTATCACGGATTCCAAGAAGCCGCATAAGCACCCGGCGCACATTGGCATCCACCACCGGATAGGGGAGGTTGTAAGCAAAACTGAGCAAAGCTGAGGCCGTATAAGGGCCGATTCCGGGTAATTCTTTAAGACTATGGTAGTCTTTTGGAATTTTTCCCTCAAATCTGTGGAGAATAATTTTTGCTGCCCGGTGTAAATTCTTGGCTCTCTGGTAGTAGCCCAATCCTTCCCAGGCTTTTAGTACTTTTTGAAGAGAAGCTTTGCTCAGAGTTTTGACATCAGGGAAAAGTTTTATCCATTTTTGGTAGTAGGGGACGACCGCCTGCACAGTGGTTTGTTGAAGCATGATCTCAGATATCCAGATCCTGTAAGGATCTTTTGTCTGGCGCCAGGGAAGCTTTCGTTGATGCAAGCGGTACCAGCGGAAAAGTTTCGTCTGGAAATCAGAGCTTCTTCCCACTGAATTTTCTGCCATGGCGAACTTTTTCTATACCATGATTGGAGGTTCTTTGGCAAAAATATGGGTTTGAAAGATGCTTTTGTTTGACATGTTTTTTTTTGATGTTATAAATTAGGGACAAAGTGACCCACATGGACGCATTGACTGTTCCCAGTGAATTCGCAGAGCTGAAAAAGATAAGGAGCTTCCTGAAGGAAACTCTTCATAAATATAATCTTTCAGAAAAAGAGTATTTTATCATTGAACTGTCACTGCTGGAGGTGTGCATCAATATCATCAAGTACGCTTACCCGAAGCAGAGGGGAGAAATCTCTATCCAGACATGGCCGCAGCAAGGCAAGATATTCCTGGAAATAAGAGACCACGGCACAGCTTTTGATCCCAGCAAATCAGAGGTGCCCGAGGTGGAGGACATCATCAAGAACGAAAAGACAGGCGGATTGGGAATATTCTTGGCCCGTAAACTTATGGATGGCTTCCATTATAAGCGGGAGAAAGGCCAGAACATTCTGACCATGAACAAAAAGATTACTTCTTCTGAATCAGTATAAGACTTTATCCTCACCCAGCTTCTTGATGCGTTTATCAACCCACTCCAGTATCAGGTCTCTGCGGGTAAGCACGGCTTCGATTTCCTCATCTGTCAAATATTCTCCCACTGTTTCTTTTATAACTTCAGCATTCAAGCTCTTTAGTTTCTCCACAAAGTCCCGGGGGAGTTCCTTCATCAACCTGGGGCCTTCCTTGTATTTTTCGTCGTAGATGAGTCTTTTGGTGAATTTTTTCGAAGTGCGAAAACTGCGCGAGTGGTCAATAAGAATCATCCGCCAATCTTCCGTTATCAGGAATTGATTTTGATGCCGGTCTTCATTGGCGATCAAATTGTCGAAAGCCCGCTGCAGATAAAGGGCTCTGTTCCAGTAAAAAACTTTATAAGAAGGCAGATCGATGTTCTGGTCGTATTTATCCTTAAGGCTTATCCAGGCTTCGATCCACAGTTGGCAGGACCCGCGGTTTCCCTGATATCTCCTCTCCACAGTGGGCGGGACCATGTTCAGACCCAGGTGCTTATCTAAGCGGTAGGCCGCGATTTCCCATCTCCAGTTTTCCATGTAGCCTTTCATCCGGCCTTCTGGGTTTTTCCACAAAGCTTTCTTGGTGATCCCGTCTTTTTCCAGAGTCAATACCCACGGCTCAGTGACCGCTTCCCTGCTGCTGAACGGCTGATCTTGACCCACGATTTCTGCGGTTTTTAGGAATTCTTCCCACTTGGCTCTTTCAGCCACCTCTTCTGGAGTGAACTGCGCCGGGGATTGGAAGAGGAATCCTAGAAAAATCAAGAATAGACATAAGGGGATGAATCTTTTTTTCATTTCCTTCCCTCCTTCTTGATGAATTTTATGTTTACCTATATCTTAAGGATGGCCAAAATTGAATCATCAATACAAGAACTGATCTTCACCTTTTTCTTTTATCATCTCCTCGATTTCATCCAAGAGGAGCTTTTTGCGGAGGAGAACAGCTTTGATTTCTTCATCCTCCAGATAGGGGCCCACAGCTTTTTTGATGCTGTCGAAGTCCAGGGCTTTAATCTTTTCCACAAAAACCCGGGGAAGTTTTCTGATCATTTTTCGACCCTGGATACCGTTTTTTCCGAACATCAGCCGCTTGCTGAATCTTTCAGAAGACCGAAAGGAGCGGGAATGGTCGATGAGAATCAACCGCCAGTCCTGTGTGTAGAGAATATTCTGCTGGGTTCGGTCCTCATTGGCGATCAAACTGTCGAATGCCCGGGTCAAATATTTCATTTTGTTCATACGGTCTCGTATATCCGCTGATGAAGGAAAAGAAATGTTTTGGTCCATGATATCAAGAAGGCTGTATTGGCTTTCTGCCCACAATTGGAGAGAGCCTCTTTTCCCCTTGAACTCCCTCTCTACGGTGGGAGGAATCAGGTTTAATCCGAGAAGTTTATCCATCCGGTAAGCCGCAATTTCATACTGCCATCCTTCCAGAAACCCTTTCTGTATGCCCTGCGGATTCTTCCAGGCCCCGCTGGCCTGGACTTCTCCTTTTTTTAAATAGAGCCTGATCGGCTTGTTCACTCCTTCTGGAATATCTTCATGCCCTATAATTTCTGCGGTTTTAAGAAATTCTTCCCATTCGGCTCTTTGAGCAACTTCTTGGGGAGTAAACTGAGCAGAAACTTGGCCGTTGAGGGCAAGAATGGTAAAGAAGGCCAGTGTTATGATGAATTTTCTTTTCATTTTATTTGCTCCAGGTTCAAAATTCAGCCCCAAAATTTAAGGATATTATATTTAATTGTTATTACAATATCAAATAAATATTGAAATTGGAGGACTCCTGCTGTCAGATTTGGTTTGACATCCATTTTCTGGATGTTGTAAATTCTTTTTCTTATTCTTATGGAAA
>JBKHJA010000044.1:0-20903 GCA_046538375.1 Candidatus Aminicenantota bacterium
CTCTTTCTTCCTTCATGAGAGGGAAAAATAAAGGTATTTCCCTTACCCATAGAAGCAAAATTCTGTGGAGAGGACCTCGTCTTTCCCTGCGCTTTCCCAATATATTGGACCGCTACCTGGTGAGAAAATATCTGACCATTTTTTCCCTGGTTTTCCTGGCCCTTTTTCTCATTTCAGTGATCGTCACTTTTTTTGAAAGGATTGATAACGTCTATGAACACGATAAATCACTGGCTCTTCTTCTGGAATATATCCGCTACAGCCTTCCTGAATTCATCCATTACATCCTTCCGGTGGCGGCTCTGACTTCCACTCTTCTGAGCTTAGGGCTTTTGACCAAATCCAACGAGATAACGGCTATGAAAGCCTGCGGGATCAGTCTTTACAGGATTGTCCTTTCGGTGATTCTGCTGGGTTTGGCGGCCAGCTTTTGTTCTCTGTATCTCCAGGAGAATGTCCTGCCCTACGCCAACAAGAAGGCCGAAGAGGTATGGAACAAAATCAACGATAGACCCCCCCGAAGCTACAGTCATCTGGACCGCCGCTGGGTCTTGGGAAGAGAAAGAAATCGGATTTATTATTACAACTATTTTGATCCAGAAAAATCCGTGTTCAGTCAGCTTTCCATTTATGATATCGATTCTTCCTCCTGGAGCTTTAAAAAAAGATACTATTCAGAAAAGGGATATTTAAAAGGAAACCATCTTTCCCTGTCTCAATGCTGGTATAGAGAATTCGAGGAAAGAAAACCGGTGACCTTCCAAGAAAAGGAACAGATGGTCATTTATCCTGTGGAGAAGAAGAAATACTTTCTGAAGGAGTGGAAAGAGCCTGACCAGATGAGCTATGCTGAACTCAAGGACTATATACAGGAGATCGAAGAGAAAGGTTTTGAAACAGTAAAGTTCAAGGTGGATCTGAATTACAAGTTATCTTTTCCTCTGGTCAGTTTGATCATGACTCTCCTGGGGATTCCTTTTGCTTTTTCCATGGGAAAAAGAGGAACCCTGGTGGGCATCGGCCTGAGTCTTGTTATTGCCATGATCTACTGGGGGGGGGTGGGAATTTTTAAGAGTCTGGGCTACATCAATTATTTGAGTGTGTATCTGGCAGCCTGGGGGCCTAACCTGATTTTTGGACTGATCGCTGTTTACCTGATTTTTACCCTCAGAACATGAGGGAAGATTCACATCTTGTATTTTCCGAAGTCTTCTGGCTTCAGGTTCTCCAGCCATTTCTTGAGCTTTTCTGAGTGTTCGAGGTTTTCATCAAATTTCAGGCTGTGTGCTTTTTTGACCACCTCTTCTTCCACGTAGATGGGGGAGTTCACCCGCAGAGCCAGGGCAATGGCATCGGAGGGACGAGAGTCGATGGTCAAGCTTTGGTCGTTACAGCGGCAGTGGATCAGGGCATAAAAGGTGTTGTCTCGGACATCGTTGACCACGATTTTTTCGATAGAAATTTTGAGATTGTCTAAAAAGCTTTTCAGGAGATCATGGGTCATGGGCCGGGGAGTGGAGATGTTTTCGATCTTGAGAGCGATGGCATTGGCTTCGAAAACCCCGATCCATATAGGAAGCATTTTTTGTTTTTGAAGATCTTCAAGAACGACGATGGGCATTTTGGATATGGGGTCCACCACCAAGCCTTTGATTTTCATTTTTATTTCCATGACTCTCTCCTTCGTTATTTCTAATATAAGGGCTGGAGAGGATGTTGTCAAGAAAGCCGCCAAAGATTTTGATGGGCTTATTGATCGGTGATGGTTTTTTCTAGCTGAACATAGTTTATGGTGTCTCCCAAGACATCTTTGACCGCTGCAGAGATGGTGTAACGGCCGGGAGTGATGTACATTTCAGCATAATAAGGATAGAAGCTCTTGACGGCCACAGCATAATCTTGAGAAGGGATTGTTATGTTTTCTGTCAATTCATGACAAGGAGATAGCCGTCCTTCTGTATCCATGAGCGCGATGTAGACCTTGATTTGGCCTCGATATTCATTTTGTTGGGAATACAGGGTTAAATTCTTTATGGGAATTAAAAACTTTATGGACAATTTCAGCTTTTCAGAACCAGGCATGGGTTCGACGGGCATGATTTGGGCCATGATATTCATGGGATTGAAGGGACGGCTGAGATAGAGTCTGGAGAAAACTCCCTCCTCAATCCTCTCTTCTTGAGAAACCCGCCTGTACTCCCGGCGCACCCGCACGTCATATTTCTCTTCCACTCCCACCAGCTCAACCCGTATAGAATGATACTGGTTGTCTTCCCGATGGGGGGAGATATAGCCGAGAGAATAGTAGAACTGAAGATCCCCTTCTATTCTCTGCAAGCCAGATTCGATATCGTTGGTGTTCAGGATGGCCAGACCTCCTGTCTCCTGTGCCATCAGTTTGAGGGCGTCGTTTTTGACTCTGGAGGTTGATTTGACCATTCCCGGACCCCGTGTATATGTATCCCATCCTCTTTCTTTATCCGCTGAGAGGATCATACTTTCCAATCCTTGGGCATTGATGGGATAGATGGAAATTTCATTGGCGTTGCAGCGTGATGTCAAAGCTTTGAACAATTTGGTGGCATCGTAGTTCATAGCTTCAGCCCTGGCGTGACCTACCGGGAAAGCTTGATCTAGAAATGAAAACACTTCTTCGCCTGGATTTATGGGAAGTCCATCGCTGACATAAATCAGTATTTTTTTGCCTGCTATACCCGCCAGGTAATCGAGAAAGGCATTCATGGATTTAAGAGAGTATTGAAGATCGTTTTGTTCTGCTTCTACGTAATGACGGGCATATCCCAGGGCTCTCTCATAGGTTTCAAATCTATTATCCTCCCTGGTCATGTCGGCAACGATCTGATTGAGTTCCCTTCTTAAATCTTCTTTATGCCGCCGGCGGATGAGAGATTGTCCAGAGCGTTTTTTGACTTCATCTAATGCTCGAAGAAGCTGGTAGGGCGTGGAGGTGAATTCCTGGATGATATTCAGTTTTTGATCAAGGCTGACCACCATGCCTTGATTGTCATCCTGTTCAGGGGAAAAGTTATTCTGGATAAACTTATCTAATTTTTTTATACTCCAGTTTCTGCTCATGGGATGGAGCTGCCAGTTGTCGAAATAGATGATGATTTTATTCTTGAATCGCGATGATCTTTGAGGCTGCGGCAGCGGGGAGACAGAGGGCTTTTTCTTATCCTTACCTGGCGATGAAGCATAAACCTCCATGCCTTTGATTTCATAAAAATTGGTCAGCTTCTGAAGCAAACCATCCTCATAGAGTTTAAAATTTTCCGGTTTAAGACCTGTCACCCGGTTACCGTCTTTGTCCGTAACCACCACATGGACATTGGTCACCACCACTTCCACTTCATAGGCAGGCTGAGGGATCTGTTCCTGTTTTTTTTGCTGGGGAGTGTTTTCTGCCTGCTGTGGCGAGACATATAAACCAGAAAAGAAGAGAAAAAAGACAGCAAAAAAAGTCAGTAAGAAAATTTTTATGAACGCCATATTCTTTATTATACAAAGAATGATGATGGATTCAAAGATGGTGTGCTTTAGCCTGCTGCCCTGACCACGTGACAGCTTAGATTGAATTCTTAATAGTCAGTGGCCATGTTGGTGGTAAAAAAAGAGGCTGGCACCTCAGCAGGTACCAGCCTCTTTGAGGTCCCTTTTCAGCTCAGAATCTGATTCGAGCTCCCACATAGAATCTCATGGGCATCAAGATTTCAGTTGTCTCCTCATAACCGAATCTGGGGTCATTGCGGGAGTACTGGACATCAATTGATCCCTGATTGTTGGTCACATTGTAAATGTCGAGAAAGAGCTCAAGAAGGGCGGTATCCATAAGCCTCAGTCCATAGTTGAACTTGAGATCAAGCTGGTAATAGGATGGGGTTTGCTCCTGTCCTGTTTTTGCAAAATCAGTCCACGTGGGATTGGGCCAATTGAAGTAGATGGCATATACTTCAGGATAAAAATTGTAGGATTCAGTGAACTTCATTCCTGAATTCCAGTAGAAAAGAGCTCCGATGTCTAAACCAAATGGAGTTCTGTAAGTTCCGTAAAGTTTAATCTTATGAGGGATAGTACCAGGAGTCGGCCCCCACATCCAGTCATTCCTGGGATCAAGAGGGACAAAATCGCCCTGAAGATCTGCGTTTCCATCGGACTGGCTGTTACCGAGAGCATGCTTAAAGGAATACTGGCCCACTATGAAAGAGCCGTTTTCAAATCGCTTGGAGAGCTCAAAATCAAAACCGTAAATATCTCTTTTAGCTCCGATGAGGTTGGAGAGGAAATAGTTGATGTTGGGAGGTGGCCCTTCTGAGGGATAGCCGAAATCTTCATAGGTAAGTGCTAAATGGCCGTATTGAGGATGGTCTTGGAGACCGAGCACATAGGTAAACAAGTCGTAGTCTTCAATGATGTTGCGGTCTCCACGATAATAGACCTGGCTGGCTATGACTAGTCCTTGTCCAAGGTCTATTTCATGAGTTAAGGAGAATTCTCTGGAAAAACTGTCTCTTGTAGCCGGTGTCCATTCACAATCTCTTTGCTTTTCTCCTCCTCGAATACGAAAAGTATACCAGTTATTGTTGAGCCAAATCTGTTCGTGCATAATTCTACCGGTGAGGTTACCAGCAAAGTGGACCATGCCAAAAGGTGTAGGATCAGAAAAGCGCCCGTAGAAGAAGGTCAATTTATGAGTGCCTCTTGCTCCGATATTCCAGACCAGTCCTATTCTAGGCAGAAACACAGTATCTATATGCAGAATTGTCTCATCCTTTGAGTCTTTGTAATGGTGATTTTCGAGTCTTACTCCAGCATTTAAGGTGAAGTAGTCATTGATTTTCCAGTCATCCATGATATATCCATACACGCGCTGAGCATGAACCTTGTTGGATCCTCTTTTATCTTGCCACCTTCTCATGAAATTCAATCCATAAGGACCCATCTCAGAAAAGGTTGCTGCTCTCAACTCATCGCGACTGACAACACCATCTCCGTTTGTATCAAGGGCCTCAGAAGTTGAATCCCAGTGAGCGTTCACCCAAGGAAGTATCCGTTCATCAAATTCACTATGGGGCATAATGCCCACATCATAGAGTTCTCCCAGAGTGATCCCCCCCAGATTGGGATCCAGTGAGTTTCGGGTTTCGTCGAAGTGGTAGAAATAGTCGTCGCTATCATACTCATTGGAGTACATGATACCAGCCTTGATCCGCATATTCCCTGTAAACCATTCCACATTTGCGGTGAACTGATCCCTGGTGTTTTTATTATCAGCTCCTGAAGGGTAGCCTCCGAAGGTGTATTCGTAAATCGGAGGATAGGTTCCGGGAAGGTAATAGAGCCTGTCAGGTATGCCTGCTTCTGGAGAGAGGGGGCCCAGTTTATACCCCCACCAGTAATGTCCATAGCGAAAATCAACGATCAGGTTGTCTCCAAAGACTCTCTGGTAATAACCACTGTAAACGCCCATATCGTATTCGGACTTAGCCCGACGGGTTTTGATGATGTTCTTATCTCTAGTTCCCTCTATATTATAATCATCCAGGAAATACAGGAAAGTAAACGAATCACTTGCTGTCAACTTGAAAGCAAGCTTTCCAAAAAGACCTGTCCGCTTCTGCCCGTAGTCCACTTCCTCTCGTGTCGGAGAAGCAGATTCTGAGAGCTTGAATGTACTGGAATTGTTTCTGGTTTGGCCTGAAAGAAAAAACCACAGTTTGTCCTTCATTATCGGTCCGCCTAGAGTCGCAGCCGTATCGTACTTGTTGTCTTTGTATCCCTCCAGCATGGTTGATTCATCGAATGCAGTAGCTGGATCATCTGCATTCTTGTATTCACTCCCACCATAAGGCAAAAAGAAGTCTTTTGGCTGGGCGTAAAAGTTTGCTGAACCTGAAAACCTGTTTCCTCCGGATTTGGTGACGATGTTTCCTACTACTCCTTTACCTCCTCCGTATTCAGCCGGAACACCTGAAGTCATCAGCTCCTGCTCCTGGATAACCTCATTGTTGAAGGTCATCAGGGCTGTCTGAGATGACATTCCTGTGATGTTCATTCCGTCGAGGAAATAGAAATTGTCACGGGAGCCCCGTTTGCCTCCAATTCCTTGAGATCCTCTGTCATAGTAATTTAGGCCTCCTTTTCCTGCCGGGTCCTCTGGTGTGTCTCTCCCTTGAGAGTTGGGTACCACGTTGACACCAGCCGCCAACTGCAGATAGCCCACAAAATCTCGAGCTATGGGCAGAGATTCCACAGTATCGTGGGTGACGTGTTCAGCTATCACAGATTTGGTGGTGTCCACGGCCGGAGAGACTGCAGTGACAGTGATAGATTCCTCCACCACTGCAGGTTTCAATTCAACCTGAAGAAGGGTCTGTCTATCCAGAGACACCTCGATTCCTGTTGAGGTTTTTTCTTGGAACCCTTCAAGCGAGGATTTGATCTGGTAAGTTCCAGGAGAGAGGTTGATGAATAAAGCTTCTCCCACCACGTTGGTGACCCGTGTCTGGGTGCCCATCATGACCGGACTGGAGAGGGTCAGAGAGACACCAGGAAGGACTGCCCCCTGATCATCAATCACCACCACTTTCAGGGTTCCGGTACGAGTTTGAGCGAAAAGCGCAGTGGAGGCTAGGAGCAGGACAGAAACGAAAATGGCCCACGTTTTTGAGTATTTGATCATGTTTTTCCCCCTTTTCCCGAATTCTCGGGAAAATGTTGGCTTCGCTCCATCTTTTGTGTTTGGAGCTTAGCCCCAATATCCAATACCCTGGAATCGAAACTCACCTATAATTTTTCAATTCCAACTTTTCCCTTAAAATTTGCGGTGTACTCCTCTCTACCACCTCCTTTTTTAACATTGAAGGCGTGCAAGAAGGATAAAGATTTTAAGGCGGAAATAAGTATTTTCCCCATTGCCTTTCTCCCAGCAGCCTTAATTTCCCTTCAAATCATAAGCAAAAAATGTGCCAAATCGGCTATAAAAATTAATTTCTTTATTTACAGGAGATTATAAAGTCTGTGGGAGGATAATCGGGCAGGAATAATCCAATTTTTTGAATTTTATCCAAAAAAATGAATTTTTTTGCCATTTTTCTATTTTATATTCTTGAGTATATTTCTGGATAAAGCGGCCTTTTCTGATTGTGGAGCCAGCTCTATGACCTTGTGGAAATTTTTTTTCGCCTCCTCCATATTCCCTTTATTCAGGTTGGCCAAGCCCAGTTGATAATAACTGTCGATGTAAGCTGAATCCAGTGTCAGAGATTTGTGGAAGTAATCGATGGCCATATCAATCTCGCCGTTTTTGAATAGAAGAAGACCAACGTTATAAAAGGTGCCTGGATCAGTGAGAGACTTTTCATCAAGCTGCCTAAAGTATTTCATCCCTTCTTCCAGACTGCCTTTCTGAAAGTAGATGGCACTGAGATTGATAAGAGTATTCCGTGATTGGGGCTGGTGTTCTAACATATGCTTAAAGGCCTGGATGGCCTTATCCAGCTCCCCCATCCTGTAGTAACAAAGCCCTATCTTATCGTATGCTTGATAAAGGTCAGGATTCTCCTCCAGGACTCTCTGGTATTCTTCCAAAGCTTCACTGTAATTATGTTGGGAATAAAGGGCATCTCCTTGACTAAAAGAAGATTCAGGAACAGCAGAGAGTTTGATATGGATAGGCGGGTTTTTTCTTATGGCGGAGAGTTTGACATTGATATTTTGAGGTTCATATCCCTCTGCCATAAACCCGATGGTCCACTTGCCTGGCCGGAGATTGGCTTTTTTCCATTTGCCTTCTTGGTCAGTGGTGATCTCGTATTTGGTCCCGTCTTCAGAAAATATCATGATGACCAAGGCTCCTTGGATAGGCTTTCCCTCTTCTGATTCAACAGTGCCCTCCACCATAGCCCACACTCTCGCCTGAACATTCAAGGTGGCGGTGAATATCAATGAAACAAAAACCAAGCTGATCAAGATCATGGAAAATAATTTTTTCATTGGTTTCCCCTGTTCTTTGGTGGTGTCCATAAGTCTAAATCATTATATCAATAACCATAACGCATGGCAAAGCGAACTAAGACCAGGATCTCTTTTCTGGTGATAGGATATCTTGACCTAAGGAGGTGTTTGAATATATAAAATAAAAACAGCCAGAAATAAAGGGCAGAAGGACAAGAGATTAGCTTTGATCTTGGTGCGGACAGGATCAAAGGGAGGTGGTTCATGAAAAAATTTATTCCAATCGTTATTTTGGTTTGCGTCCTCATTCCTTTAAAGCTTTGGGGCATAATGAGGACTGAGGCCGACCGGCCTGTTCATACTTATTCCATTGTGGCTCGAGATCCCCGGACCGGACAACTGGGGGTGGCGGTGCAGTCTCATTGGTTTTCAGTAGGGCCCCTTGTTCCCTGGATAGAGGCAGGGGTGGGAGCTGTGGCCACTCAATCCTTTGTGGAGGTTTCCTATGGTCCCTTAGGATTGGATCTGATGCGAGGGGGAAAAAGTGCGCCTCAGGCTTTAAAAGCTCTCCTTGCCGTTGATCCTCAAAGAGAAGTGAGGCAGGTGGCCGTGATCGATGCTCGAGGGGGGGTAGCTGTTCATACCGGAAAAACATGCATCAGCCAGGCCGGCCATATAGTCGGAGATCAGTTCTCTTGTCAGGCGAATTTGATGCTGAAAAACACAGTGTGGAAGGCCATGGCTGAGGCTTACCAGTCCACTTCAGGTGATCTGGTTGACCGCCTGTTAGCGGCCCTGCAGGCAGCAGAAAGGGAAGGGGGGGACATCCGGGGCCGTCAATCAGCCGCCATCGTGGTTGTCTCAGGAAAACCCAGCGGTCAATCCTGGAAGGATCGGATAGTGGATCTTCGGGTTGAAGATCATCCTGATCCTGTGTCAGAGCTGAAGCGATTGGTCAAAGTTCACAGGGCCTATGAGCACATGAATAAGGGAGATGAATATGTAGCAGAGGGAGATATCGAGGCAGCCTTGAGGGAATATAAAACGGCAGAAAAGATGCTGCCTGATAACATGGAGATGGTTTTCTGGCATGCTGCCACTCTGGCCAGTTTGGGTCGAGTAGAAGAGGCCTTACCTTTGTTTAAAAAAGTGTTCGAAGCAGATGACAATTGGGCCATTCTGGTGCCCCGTCTCCCCCCGGCTGGGCTGCTCCCCGATGAACCAGAACTTATTGAGCGAATACTTGCTGTAGCCCCGAAGAAAAAAAAGAAACAGCCGTAGAGATCTAATTCGCTATTTTTTTGATATTCTCTGAAAGTCCGGCAAGAATCAAAAGATCTCCTTTTCTGATCACTTCCCCGGCAGAAGGAAGGGTGATGGTCTGGGGAGGAAATTTTCTTTTGATCAGGAGGACATCGATGTGGTAGAGAGCCTTGAGGTTGAGTTCTTTAAGCGTTCTGTTCCAGAAATGAGGAGGGGCATCGATTTCCATGATGGTGTAGCCTTTTCCCAGATCAATGGTGTTTGCCTGGGAGGTAAATTTCAGCTTCTGAATCAGGCCAGAAGCGGCCTCCCTTTTGGCAATCTCATGATTGTAAGCTTCGATAACATCTTTTCTTTTCAGCACTCCCACCAGTTTCCTGTCCTTCAATACGGCGATTTCGGCCACGTCTTTACGTCCGAAGATTTCCATGGCACTTTCTAGGTTTTCCTCATAGTCAATATGAATTCCTGGTACAGCGATGTCCTCTGCGATGACGAAGGAGTCGAGGAGATCTTTCTCATGCATAAGCTTTTTTAGCTGGTTGAGGGCAAAACACCCCACATAGTTTCTCTGGTCGTCGATGATCTGGAAAGCATGGTGCTTTCCTCCGATGGCTTGATCGATGATTTTCCCCACCCGATCCGTGTTTAAGAAGGCCTGGTAGTCTTTGCTGATAAGGTCTTTGACAAACAGGGAACGGAGGATGTTCAGTTCTCTAAATCAAGGAGTCATCATCCCCCAAAAGAACGTCCAAAACCTCATGCTCCGCAAGGATGTGATCGACGCGGTCAAGGACGGGAAATTCCACATCTATCCCATTCAGACTGTCGACGAAGGAATCGAAATTCTCACCGGAGTGAAAGCCGGAGAAAAAAAGGAAGACGGTAATTTTGAAGAAGGGACCGTGAATTATATTGTGGATCAAGAGCTGCAGCGGCTGGCCAAAAGCTGGAAGGATTTCTCCAAAGAAGAAAAATAAAGTGTAAGGAAGTTTCAGGAATCAGGGAAGGGGGACTCGCTCCCCTGATTCATTTACAAAAGGAACTCATTTCTGTGAGGAATTCCTGAGAATGTCTTTTCTAAAAGAAGGCATTGGATGAATAATTGACGGGGTGAGAATGTCTGAAGGATACGCTCAATCCCCAACATTTGACAATAATTCTCGATCCCCTCATCTGTCCCCAATGCGGGGGAACCATGCGCATTGTCTCATTTATTGAAGATCATAAAGTCATAGACAAGATCATCAAACACCTTAAACTGACCTTTAAGGCTGCTCGACACCCGCCTGCTCAAGCTCAGCTCTCACATGTGATATTCTAATCCCTTAGTTCAGGGATAAAGGGAGATCTCTATTTTCTATGAGCCTCCATTACGCTAATTCTCAGATGCTCTCTCCTGTTTGTGGGTTCTTTGTTGACCGGATTTGTTTCTTGTGTCTATTATGGTTGATAGAGTCGCTTAGAGGGCGGAAATCTGATGAAAAGGAGGGAAAATCAGCAGCAACAAAAAACCAAATTCCTATTCTAATATTCAACACTCAAGGAGAATTTCTAAAAGCCTTCGGCCAGAAAGGAAAGGGTCCCGGGGATTTGAACCGACCGTCGTGTATAACTTTCAACGGAAAATATATGATCGTGTGGGAGTTAGGCAACTATCGGTTTTCCCTCTTTGATGAGAACGGCCAGTTCCTCCGTCATTTCAAACCAAAGCATCCTGCGGTAGTTTGGAAATTGAAGTCTCTTGAAAACGGGAAAGTTGTTTTTGAAGTGCGCGAGGGATACTGTGAAAAGGAGTTAGGATACCGCCCCGTCTTTGCCGATGACGGGACCCTGTGGACAGTCCTCGAAGGAAAAGAAGGCTATAACGCGGTCGTTTAGTATAGAAAAAAAATAGATAAGATAAGACCTATTCGAACTTGACATTCATAATTGAAAGTCTTACCATAAAGTAAGAAAATAGTAATTGAGTAAGATGATTGTTTTATCATGAGTGAATCTACTCTATCTTCAAAAGGTCAATGTGTCATCCCCAAGAGAATAAGGAATTATATGAATCTCAATCCAGGGGATAAAGTCGATTTTGTCATCAGGGAGGATGGCGAAGTCTACATCCAGCCAGTTGAACTGGATATGCGGGAGCTTAAGGGATTAATGAAAAAACCAGGCCGCCAACCTGTTTCCCTTGAAGAAATGGACAAAGTTGTCCGAAAGAGAGCAGGAAAAACCAAATGATCGGTTTGGATACTAACATCCTGGTTCGTTATCTGACTCAGGATGATCCCGAACAGTCAAAAAAAGCTTCCCGGGAAATCAATAAGGCGCTGGCTGCTGGAGACCTATTCTTTATCGCTGATACAGTACTGTGTGAGCTGGTGTGGGTATTGGAATCGGCTTATGGATACAACCGGAAGGAAATCGCACCGACTCTTGAGAGGATTCTGAGAACCAAGCAATTCCAATTCCAAGACAAAAATATTTTGTGGCAATGTCTCTCTGACTATCAAAGCAAAAAAGGAGACTTTGCAGACCATCTCATCGGCCGAACCGGCCTCAACGCCGGTTGCCGCGAAATCCTTACTTTTGACACCGAGCTGAAGGATAATCCCATTTTCCGAGCCCTGTAGTTTCTTTTTTCCGTTTCCTGTTTTCGAGAATTGGTGACACAATACCCATTTCCTTGTTGAAATCCAGGCCATCAGAGGAGTGAACGAAAAAATCGAAGGATTTTATGAGGTTTGCAAGGCGAAGGGCTTTACCGGAAATCAGGGAGTCATCATCCCCCAAAAGAACGTCCAAAATCTCATGCTCCGCAAGGATGTGATCGACGCCGTCAAGGACGGGAAATTCCACATCTATCCCATTCAGACTGTCGACGAAGGAATCGAAATTCTCACCGGAGTGAAAGCCGGAGAAAAAAAGGAAGACGGTAATTTTGAAGAAGGGACCGTGAATTATATTGTGGATCAAGAGCTGCAGCGGCTGGCCAAAAGCTGGAAGGATTTCTCTTTTCCTTCCTTCATGAATTTGAATCTTCAAAATATGGATAGGCGGTTTTTTCTCTACCTGCTGAACTCGAGCCGGAGCGGTTTTCCTCCCTTCTATAAAAACTCCTTTCTCAAGCTGAACCAGATCTTCTTTTTGAAGCTTTCCTTTCACTTTGACTAGATAAGTCTTTTTGACCTGGTAACGGGGGTGGGTCAGCCGGTATGTCAATCTTCCGTCGTTAGTCAACAACAACAAACCTTCACTTTCAAAGTCAAGACGGCCCACTGGATAAACTCTTTTTTTCAAAGGAGGGAGGAATTTTTTGTTATTTTTTTGATGTTCTCTGAAAGTCCGGCAAGAATCAAAAGATCTCCTTTTCTGATCACTTCCCCGGCAGAAGGAAGGGTGATGGTCTGGGGAGGAAATTTTCTTTTGATCAGGAGGACATCGATGTGGTAGAGAGCCTTGAGGTTGAGTTCTTTAAGCGTTCTGTTCCATAAGGAGGAAGGAGCGTCGATTTCCATGATGGTGTAGCCTTTTCCCAGATCAATAGTGTTTGCCTGGGAGGTAAACTTAAGCTTCTGGATCAGGCCAGAGGCTGCTTCCTTCTTTGCTATCTCATGATTGTAGGCTTCGATGACATCTTTTCTTTTGAGAACTCCGACGAATTTATTGTCTTTTAAAACAGCGATTTCGGCCACGTCTTTACGTCCGAAGATTTCCATGGCCGTTTCCAGATTATCCTGATAATCGATCTGAATCCGGGGGACAGCAATGTCTTCAGCGATCACAAAAGGATCCAGAAGATCTTTCTCCAGCACCAGCCTTTTCAGTTGATGGAGGGAGAAGCATCCCACATAATTTTTATCCGCATCCACAATCTGGAAGGAATGGTGTTTTCCTCCGATCGCCTGGTCGATGATATTTCCTACCCTTTCTGTATTCAAAAATAACTGAAAATCTTGGCTGATGAAATCCCTGACCGAAAGAGACCTCAAAATATTCAGTTCTCTTCCTTCCTTAAAGAGAATACCTCTTCGCCTCAATTTCATGGTGTAGATGGATTCTTTGTGAAGGCCTACAGTGAGGAGAGAAGCGATGATGCAGGAAAGCATCAGCGGCAGGATAATTTTATAATCGTTAGTCAGTTCAAAGATGATGATGATAGCGGTTAAGGGGGCGTGAGTGCTGGCTGCCACCACCGCTCCCATCCCTACCAGAGCAAAGGCCCCGGGAGAAGAAATAGACTGGGGAAAGGTATTGTGAAAAATAGAGCCAATAAAATTTCCGGTCATGGCGCCCATGAAAAGAGAAGGAGCAAATATTCCCCCGGATCCCCCTGAGCCCAGAGTCAGCGAAGTGCCCAGGATTTTGGCAAAAATGAGAAGAAAAGCCAGCCGAAAGACCGACCAGCACAGCCAGAAGAGAGAGCCGCACGTGTTCGCTGAATTCGGTCTTTCTAAAATTCATTTATTCCATAACATCGATGGTCAGAGAGCGTAGAATTTTGGAGAGTGCAGTTTAAAAAAGTTTGAGCTGATGCTGGGCTTCACTTTCTGTGGGTTCTGTTTCAAAGAGTTCAATTTGACCGTAGCAGCCGTCATGACCTGGCTTGATATTCACTTTTCCTGCTCTCATCCTTTCAATGCCTGAACTTACCCTTTCTGGATTGATTCGACCGAGCTCTATGAAGGGAATATCAGTGAGGATTTTGTGTTCATTACCGAATTCCCGTATGAAGTGAAAGTAGATATCCCAGACACTCTTGCATTCAGCCGTTTTTTCGATGGCCTGGGCGATGATCTCATTCAGGGGGATGAGATTTTTATAAGGGACTTTGAGAGAAGGAACATTTCCTTGGTCTCTGTCAGCAAGCTTCACCACCCTGTGCATGACTCCTACAGTTAACTTTTTTCCACATTGAGGACAGAGGAAGTGATGCTGGATGGTCTCCTGGGGTGAGAGGGCCACTCCACATTTGCGGTGTCCATCAAAGTGGTATTTTCCTTCTTGAGGAAAGAATTCTACGGTGTACAGAAATTTCTCAGGATCTTTGCTTTTTATGGCATCTATCAGTCCTTGGTAGCTGAATTCCGTGTTGAACACGTTGGCCTCTCGTCCAATCCGGGATGGCGAGTGGGCATCAGAATTGGATACCAGGGCATATTTATCCAGGCAGGATAGGCGCCAGTTCATGGGAGGATCAGAGGAAAGTCCGGTTTCCAGGGCGAAAATGAACGGAGTCATCTCTTCGAAGCATTCCTCGATGGTGTCGAATCCTGAGTTGGCTCCAAAGAGAGAAAACCAGGGAGTCCAGATATGGGCAGGGATGACCACGCAGCCGGGACAGTGATCGGCCACAATTTTGACAAATGTTTTGGCGTCCAGGCCCAAGATGGGCCGACCGTCAGAGCGAAGGTTTCCCAAGCCAGAGAGTTTATGGTTGATCTTGTCCACAGCATCAAAATCGGGAGCCAGAAGAAGAAGGTGAATTTTTCTCACTTTTCCTTTCTTGGAATAGATGAAACTGATCTCTGTGGAGAGGATAAAACAGACATCATTCTGGGGGGGTGAAACGGAACGCAGATATTCGTTTTCCGGAGGAATGATATTTTTCAGCCGGAAGAAGCCGTTACCAACGGGTTCTAGTTTTTCTCTTATCAGAAAGAGCCATTCAGGATGAGTGAAGTCTCCTGTGGCCAGTAGTTTTATTCCCTTGATTTTAGCCCAGTAGGCCAGAGTATTCAGGATCATGTCGCGGGAAGTGGCCCTGGAAAACTTGGAATGGATGTGAAGATCAGCCACGAATTTCATGTTGATTGATATTTAAGTTTAAGAAATATGGGAATTCTTTTCAAACAGAAAGCATAACATAAAAATTTGGAGAACTCCATAAAAGAAGAAGAAAGAGGGAAAAGAAGTGACAGGAAGAAATCCAAAAAATTGGATGAAATTCAAAAAATTGAACGATTCTTCTTATGGGCATTATGAAAACTTTCTTTTTTTAAGAAGGAAACAATTCTAATTTTATCATTATCAATAGATTAAAATTTATCCATGGAATTAAAATAGTTGGCACAAATTTTGCTGTATAGTTACATACAGTCAAGCCGAAGCCTGTCTTAAAAATAATGACAAGTTGCGAATGAACTGAAGCTGAGAAATGAATTTAATATTCGTCTGGAAAAAGGAGGTGATGATAAAACTGATAACTCAATAAACTTGGTTGGGTTTATTGGAGTGAAGAATAAAGATTTGATGTTCTTAGAAAATCCTCTTCACTCCAAGGGATAGGGTAAAAGAAAAACTGATCATAATTCATCAAAACAAAAAGGAGAAAAAATGAGTAAACACTTCAAATTCAGTCTCGTCGTGGTGACATGTCTCTTCTTGGTAAGCGCTCTTATGGCTGTGGAAACTGGTGAAATCAAAGGCAAGGTGACAGACGAAGAGGGAGTGCCTCTTCCCGGAGTCACCATCACGACCAGGAGTCCCAGCCTTCAAGGGACCAGAAGCACTGTCTCCGGCGAGAACGGCGATTTCAGATTTCCTCTTCTTCCTGTAGGAAAATATTCTCTGACCTTTGAACTGCCGGGCTTCCAAACCATGACCCAGAAAGGCTATGAAGTCAGTCTTGGGTTCACGGCGAGCATCAATGTCACCATGAAGGTGGCTACTGTGGAGGAAGAAATCACAGTGACCGCCGAATCTCCGATCATCGATAAAACCAAAACAGATACCAGTTATCGATTGAGCGCTGAAGATTTGGCACGGGCTCCGGCACAAGCCAGAACCATTCAGGAGATCGTGGCTTATACTCCGGGTGTGACAGGTGTGAGGTCAGATACTCTTGATGGAAGCGGTACGGGTTTACCCAGCTTCAGAGGTGAAGGAGAAGAGGGAAACAACTGGCTGGTGGATGGACTTTCGGTGAGTGGAACCAGGACCAATGATCCCGGAGTAGAGGTCAACTTTGACACTTGGGAAGAGGTCCAGGTTGTTTCCGATGGTTTTACGCCTGATTTTGAGTCCGCTGTGGGTGGCATTATCAACATCGTCACCAAATCAGGTGGAAATGAGTTTCACGGTGAGTTGGGAGCTTTGATCCGGGATTGGCACTTGAGAGCAGAAAGACAGGACCAGCTTTCCGTAGTGACCGAGCCTGACACATCCATTCATCAGTATTACGGCAACATCGGAGGTCCCATCATCAGGGATAAAGTGTGGTTTTTCCTCTCTGACAATCTTCACCGCACAGTCGACGACACCGAGGAAGAGTCCATCGGCTGGCTCACCTATCCTCCCGGACAGAGAAGACGCTACACCAACAATGCCTTCGGAAAATTGACTTTTTCACCCCACCCCAACCACACTTTCTTTGTGAGCGGAACCCTGGATAAGTTCTTGAGCCAGAGCGGAGGGACCGGTCTTCCGGAACGTTATACCAAGACAGAATATACAGATTATGCTTATCGGATCAACTACAAGGGAATTCTGACAGAGAACACTCTCGTTGAAGCTGCTTTTGGCCAATCTGATGAGGATGCTGCCCGTAAACCTCTAGAAGAGAACTATGGCCCACCTCAATACTATTTCAAAGACATCTCTCAGTACACCAACAATGCTTCTGGAGACCGAATCAACATCGAAAGAAGAACGGATGCCACGGTTAGATTCACTCAGTACATAGACAGCCGGAGCTTCGGAAATCATGAAATCGGAGCAGGATTGAGTTATTACAAGACCTATGCTGAGGATGGCGCCAGTTGGACCGGAATAGATTTTGATCCCTGGCCTGGAAATGGATTTGATAATGGAATTCAAATAACCTGGGTTAAGCCAGGAGAACCTGAATCAATGACTGAGTATATGCCCTATGGATTCTGGAACGATACCAAAGGATTCGGCTTCTATCTCAAAGATAATGTCACCATCGAGCGGTTCTCCTTGATGCTGGGTGTGAGAAGTGAGACTCAGAAAGTCTATGATGATACAGGAAAAGAGATCTGGGCATGGGGATTAGGAGATTTTCTCTCGCCTCGAGTCTCTGTGGCCATCGACCTTCTCAACGATGGAAAAAACATCCTGAAATTTGGATACGGCCGCTTCTCAGACACCGTCACTACCAGAGTGTTGGAGTTCTTCAACAGCCACGGAGGTTACGGATTCCGCGATTATGAATGGATTGGACCTGACAATCCCTCTGATGCTCAGTTGAAGGCTGCTGACAACTGGAGCTTTGTCCATGAGCAGAGTCCCGCGTCAAATCCCATGCATTTTGACCCTGATGTAAAGCCCAATAAGACAGACAAATTCCTGGTAGAATTTGATCGCAGTATAACCGCGAATTGGGCACTAAAAGTTCGGGGTGTCTATTCTGAATCCAAGAATCTTCTGGAAGATGTGGCTATCTGGCAGTCGGACCTGGCAGATCCATATGGAATTGGACAGGGCTGGTGGTACTGGTACCTGACCAATTATGAGGAAAAGAGAAGGGATTATAAAGCTGTTGAAGTGGAATTGAATGGAAGGATTGCTGACCGGTTCATGCTCAACGCTTCCTACACCTGGTCAGAAGCCAAAGGGACCAATCCGGGTCAATTCGAGCTGGGTGCCTGGACTGCTGGAGCGGGAAGCGGCTATCACATCGGTGTGTTCGGTGATCACTGCAAGGTTCCCGAAGATAACTTCTGGCATTTCTTAGATGACTTGACTGCTGATTTGGGTGGAGTCGGTTATGGAGATGAAGGCTGGTATGGATTCCTGCCCTACAGCGTGGATCATCAGGTTAAGGTTCTGGGCACATACCTGGCTCCTTATGATTTCATAGTCACGGCCGTCATAGAATATATTTCTGGTTATCACTGGGAAAAGCACGGCTGGCAGGCGGCTTACCGAGGCTATTACACTTATCCAGAGGGCCGGGGTGTAAGAACGACTCCTGCTCATGTCTTTGTTGATTTCGCGGTTGAAAAAAATTTTGTCCTGACCGAGGGCTTCACCGCTGGGTTGAGATTGAATGCTAACAATGTATTGAACAGCCAGAAGCCTGTTTCCTATGTGAGAGCAGACACCGATCTTTTCGGCGAAGTGTGGGGCCGACAGAATCCACGCTGGCTGCAGTTCCATGTGATCCTGAGGTGGTAGCAGAGAAGATTTAGTTCCCGCCGAGAAATAAAAGAGCGCCCTCCCTTTTGTTTCGGGGAGGGCGCTTTTTTTCTTAAGAGGAGCGGTGCGGTAAAAGCAGTAAAAAAGAGTTTTAGTTTTATTTTTTAATATAATTGAGAAGAGTTTTTGCTGTCTCTGCTTTTTCTCCTTCAGGTTCAAGTTCCAGATATTTTTCAAGCGCTGCTTTGGCCTCTTCCTTTCTTTCCAACCGGAAATAGGTCAATCCAAGCTGGTAATAAGCCAGCGCAAAATCCGGCTTCATTTCTGATGCTTTTTTGAAATATTCGGCTGCTTCTTCATCTTGTCCTTCATTGGCGGAAACCACACCCATATTGTAGATCTCTTCCGGGGAAAACTCTGTTTGGGGCAGTTCTTTCAGTCGGTCATGATATTTTCGGGCGGTTTCTTCGTCCCCCAGCTTGGAATAGGCGACAGAGATGAGTTTGAGAGTCTGAGCGGAATCAGGCTTGAGTTCCAAGGCTTTTTTGGCCTCTTCAATGGCTTTTTGGTACTGTTCTGCGCGAAAATAGGCTGCGGCCAGATTCTGGTAAGCCTCCAGAAAGTCTGCTTTTTCTTCTGTGGCCTTCCTGAACTGCTCTGCTGCTGCTTTAAAGTCTTCTTCTTTGAAATACTCCATTCCTTTGTTGAAAAAAGCGAGGGCTTCCTGGGTGGCCTGGTACTGCTGCTGCTTCTGTCGGGGAGTGAGTTCGTCAGTGCCGTACAGAACAAAGGATTGTTCATAATACAGGGCTTCTTGAGAACTTCTTATCTGTCTGAGGCTCAGTGAATCTTTGAGGGGTTGGTATCCCTCTTTTTCTAAAAGAAGATGAATTTCTTTGATTTCCATTTGCACCAGAAATTTTGTTTCACCGTTTTCGTCAGTAATCTCCACTTTTTCAAAGTCAGTTTTTTGAGGACTGGTGATGGTGATTTCCACCCCTTCAACAGGCCTTCCCTCCGTGTCTTCCACAGCCAATTTTACCCGACGGGTTTGGGCCATGGATAAAGAAGACAGAATAAAAATAAGCACAAAAGCAAGAAAAATAATCCGCTTGTATACCATTGAGACCTCCTTGAGTGAAGAATAACTAATATGAATGCAATTTTTACGCTGTCATGGCGAGGCGCGGAGCGCCACGCTCCCTTCGGTTGCTCGCCATGACAAGGTAACAATAATAACTACGTCTATATTAGAATTTATTATACTGCTATTGTCCTTTAAAGCCCAATTTTCTGTGATTGTGGTTTTTTTAAAGAATCAACTCTTTTTTTGATCTCTTCCTGCTTTGGATCGATCTCCAGTGATCTCTCCCAGGCTCGAAGGGCCTCTTCTTTATCTCCTGACTGGTAATAGCAGTCTCCGATAGAGTTAAGGATACCCAGATGGGTGCCAAAATGAGAAAGATATTGCTTATAGTAAGAAATGGCTTCTTCAAACTGGCCCAGCTTTTGACTGGATTTTCCCAGATAGAAATAAACGGCTGATTCTTTTTCAGCCTGGGAAGAAAAAGGCATCAGCACCTGTTTGACCTTCTGGTGTTCCCCCAGAATATAATTAGCCTTGCTGTATGCTAAGGCATATTTTAACGATTGCGGTCTTTTCCGGTAAGCTTTCTCCAGAAGAGCCAGAGCCTTATCCATTTCTCCCTTGTTGAGGTATTGATCCCCTAAAAGGGAGGAATAGGAAGGATCATCTGAAGGAGGATTTACTTCAGAAAGACTCCAAGCTCTGGGTATGGAGGCGGTCAAACTGATATAGAAATTCTCCTGTTCATGCAGAACCTCGTTCATGTTTTTATCCAGGACAGAGACTCTGATGGTGTATTCTCCGGGTCGGAAATTCTGCAAAGAAAATTTCTGAAGACATTCTGTTTTACTCCCCATTTCTTTTATTTTCCTGGTTAAGGTCTTCACTTTTTCCGTCTCTTGAAATTTAAAGATAGAAAAATCTACGGCGCCGCGCTCCTTCAGTTCTTTATTTAAACCATTCATTTGAAAGTAGACATACAAGGAGTCCGAGAGAGTGAAATTCTTTTGGGCAGGAGGATAGAGCTGGAGGCTGCCGAATTGAAAGGGCCGCTGGCCTTCTCTTTGCGGTTCATATGTTCTCACTTTAGGAGAAAGGATCAAAGGGCTCAGGTGAAGAGAGGCGGGGGATTGAGGAATGGTGATGTCTTTCTCCAGGGAAGTGAATTCCTTGGATACGGTATTTTTTACAAGCAGGTCAAACCGGTAATGTCCAGAAATGAGGGGAAAGGCGTCTTGTAGGCTGAACCGTTTCTTCTTGAGTTCGGGCAGTTGTTCCTGGGTGAATTCGAGGGGTGCCTTTTTTTGAAATTGATACACGGTTTTGCCGTTGAGATCCGAGATTTTTCCATAGATTTCAAGGTTGACTGAGTAGGTCTCTTCATAGGAATAAATAGAAAGCTTTTCAGGTTCCACAGCATAATGGACAGAGAAAAATCCGCCGGGGTCAGCCATGATTTTGACCAGGGAATAATTGTCGATGT
>JBKHJA010000045.1:0-20688 GCA_046538375.1 Candidatus Aminicenantota bacterium
AGTGAGCTTTTCGGCTATGAGGCGGGGGCTTTTACTGACGCCAAGAAAAGGAAGATCGGGCTGATGGAGAGGGGAGATGAGGGAACAGTTTTTTTTGATGAGATTGGAGATATGTCCTTGAACCTCCAGGCAAAGCTGCTGAGAGTGCTGGAGGAGGAAACATTCACCCGGCTGGGAGGAAATAAACAGATAAGAGTCAATATCCGGGTTATCGCCGCCACCAACAGAGATTTGGCCAAGGCCACAGAAGAGGAAAAATTCAGGGAAGATCTTTACTACCGTCTGAATGTGGTTCCTATTCAGATTCCTCCTTTGAGATCGAGAAAAGAGGATATCATGCCCCTGGCCCTTTCTTTTATTCAAGATTTCAACCGAGAACTTAAGCGTTCTTACCGTGGTATCTCCTATGATGCATCTCAGGCGATGCTGAAATATCCATGGCCTGGAAATGCCAGGGAACTGAAAAATATTATCGAAAGAATCATGTCTCTTTTTGTAGCAGATGAAATTTTAGTCCATCATCTGCCGGTGGAAATAAGAAATTATAAAAAAACGCACCAGGATAAAACCGTAGAAGATGTTTTACCTGAGGATTCGCTTTTGACTTTGGAGCAGCTGGAGAAAAAATATATCCAGAAAGTCCTGGAAAGCACCGGCAACAATAAAACCCAGGCTGCCAAAATTCTGGGCATCCACCCCACCTCGCTTTTCAGAAAGATCAAAGCCTGGGAATGAGATTCTGTCCTTCCTGAGAGGGATTAACAACTCCACCATAGCAAAATACTATATAGCAAAATGCTATAATAGCAGATTGCAAAAAACCTAACACACTCATTCTAAACAAATTATATTTTGGCATGAGAATTGCTATATATTTATGGTGTTGATAAAAGGAGGTTTCATCATGAGCAATCATAAAAAATCATCAGCCTTAAAAGAAAAATATGGAGACGAAGCTTTTGACAGGAAAGAAGGAAAAATCCACAAAGCAGAGATAATCCCCTGGCCTGATCTCGGTGATCTGACAGAGAAGAAGAGACAGAAAAAAAAGAAAAGAGTCAGGTTGGATCAGAAATTTCTTTATTACAAAGGAAAAAAAATACCTATTCTTCAATTCCAGAAGTCAGGATATGACAAATTGTTGAAGCTTTTGGTCAAAGAGATAGGGAGGTGACAGCATGCAGCAAGAAGCGAAGATCAAATATTTTCCTCCTCCCATCAGGAAAGAAAAGGGATACGATCCCTTCTTGGAAGCCACCATCCAGTTTGAACGGGCTGCCTCTTTTCTGGATGTTGAGCCCTGGATTTATCAGAGACTGAAACATACAGAGAAAGAACTCACTGTTCATCTGGCCGTCACCATGGATGATGGACGGGCAGAAACGTTTACCGGGTTTAGAGTGCAGCATTCCACGGTGAGAGGGCCTTCCAAGGGAGGCATCCGGTACAGCCCCGATGCTTCCTTGAGTGAATGCAAAGCTCTGGCCGCATGGATGACATGGAAATGTGCTGCCATCGACCTTCCCTTTGGAGGAGCAAAGGGAGCGGTCATCTGTGATCCCACCAAAATGTCAGAAAACGAGCTGAAGAAGTTGACCAAAGAATACACTCTGGCCATAAAGGAAATCATCGGGCCTTACAAAGATATTCCAGCCCCGGATATGTTCACCAATTCTCAGACCATGGCCTGGATTGCTGATGCCTACAGACAGAGTCATGGTTATCTGGAGCCGGCTGTGGTTACCGGAAAGCCGGTCAACCTGTGGGGTTCCTTGGGCAGAGAAGGAGCCACCGGCTTAGGAATGTTTATGGTCCTCAAGGAAGCCTCCAGGTATCTTGAACTTCCGTTAGAAGGGAAGAAAGCGGCCATCCTGGGCTTCGGCAATGTGGGTACTTCTGCGGCCAAACTGATGCATAAAGCCGGATGTCGAGTGGTGGCTGTGACCGATATTTATGGCGGAATTCAAAACCAGAAAGGAATAGATCCTTTTGAGCTGGAGGAGCAGGTGGCCCAAACAGGCTCAGTCAAAAATTTCCCCGGCACTGAACCTATAGATAATGAGAGTCTGGTTTGTTTACCTTGTGATATTCTGGTTCCCGCTGCGGTGGAAGGTCAAATCAACAAAGACAATGCGGATAAAGTGAAAGCAAAAATTGTTCTGGAGGGAGCCAACGGCCCCACCACCCTGGAAGCAGACGAGATTCTACAGGAGAAAAAAGTCCTGGTTGTTCCCGATATTCTGGCCAATGCCGGTGGGGTCACTGTATCTTACTTAGAATGGGTGCAAGATTTGCAGAGATATTTCTTTTCTGAAGAAGAGATCGTGGAGAAAACGGAAAAGAAGATGAAAAAAGCCTTTTGGGAGGTAATCTCTGCCATGGAAAAGCATAAGCTCACCATGAGAGAAGCCGTGTACATCCTGGCTGTGGGAAGAGTGGCTGAATCTTTAAGGATTTTGGGGAGAGCGGCCTAAATCGGTATTGATTCTCCTCCTTAATAGACCGGAGGGAAGGGAAGATCCTTCCCTCTCCCCCCGCTTCTCATCCGGAGCAAGAGCGAGTATTCTAGGCTCCTGCGTGCTAAGCCTTAGCCAAGGTCAAGCCTTTCTTTCCTTACTCTTGAGTGGCTTAGATTGGAGAGTATTTGGGAGTTAACGGAATTTCTTAGGATCTTCACCCAGGATTAACAAAATCTTAATGCTTAAAAGGATCTTTCTCTATTCTTATGCCCGGGGAAGAATTTCTGTCAAGGGGGAATACATCCGGGCCGAAGACAGCCAAAACAGAAGTTATGGCTGGTATATTCAGACAGGTTATTATCTCCTGTCTGAAAAGCTCCAGGCTGTGGCCAGGCTTGATTCCTATGATGATAACAGCCACGGTTATGGAAACAGAATCCAGGCGTTCACATATGGAGTAAACTGGTTTTTTTCCAAAATAACCAAGCTTCAGATCAATTATGAGTACTACCACGGAGCTCCATCTTTTCCCGGGGTCATACTGGCTCGGTTCCAGGCAGGCTTTTGAAGAATCAGGGGAGCTCCATCTCTATTTTCTCCAGGAGCAATTCTGTTCCGCTCAGAATCTTAAGCTCCCTGGACTTGCATTTGTCACAGATGAACACGAAATCCTCTTTGATGGCCTGAGTACGGCATTTCTGGCATTCTGTTTTAAGAGGGACTTTTTTGATGACCAGCTTGGATTCAGAAGCCAGAGTGTCCTTTTTGTAGATGTCAAAAGCGGTCTTCAGGAACTCTGGGACCACTCCTGAGAGAGCCCCTACCCGGAGTTTGACCACAGTGATTTTTCTGGCTTTTTTTTCTTCGGCCTTTTCTTCCAGGATTTCAAACAGGTTGGCCACGATAGAGAGTTCATGCATGCTTCTGGCGCAGTTTAAGAAGAGAAGAGATGAAATAATCCACCAGTTCCCTTACCCCTGTGTCTTTGAAGGCAGAGGTGATGAACAATTTCAATCCAGGGTTGATCTCTGCTGCTTCTTTCTTGGCATTTTCCAGATCAAAGGGGAGGGCGGAGATGAGATCAGCTTTGGTGATGATCAGACAGTGGGCGGTGGTGAAAGCCTTGGGATATTTTTTGGGCTTGTCATCTCCTTCAGGAGTGGAAAGGAGCACACACCTCAAGCTCTCACCCAGGTCGTAGGAAGCGGGGCAGACCAGATTGCCCACATTCTCGATAAACAAAAAGTCCAGGTCTGAGGGGATTTGAGAAAAGATTTTCCCCACCATTTTGGCTTCCAGGTGGCAGGCTCCTCCTGTTAAAATCTGCCAGGCGGGGATGCCTTTTCTCCTTATTCTCTCCGCATCTCTTTCTGTTTCGATATCTCCTTCGATAACTCCCACCTTGTAGCCAGGCTTCAGTATCTCCGCTATTCTCTCCAGAAGAGTGGTTTTCCCCGCTCCTGGAGAGCTCAACAGGTTGATGGTCAAAATTCCTTTCCCCATCAGTTTTGTCCGGATTTCAGAGGCAATTTTTTTGTTGGAACCCAGGAGTTCTTCTAAAACCAGTAATTCTTTCTTCTTCATGCTGATGATGTGGCCTTCATTTGTTTTATGGTGCTTCCAGTTCTTTTCTGGCCTTCTTTATGATGGAAGGAAGAGATGCGGCCATATCTTGGGTCAGTCCTTCTCCGAGATTATACATGTTCTTGGCTTCCACAGCGATGATTTTTATTTTCTCTGGGACTTTGAGCCCCAATTTTTTCCCGACAGCCAGGGTCTGGGGAACCGAGACATAATGAGGAGAAGGCCCAGGAATGTGTCTTAAATCATCCTGTTCAAGGAGATGAATCCTGCCTGGAACAGGATTTTCTTTTTTTATGGTATCGATGATCACCAGCTTATCATAGCCCACCATGACCTCCAGCAGGGAAAGGCCGGATAGAGAACACTCCTCAAAGTCAACGTGTCCATACCTGGACTGCTGGCCTGTGGAGGTTCGCATCTCTTCCTTAAGTTGACGAACCGCAAGGATACCCACTCCATCATCGCCGTAAAGTTCGTTGCCCATTCCTAAAACCAGTGTTTTCACTTGGTGATTGGAGGGATTATTTTTTGAGCTGTTTGATGAGTTCCTTATCTCGGTTGTAGATGTTGATGACCAGGGGCATATCTCCAGGAAGAGCATGGGTCCCGCAGGCATGACAGGGGTCATAGGGCCTGAAAGCCATCTCGGCCATGTTCAGCAGTCCTTCTGAGACTTTTCCTCCCTTGATGAAGGCTTTGGCAGCTTTCTCGATGGACATGTTGATAGCCGCGGCATTGTTAACAGTAGCCACAATCAGGTTAGCTTCGGTGATGATTCCCTGTTCATCGGTCTTATAATGGTGGAACAGAGTCCCACGGGGCGCTTCCACCACCCCTACACCCTCATCGGGCGTTTCGGTGGGGATGTTGCGGATGTTGGGATCAGTGATATCCTTGTTCTCCAGGAGCTTGACCATGGTTTCGGCTGCTTGCAGAGCTTCGATCAGACGTGCCCAGTGAAAAGCCAAGGTGTTGTGAACAGGCTTGCCTCCCAGTGTCTCGTACATCTTCTGGTAATGCTCTTGCGCCAGAGGAGTGGCCATTCCGTCAGATGCATTGAGACGAGCCAAAGGCGCAACGCGGTAAACTCCGCTGTCTTTTCCTTCCGTGAAGCCGTGCCAGCCAATCTTTTTCAAGAAAGGGAACTTGATGTAAGACCAGGGTTCAACGTGCTCAGCCACGTGCTCGAGGTACTCTCTGGGCTTGAATTTGGCAAATTCCTTTCCTTCAGGATCGACCACCCGGATATCTCCGTCGTAGAAATTGACCTTGTTGTTTTCATCCACCAGACCCATATAATAGGTTATGATTTTATAGGCGTCACCCACCACCACATCCACGTATTCTTTGTTTTTGAGGACCACGTCATCAAAGATCTGGAGGGCAAATTGGGCAAATTCGACAGAAAATTTGGCTGTCTCCAGGAACTGCACTCTGTGCTCTTCATCCAGTCCTTTGGAGACTCCTCCAGGAAGCCCGCACACCGGATGGATGACTTTGCCGCCTAAGTGGTTGATGATATCCCGAGCTTCCCGTCTGGCCCGGATGACTTTTTTGCCTGCCTCCAGGCCTGCTTTTGCGATCACTCCCAGGATATTCCTTTCTGCCGCCGGAGCCTGAGGACCTACCACAAAGTCCGGTCCTCCCAGGAAAAAGAAATGAAGGGTATGATCTTCGAACTGGAAAGTATTGTAAATGAGCTCTCTGATCATCCGTCCGGTAGGGGTCGGTTGGACGTGGAAAAGATCATCCAGGGTTTTGGTTGAGGCCATATGGTGAGCAGTAGGGCAAACCCCACAGATACGGGGAGTGATCCGGGGCATCTCCTCGGCCGGCCTGCCTACAGCAAACTGTTCAAAGCCTCTCAGTTCTGGAATCTGGAGGATGGCTCTTTCCACATCCCCTTTGTCATCAAGAAATATCTCTATCTTTCCATGGCCTTCCAAACGAGTGATGGGATCTATGGTTATTCTTTCGGTCATTTTATGGCCTCCATTCTTCGCCGTTTTAAAGTGGAGTGGGGCAGGCTGAAACGATAGAACGTACCTGCCGGGTCCACAATAGTTTTTACGATTTTTTCTATTTCTTTTTCATCGTCTGTATCCACGATAGAAGCCAGAGCGGACAGGAATTTTGCCCCTTGGTCATAAACTTGGTCGGTGGGGCCGAAGCACCCTCGGCAGGGCATGTTGGCTTCGATGCATCTTTCCCCACAGCCGGTGCGGGTGGCCGGTCCCATGCAGATCACTCCTTGAGCTAAGAAACATTCTTCAGGATCAAGCTCCACTTCCCAGGGCCTCTTTATTTCTTTCATGGTTAATTTTTCAGGTTTTGTCTCATTCCTCTCACAATCGTCACATAAGGATTTATTGGGAGAAAGGACCGATCCTTTGGGAGGGAGCTTACCTTCCAGTATGGCTTGAACAGCATTCATGATTAAGTCTCGGGGTGGGGCGCAGCCAGGAAGGTAATAATCCACATCGATCACCTGGTCCAGAGCATAAACCGTGTCGTAGAATTTAGGCAGATGGAGTTCTTTGCCATCCACTTCTGTTTTTTCCAGAGGTACGGTTTTATCAGGATTGTCGGTAGAAGGAGTGGTGTGATAGGCTCGGTTGAAAATAGCTTCTTTATTCCAGAAATTTCCCAATCCCGGGATTCCGCCAAGATGAGAGCAGCTTCCGTGAGCCACCACCATCTGAGATTTTTTTCTCAGAAGCTTCACCATCTCTTCCTGTTCAGAAAGGCGGACCGCTCCGTTGATGAAGCTGACCGCAATGGAACCGTCTTCCATGGCTTCCACATCTTTTCTCTTGAAATCTAAGGCCACCGGCCAGAAGACGATATCCACGGCTTCTACTACCTTGAGGATGTCCTCGGCCAGGTCGACCACTGACTCTTCGCATCCTCCACAGGATGCGCACCAGTAAAATGCAACCTTAGGCTTTTCTGCGCTCATTTTCACCTCCGTTCCAGTTCAAGGGTCCCAATTTCTTTATTTGTTCAGTGAAATCATTGCAGACCTGCTGGAATTTTCCTCCTTCGGCGGCTGAAACCCATTCCAGCCTGAATCTATCCGGCTCTATGCCGAACTGATCCAGCATTTTTGAAAGAAGTCTATGTCTTCTCAGGGCTTTATAGTTGCCTTCTTGGTAATGGCAGTCTCCCGGATGACATCCAGATATAAGGACACCGTCAGCTCCTTCAGCGAAAGCTTTGAGGACGAACTGGGGGTCGACTCGGCCGCTGCACATCACCCGAATGATCCGAAGATTTGGCGCGTAACTCATGCGGGCTGTTCCAGCCAAGTCCGCCCCTGTGTAAGAGCACCAATTACACAAGAAACCAACCAGTTTAGGCTCAAAAGCTTGATCACTCATAGTTGGCCTCCTCTTTTTGTTGTTCATTCGCGCTTTGGTGTTGGCAAATGAAGCCAGATATTATAAACAAATCAAAAATCATATTCCAGAAAATTCTACTCGATAAATATTCCCTCAATTTCAGCAAAGATTTGGGCATCCCGGAAATGCTTCTGCTGGGAGGCAGCAGATGGACATGCAGAGACACAAGTCCCGCATCCTTTGCAGAGAGCATCCTCGATGACAGAGACGCCTTTCTCTTTGTCATAGGTGATGGCGGTGAAGGGACAGAGTCCCACGCAGAGCTGGCAGCCTGAGCAGAGTTCTTCGTCTATCACTGCGGTGATTGGTTCCAGTTCAAACATTCCCTTGTCCGCCAAAGCCAGGGCTTCAGAAGCTGCTGCTCCAGCCTGAGCCACGGTGTCGGGAATGTCTTTGGGGGACTGGCAGGCTCCGGCCAGGAATACGCCGTCAGAAAAGGTGGATACAGGAGCCAGCTTGGGATGTCTCTCCAGGAAAAAAGCGTCTTGGCTGCAGGAAATGTTGAAGATTCTAGCGATTTTATTCTGGTCGATTCCAGGTTCAAGACCTGTAGCCAGGACAGCCATATCCACAGGAATACGCCGCACCGTGCCTATCAGAGTATCTTCCACCCGGATGATGAGTTTCCCTTCTTCTTCTTCGGTTATCGGCATGTCAGTGATTTCTGAGACTCGGCCTCTTATAAACTTGGTCCCTTCTTCCAACAGGCGGTGGTAAAATTCTTCATAACCTTTTCCAAAACATCTCATGTCGATGTAAAAATCGTAGATATCCGCATCTGTTTTTTCCTTGATCAGGTGAGCAAATTTCAACGAGTACATGCAGCAGACCCGGGAGCAGTATTCATTGTAATTTTCATCACGGGATCCCACACAGTGAATGATACCCACAGCTTTGGGGGCATCACCGTTGGTCAAAAGAATATTTCCTCCCGTAGGACCTGAAGCATTGACCAGCCTTTCAAATTCCAGAGAGGTGATGACGTTTTGAAATCTTCCGTATCCGTAAGAAGCAATTCTCTGGGCATCAAAGGGCTTAAAGCCGGAGGCCAGGATCACTGTCCCTGCGTCCAGTTCGATCTCTTCATCTTCCATGTCGTGGTTGATGGCCTCTTTTTCACAGACTTTTTCGCAGAGCTTGCATTCCCCGGTCTTAAAGTGAATGCAGGCCTCCTCATCGATAAACGGAACCATGGGAACAGCCTGCCGGATAGGAACCCGAACGGCCGTGGAAGGCCCCAGGTGAAGCTCATCATGAATAACTTTTCTTCCCTGCAAATCTTCTACGGTAATGGCCTCGGTGGGACAGAAGAAAGCGCAGGCTGTACAGCCTATGCAGGCTTCCGAGGGTTCGCCAAAAGGGGTGAAAACTTTTCTCTCTTCCCCTCTTTCTGAGAAGCTGATGGCGTTGGCCCCCACCACTTCCTCACAGGTGCGGACACACAGCCCACAAAGGATGCATTTTTCTTCAGGATCAGTTATTTCGAATCTTGTCTTTTCGATTCCTAATTCTTTAGCGATTTCTTGGACTTTCTGGGCAGCAGGAGCCCTGGCCATTAACATTTCGATGTTTAGCTTTCGGGCTTTCAGTGCTCGTTCTGAATCTGTTTCTACAGTCATTCCTTCTTGGACTTTTGTGTTACAGGATGTCACTAACTCAGATGTTTCTCTGGTCTTTGTTTCAACCATACATATTCTGCAGGCTGCATAAGGTTCAAGAAGAGGATGATAACACAGGGTGGGAATTGTGATATCAAGTTTTTCAGCAGCTTCAAGTATAGTGGTTCCTTCCTCTACCTCAACCGGCTTATTGTTTATGGTGAGCTTGATTTTTTTCTCTTTGTTCATTGTTCTCCTCCTTTTCTCCTTTTCTTTCTAGGTCACATCTGAGGCATCTCCTCGCCTCTTTGATGGCCATTTCTTTGGAGATGCCGTGTTCTACTTCTTTAAAACTGCCTGCTCTTTCTTGGGTAGAAAGACTCGGCATTTCCACTCTTCCTATTTCTGTCATGATTTCCTCTTCTGTTAATTCTATAGGCGGAACTTCCATAACAGGCGATAGAGGCTCGTATTTTCTCTCCACAGGTTCACCTCTCAGGTAGCTATGGATGGACTCGGCGGCAAATTTTCCAGCTTTCATTGCTTCTAAGACCGTGGCGGGACCGGAGACCACATCTCCTCCAGCAAATATTCCTGGTACATTAGTGGCCATGGTTTCAGGATCAACTTCCAGTGTTTTCCATTTGGATATTTTGAGTTTCGAATTCCCATCCAGAAATCCCAAGTCAGGCTCCTGACCGATGGCCGGGATGAGGGTGTCGATATCCATCTCAAATTCGGTTCCTTCAACAGAGACAGGTCTTCTTCTTCCTGACTCATCGAAATCTGATAGAGCCATTCTTGTGCATTTTATTCCCGTCAATTTTCCATTTTTGGATAAAACTTCAACCGGTAGGGTCAAGAAATCTATATTGATTCCTTCTTCCAGGGCAGCTTGGATATCCTCTTTGTTGGCTGGCATTTCGGGCCTGGTTCGTCTGTATAAAATGGTGACCTCAGCTCCTAAACGCCAGGCAGTGCGGGCGGCATCTATGGCCGTATTCCCCCCGCCAACAACGGCGGCCTTTTTCCCTATTTTGGCCTCTTTCTCCAGGTTATATTTTTTCAACAGTTCGATGGGATCAATAACTCCTTCCACATCCTCACCAGGGATTCCCAATTTCAAATTGACTGGGGCACCGGTGGCGATGAATATGGCTTTGTAGCCTTTTTTGAAAATCTCATGGATAGAGATATCTTTGCCTACGCTGATATTGGTTTTGATCTCCACTCCTAGCCTTTTTATGTCTTCTATCTCAGAGTTGAGAACATCTTTTGGCAGCCGGTATTCTGGGATGCCCCAAGCCAACATTCCTCCCGCTACTGGAGCAGCTTCGAAGATTGTCACCTGATATCCAAGTTTAGCCAGCTTCCAGCTTGCCATAAGACCCGCGGGTCCGGAGCCGATTATGCCCACTTTTTCATCTTTTTTCGTTCCTGTCTTAGTGATGGGTTTGTATCCTTTTTCCTCTCCATAGTCAGCAACAAATCGCTTTAAATCTCTTATGGCGATTGGCTCCCCTATCTCTCCGGCCCGGCATTTTACTTCACAGGGATGGTGGCAGACTCGTCCACAAACACTGGGCAGGGGATTAGCCAATCTATTGACTTCCAAAGCTTCTTTGAATTTTCCATGGGCGATTAAAGCGATATAAGAAGCAGCGTCTGTGTTTATTGGGCAGGAGTAGTGGCATGGAGAAGGAACCATCTCTTTACATTCAGCCGCAACGCATCTTTTGTACTTGATATGGGCTTCATACTCGTCTCTAAAATAGCGCAGAGTGGTTAATACAGGATTTGGTGCTGTGTTGCCTAAGCCGCAGAGAGCAGTGTCTTTTATGCTTCTGGCTAGATCTTCAAGAAGAGTCAAATCTTCCATCTCTGCCTGGCCTTGTTTGATTTTGGTTAAGATTTTTAACATCCGCGGTATACCCTCCCGACAGGGAGTGCATTTGCCGCAGGATTCGTCTCTGGTGAAATTAAGAAAATATCTGGCCATCTCCACCATACAGTTGTTCTCATCAGCAACCACCATGCCTCCTGAACCCATCATAGCCCCTGCCTCTGTCAAGCTTTCATAGTCCACAGGCAGATTCAAGCATTCAGAGGGCAGGGCTCCCCCTGAGGGGCCGCCGATAAGAACAGCTTTGAATTTTCTATCGCTGTGTATCCCACCGGCAATGTCAAAGATGACTTCTCCTAGAGTGATGCCCATAGGCACTTCAACCAAACCAGCATCTTTTATTTTTCCGGCTACGGAAAATACCTTTGTTCCCTTTGAAGTTTCTGTTCCAATCTTTGAAAACCAATCTGCTCCCCAGTTGATTATGGCTGGAACATTGGCCCAAGTTTCCACATTATTGATATTGGTAGGCTTTCCCCATAATCCTTTTTCCACTGGAAAAGGCGGTCTGGGCCTCGGTTCTCCAATCTTTCCTTCCACCGAGGCAATGAGAGCTGTTTCCTCTCCGCAGACAAACACGCCAGCTCCTTTTACCACCTCTACTTCAAAGTTAAAACCAGACCCTAGTATATCTTCTCCTAAAAGGCCGTATTCTCTTGATTGTTCAATGGCTTTCAAGCTTCTTTCTATAGCTAGGGGATATTCGCTTCTTATGTATATGTATCCTTTGTCAGCACCTATAGCATAAGCTCCGATGGCCATCCCCTCCAGTATTGAGTGGGGATCAGCCTCCACGATGCTCCGGTCCATAAAAGCTCCTGGATCGCCCTCATCTGCATTGCACACCACAAATTTTCCGTCTCCCTCTGCAGCCCGAGCAAATTCCCATTTTAATCCTGTGGGGAATCCGCCGCCGCCTCGGCCCCGGAGTCCTGATTTTTTTATCTCCTTTATCACTTCTTCGGGTTTCATATGAGTGAGGACCTTGGATAAAGATGCATAGCCTTCGCGGGCGATATAATCATCTATTTTTTCAGGATCAACAATTCCTTTATTCCTTAAAGCAATGAGGATTTGTTTCTTGAAAAAGGAAATATCTGCCATTTTTGGAATTGGTTCAGCTTCTGTGGGCGGGGTGTACATGAGTTTTTTTACCGGCCTTCCTTTGAGGAGATGTTCCTCCACCAGAAAAGGGATATCTTCTTCCTCTAATTTTTGGTAAAAAATGCCATCAGGTTGAACGATCATGATAGGTCCAGCAGCACAAAAACCGTTACACCCGGTCATGACTGTTAATACCTCTTTTTCTAAATTGTGTTTTTTTATCTCCCTTTCTAAAGCCTCTCTTATATGAAATGACCTGTTAGATACACAGCCTGTTCCAGCGCATATCATTAAGTTTAGACGGTAAGGACTCATTTTATTTCCTCCTAATTATGAAGTTTTTTCGCTTCCATAGGCTAGTGCATAGTCTGTGACGATTTCTCCTCCCAGCACATGATCATCGAATATTTTTTTGATTTTTTCACCGTTGAGGTCTACATACTTTACAGGAGCTTTTCCCACCAGTTCCACTGTGGCCATAGGTTCTCTGCTGCATAATCCAGCACACCCGGAGGTGGAAACAAGAATATCCTTCGCTTCTCTTTTCTCCACTTCTTCAAGAAGAGAATCCATCACTTTTCGTGCTCCTGCGGCAATGCCACATGTCCCCATATGCACGGTTATTTTTGCTTTATATGGACCGCCCTCTCGCAAAATGACCGTTTTTTTTGCCTCTTCCCTCTTTTTTTCTAAATCTTTTACAGTTAATTTCGTCATTTTTCTCTCCTTAGATTATTTTTTGTATTCTTTCATCAACGAGAGGAGCCTGTTCCGCGTAACTTTGCCGTGCACATCTTTATCAAAGACAACCACTGGAGCCAGGCCGCAGCATCCGGGGCAGTTGATTGTTTCCAGGGTGTACTCGAGATCTTCGGTGGTCTCTCCTGGTTTAATGTTGAGTTCTTCTCCCACTTTATCCACCAATCTTTGCCCCCCCCAGACTTGACAGGCTGTACCCATGCACACATGGATGGTGTGTTTTCCTCTGGGAGTAAGACTGAAGTCTTTGAAGAAAGTCGCCACGCTGTACAGGCGGGAAAGAGGAATATCCAGCGACGATGAAATTTCTGCTAAGACTTCCTTGGGAAGGTAATTGTAATTTTCTTGAACTTCAAGAAGGAGATTCAACAGGGCTCCTTGTTTCCCACTGTGCGTCTCTATAATTTCCACTAGCTTTTCATCTCTCATTTTTTACCTCCTTTAATTTCTTTTGTATCTTGTTTATATCTTTCTTAAGTATTTTAATCCCTTCAAGGGAATTTATGGGTTTATCTTTTAACTGGGATTTTATTTTTCTTGTATCTAAACGGCATTTACAGCCATTTTTTTTATGGATATATATAAATTCTATTTCAGGATTTCCCATAACAAGAGTGATGAGAGTTTGGCCAATATCTCCTAAAGGCTTCCTGTCAATATGGCTGTGCTGGAATTTAGCCTCTATTTTGGTCCCTTGCCCCTTTTTTGATTTTAGAGATAGATTCCCGTTGGCTGCTTTTGCTGATTCCAGTAAAAGCGGCAGTCCCAAGCCGAATCGGCGGGTTGTTTTGGTGCTGAAAAAAGGATCAAATACCTTATTTGTTATGGGCTGGTCCATGCCAATTCCGTTATCGCTGATCTCAATGGAGAGCAAATCCATTTTTTTATTTTCTGATATTGTTATTTCAACTTTATCGGCTTTGGCAGCCACTGAATTTTCAACGATATCTAGAATGTGTAGAGAAAGATCTTCCATAGCCAAATCAGTGAATAAGTTTTCTTCCATCCTCATTTTTCAAAGCTTT
Organism: Candidatus Aminicenantota bacterium; assembly: GCA_046538375.1. Classification (GTDB taxonomy): domain Bacteria; phylum Acidobacteriota; class Aminicenantia; order Aminicenantales; family Aminicenantaceae; genus JBKHJA01. The sequence goes on from JBKHJA010000045.1 coordinate 13,834, forward strand.
TTTTATTTCAGACACCGTCCCTCTTTTTAAAAGAAAATAAGTAAAAACTTTGCCGATATCATCGGGATAATGGGCGTCAGAAAAAGAAGTGAAAGGATATTTGTTATTAAATCTTTTTTTCGCTTCTTCCAAGGTTATATAAGGAGAGATCTCTAGAGCATCTAGTTCTAAATTATCAGGGATAAATCCCAATTGACCCACAACACTGAAAGATTCTCTGTCTATATGGGAAGCAATGGCTATTCCATTGAAGGAGTGAATAACACCAATGATTTCTTCAAGCGGGATGGTTGTCGCTCCGATCAAAAGTTTTTTATTAAAACCCAAAACTTCATCTTTTTCATTGAGCATAACTTGCATCCCGAAGACTTCCTCATCATTCTCTCCAGGAAGATTTTCATAAACATAATCCTGGAGTTTTAAAACTTCTTCTATTTCCTCAAAAAGGCCCAGAACATGAACTTCTTCTTGAGAAGTGACTTCCATTCCAGGCAAAATATGAATATTCATTTTTTTGGCAGCTTTTATGGTGGCTAAAGAGTTTTCAGAAGAATTATGGTCACAGATGCCGACGATATCTATTTCTTTTTCCTTGGCTACGGCCACTATTTTTTTGGGGGACATATCCAATTCTGTACAGGGAGAGAGGCAGGTGTGAATGTGTAAGTCAGCTTTGAAAGTTCGAAACATGGTTAGGCCTCGGAACTTAACAGATGATATAATTTTCCTGAAATTTTGAATGATGTTTCTCCGGTGGTGAATAAAGGGACTTTTTCTTCCTGGGCTTTTTTGAGGGTATCTTCATCTGGTTTGCGGTTATTGACGATGATTATTCCTGCTAAGTCTCTTAATTTGGCCACAGCGATTATGTTTTGATGAGTTTGTAGAGTGATCCAGAGGTTGCCTTCTTTGCTGTTAGCGATCACGTCACTGAGAAGATCGCTGGTGTAGCCACCGCTTACTTTGGCCTCCAACTCCTGTTGCGGAGTTAAAACATCAAGTTTTAATTTTTCTATGATTTCTTTTAACCTCATTTTTTCCTCTTCCTTTTATACTTTTTTCTTTTTGGCTGGGTCAGAGTTATGAAAGAAGATTTGTTTAACAAATTTGACAATTCCTGGGAAAGCTCGTTAAATCTCTGGGGCAGATTGAAAATACAGTCATTGAGTTCAGCTTCCCCTCTCACCACATCTTCGGCGAAAGTCAAACAGGAGGGGGAACCACAGGCTCCACAGTCAATTTTAGGTAAAGACTCAAAAATCTTTTCCTTTTCTTTTCTTTTTTTTATGGCTTGACCCAGGTCTTTATCCAGCGGTTTAAGGGGGCGGGGCTCTAATTTGCCTTCCATAAAAAAGTATTTTTGTTTATAATATTTTCTCACCTCCCGGATATCAGGACATGCTTTTATCTTTTCGTATTCCAAAGTTTCGATCAACTTGATGATTTTATTGTAAGAAATATACAGGTTTTCCACTGTCAGGGAGCCACCCACACATCCTTGGGGGCAAGAATAGGCTTCGATAAAATCAATGTTTCTCAGTTTTCCCCGCTCTATATCGTCAAAAACTTTTAATATCTCGCTCAGACCGGATACGGCTAAGGAATTTTTCAACCTGAGAGTTCGGCAGACTCCACCAACGATAGCCCATCCTATCCCCAGAATGCAGATGCTTTCCAGGGCTTTCTTGTAGCTTCTCATCTCAACACTTTCCATGGCAGAGAGAAGGGGGGCGTATATATCAGAAATTGAGATGGCACCGTCTAGATAAGATTGGCCTTTTTCTGCTGGCTGTTTGATGGAAATCATTTTTACAGGGCAGGGAGTGAGATAGAAAGTTCCGATTTCTTTTTCTTTAAGGCCATATTGTTTTGATCTTTTCTTTTTGATTTCTCGGCCAGCAATCTCTCTGGGAGTATCGATAGAAATGATTTGATCAATGAGGGAGGGATATCTCACCTGGATCAAGCGGACAATAGTCGGACAGACATTAGAGATAAGCGGTTTGGGTCCTTTATATTCCCGCAGATATTCCTGGATAGCGAAACTGATTTCTCCGCATGTGTAAGCAAGATCGAAGGCATCATCGAAACCCAATTTCCTTAAGCCATCAAGTATTTTCTCAGGCAGAATTTCTCTTCCGAATTGAGCATACAGGGCGGGAGAAGGAATGGCTACAGTATGTCTGAATTTGGTGAGCTCTCCAAAGGGATCTGTAAGGGGAACGATAGCTCCTGTGGGGCAGACTGTGATGCATTCTCCGCAATCGATGCACTTCTCTTCGATCATTTTTGCCTTACCGTTTCTGACCCTGATGGCATGGGTGGGACAGACACGCATGCACTTCATCCGTCCGTCACACTTTCTGCTGTCAATGCGGATGGAATGGAAATATTGATTCATTTCTGTTCTATCTGGTTTAAGAAAATGATTATATTTAATGATGTTCCTTTACCAGGAACAGAAGAGATTTCAAATTTATCTGAATTCTTTTTTATATTGGGAAGCCCCATTCCCGCTCCAAATCCCATCTCACGCATCTCTTCGGTTGCCGTGGAATAGCCTTCTTTCATGGCCAGCTCTATATCTTTGATTCCAGGTCCTTTGTCTTTCAGTTTTAGCTCAAGTTTTTTAGGGGTAAGGTTGAAGGTCAACTTCCCTTTATTAGCGTACATGACGATATTCATTTCTGCCTCGTAAGCAGCGATAGCCACCCTCCTGATGATAGAAGAGTCGATGCCGATTTCCTGGAGAATTTCCTTGATTGTTGTGGAGATGCTGCCCGCGTTTGCGAAATCGCCGCCTTTGATTTCAAAAAGTTGAGATAACCCATTCTCCCTTTGCTTCATCATTTTTTTTCATAGAAATTGCTTACGCTGGGAAGCCCGCTCTTGTAGAGAAGGCCGCAGGATTTATACATCATGTATTTCGTTGAAAAAATAGGGATTCCTTTTTTCCTGGCTAACTCTATTCCTTCTTTATCAGGCCTTTTTCCTCGAACATAGACGATGGCTTTGGCGTCAGTTATATCAGCGGTGCGCACCGACTGAGCATTGGTTAAACCAGTCAAAAGCAGCATCCCGGGCTTACCAAAAGCCAAGACATCACTCATCAGGTCAGATCCCCCGGCAAAGCTGACTTCCTCTTCCAGCAGCTCATCACCCAAGATGATTTCAGCTTTGAGGATTTCTTTGATTTCCCTGAGAGTCATTTCAGTGTTCTCTTTCCACTTGTCTAATGATTAAATCTCTTTTTCTTACTATTCTTTCTGAAGGAGAAATGGTGGTAGGACAGTTCTCCCAGCAGGCTCCGCAGCCGTTGCAGGTGTCAACATCCACGAAGCGGGCCTTTTTTCTGATTTTTGCCTTGAAATTTCCCACGTATCCGGAAATCTCTTCCACTTCACTCCAGGTGAGCAGTTCGATGTTGGGATGCTTGCCCACTTCGGTCATTTTTGGAGTCAGGATGCAGGCAGAGCAGTCCAGAGTGGGGAAGGTTTTATCCAGAAAGGACATGTGACCCCCGATAGAGGGTTGTTTTTCCACCAGGTAGACTTTTTTTCCTGAATTGGCATAGGTCAAGGCAGCATGGATACCGGCGATCCCTCCCCCCACTATGAGCACTTCCGGCCGAACCGGAACCTGCTTTTTTTCGAGGGGGTCGTGAAGAGCCACCCGGCGGACCGCAGCCGAGATCAGAGCTTTTGCCTTTTTGGTGGCTTCATCGGGGTTCTTGGTCACCCAGGAGACATGCTCCCGGATGTTAGCCATCTGAAAATAAAACGGGTTCAAACCTCCTTCGGCTGTGACTCCCCGGAAAGTTGGCTCGTGCATGAGAGGAGAACAGGAGGCCACCACCACTCGGTTAAGATGGTGATCCTTGATGTTCTGTTTGATCAGTTCCTGGCCGGGATCGGAGCACATGAACTTGTACTCTCGGGCAGCCGCCACATTATCCAGCTTGGAGGCAAACTCCACCACTTCAGAGACGTTGACTTTGCTGGCGATGTTTGTTCCACAATGGCACACGAAGACGCCGATTCTTGGTTGTCCGTTTTTGCTCATTTTATCCCTCCGTTTCCGAGTTTCTCCCACACGGATTTCATGGATATGATGGAACGGGAGAAACCGAGATCTTCCTTTGGTATTCCAAAAGCTATGCCCATGAGCTGGCTGAAATAGAGAATAGGCATTTTAATGTCCTCTTCGTATTTGGTGACGATTCTTTTTTGGGTGATTTCGAGGTTAAACTGACAGAGGGGACACACGGTGGCAATCACATCCGCCCCTTTTCTTTTAGCTTCTTTCAGCAGAATATAGTTTAGCCTTAAGCCAACTTCTTCGATGGTTCCTGTCAGGGAACCTCCACAGCAGCGGGTCTTGGCCGAATAATCTACAGGTTCGGCTCCGATGGCTTCCATAAGATTATCCAATGCCACCGGATAATCGGGATCATCGAAATCTGTATAAGGTCTGACCAACTGACAGCCGATATAGCAGGCCACTTTAAGACCATGGAGAGGAGTTTTTACTTTTTCTTTGACTTTTTCCAGGCCGATTTCTTGAGTAAGAATTTCCAGAGGATGCTTCACCTTGACTTTTCCTTGGTATTCACAACCTGTTTTTTTCAGGTCTTCTCGTATTTTTTGAGCCTTCTTCTTGTTGTCGATGAGAAACAGGTTGGATTTTTTCATGGTGAGGTAGCAGCCAGCACAAGGGGCGATGATGTCTTTGCCGGCTTTTTCTGCCAAGGAGAGATTGCGGCCGCAAATGGCTGCAGCCATGGTGTCATCGACAGAAAAGTAAGCCGTGGCTCCACAGCAGTTCCAGTCATCCATCTCCTCAAGCTCCATCCCTATCTCCTTGAAGACCGGAAGGATGGATTCTTCGTATTGTTTGGAATTGCCTTTTAGAGAACAACCGGGATAATAGATGTATTCGTTCATGATGCCTCCTCCTTGACAGAATTTAATAATGACCGAAGTTGTTTTCTGTCCTTGATTTTCTCTCGTTTAAGACTCATGCGTCCGGTTTTCATCAAATCTATACCTATAGGAGCCATCTTGAGAAGACCCAGGGGGTTTTTTGACTTTAGGTACATATTCAAAACCAGCCACAGCTCGGAATTGCGGCCGTATTTGGCGATGAGTTTGGACATTTCTTTATCCATCACTGGAATGGCAAACCGGGAAGGATAAATTTTCTCCCTGATAGCTTTTCTTTTGAGAGCATACATGATATCGGTTATTTTGATTTTTGCCGGGCAGCGGACTTGACATGTATAACAGGAAGAACAAAGCCAGATAGTAAAACTCTTTAAGGCTTCCTCTCTAAACCCGTTTTTGATCAAACCCATTATTTTTCTGGGGGGGTAATCCATATACACAGCCATGGGACAGGAGCTGCTGCAGGTGCCGCATTGGATGCAGCGGTCGATCTCATCGCAGCCTGACGTCTGTTTGATTTCTTGTAAAAAATTCTTATCCAATTCCTGTTCATATTTGACTTTTCTCTGGATTTCCATGGATCCTCCTTTTAGGAAAATTAAATATTATTGAGAGTAAGGTAGAGGGAGAAGTTACTTTTACAAATTTATACGAGCAATGCATGAATTTAATGGTAATTACAAGGCAGTTGGCGGGTTTGTTCAGAAAGTTTACTTACGAAGCTTATGAATCCTTGCCATCAATATATATCTTACTGAATTTACTGTAATTATAGGAAATGTAATGTTTGCCTTATAATTACCTTAAATCATATTTATAAAATATATGGTTGTCAACATCAAAAATTAAAAAAAAGATTCTTCCAATAAAAAAATGAAAAACTGCCAAAGCCACCATCTTCAAAACCGGGAACAAAGATGTCCAGGCCCGATAGGAAGGAACCTGCTTTTCCAGATTGATTTTTGCAGGGCATTTCCTGTAATGCAGCCGGATGAAGCCCAGAATGAGAAAAGAAGATGAAATCTAAAACTTATTTGGGCTTGCTTTTTTATCTGAAAAAAAAGTAAAATTTAGGCACTCGCTAAAAATTAAAATCAGGAAGGAGGAAGAATGAAAAGAGAAATTCCCTTCATGGTCGGAGTTGCCTTGCTCGCTTTTATCCTGCAGTCATGCCAATCAAAACCAGAAGAAGACTTATTGAAGCGGTATTTTCACGCAGCTTCTTTGAATGACATGACCACCATGTCCACCATGGCCCTGGAACCGGTGGATATGGACGTAGAAAAATGGAAAATTGCTGCTGCCAGTGAAGTCGAAGTGAATCCTCCCATTCTCCCGGAATTGAATAAAAAAGAATTGGAATTGAAGAAAAAAGTGGAAGAATCGGTGGTGACAACTCTGGATGCCCGGGATGCCCTGGATGTAGCTGAATTTGAGCTGGAAAACGCCAGGACAAGTGCAGCCAAAAGAGCAGCAAGAAAAAAAGTGGATGATTTGAAGGCTGAATACGATGAAATCTATGAAATACATAAACAGCTTCAGAAGGATTACAATGAAGCCAAAACAGCCGCGGCCAGAGAAGAAGAGATCACCATGTTTTCCCTTGGAGCCAGGGAGCTGCCCAATGTCAGAGAATTTACGGGAGAAGTCTATTATCAGACTGTGGACGTGAAAGTCACCAATTCAGAAGGAGAGGAAAAGACTTACAGGTTTTATCTGAGAAGATATAATCTCAAAGATGAATCTTTGAATGTTGACCACCGCGGTCGTTGGATCATCGTGGATATTGAGTCCCTCAGCTAGGATTGACTCTATCTGTTCTTTTTTTTATATTAAAACATAACATATCCCAACCGGGCCGTTAGCTCAGAGGGAGAGCACCGGCCTTTTAAGCCGGGTGTCGCTGGTTCGA
>JBKHJA010000046.1:0-20199 GCA_046538375.1 Candidatus Aminicenantota bacterium
GATATTCCAATATAACTGACATGCGCAGTTACGCAGGCGCCGAGATGGACGGTGAGGGAACGGCGTGAAAAACCTGGACGGGAGCGAAGCCATTCCCAAATACATGTTCTTAGTATCTCACCCCGGAAAAAAAGATTCTTACGTCATGTTTGAAATTGAAGTGTGTATGAGTTATCATAAACGAGATGAAATGTCCTGGACAAGATACACGCCAATGGAAGCCCGGTGACATTTTTGAAATCAATTGTCCCTCCTGCGGCACAACCATCGAGTTCTTCAAGGATGATATCCGCAGGCGATGCAGAAAGTGCAGGAAGTATGTTCCCAATCCCCGATTAAATCTGGGATGTGTGGAGTGGTGTGAATACGCCGAACAATGCGTAGAGCCAGAGCAGATAAAGAAAAAGAAGAAAGAAAAGGTCAAACAGAAAGAATAAGCTTGAGGGAGCCCAACATCTCTGTATAAGAAGATTATATAATCCCTTTCCTTTTTAGAAAATAAAAAAAGCTGAGGGGGGATTTAGAGTGGGAAGAATCAGCTTTTGTATTTTGATCTGAACTGGGAAGGAGTCATTTTTTCCATCTTTTTGAAGTTCTTGGTGAAATGACTCTGATCATAAAACCCAACCTCATTGGACAGATCAGCCAGATTGACATCCGTGTTGAGCAGAAGATATTTTCCGTAGTCTATTCTCAATTTTGTTATAAAATCAGTGAGGGAAAGGCCTGTTTCTTCCTTAAACAGATGCAAAGCCCTGCTCATGCTCAATCCAGCGGATCTGGCTACCTCCTTTGCTGTGATCTTGCTGGTGAAATGTTGATTGATATATTCACGCATCTGGCGGATTTTGATTTTTTTCTTTTTATCTTTGGTCAGGGAGACTTTGTGGATAAAATTCTCTAGGATCTCTTTTAGCTTGTACAATAACTCCTCGATATCGGTAACTTTATTCAATTCAGTAAGATAAGAATAATTGAGCCCTAACAGTTCTTTAGCTTCCACCCCTGCTTCTATGGCTGCCCGGGATATGATGACGATCAATTCTAAGATGCGGACTTTTATGGTTTCAAAGTTCATTCCACTTTCAAAAAATATGGAACCAAGGAACTCATTCAATATTTCTCTGGCACCGCTTTCGTCGCCCAGTTTGACCTTCTGAATGATTTCATCCTGTTTGTCCAAGATTTTCCTGGCCACATCAGGCTTTCCTCTCTTCAATTCATCCAGGAAATTGGCGATTTTGTACTGCTGAACATATTTTTCATTGACATCTTTAAGAAAATTTATGTCATTGATGTTATATTGTTTGGTCAGCATAAAAAGGAATGACACATATTTTCTGACTTCTTCCAGGGAAAAGACTTTCAACCTCATGTGATCCAAGTTTATCTTATGTCCAGATTCATTGAATTCCTGTAAATTTTTGCTCATTTCCTGATCTATATCCTTCTCCATTTCCGGAAATACAGCAAATCCACTCAGAAGCCCTCCGATCAGCTTTTTGTTGAAGACAAGAGGAACTGCGAAAATGATCAATCCTGTAGGACAGGTGGTGATAAATCCTTCTCCCCACCGGAATGACTCTTTTATGGCTTTGATCATCTTAAGCCGGCAGTTCTTGATCAGCATGGTGTTTTTGCCGTGCAAAAGCTGACCACAGAGATTGCAGGAATTCAGGCTGTAAATGATGTCTCCTTTTAAATTGACCAAAAAGACAGGAAGCCCTGTTCTTACAGTGTATTTTTTAGAGAGCAGTTTGAATTTTCTTGGAGTGACGTGATCATTAATTTTCATTTTAAGGCGATTTCCTTGTTTATAATTTAGCATAATTATACAAAATTTAATAAAAAAATGCTATAATCCATTCTTTTTCCGCTCTATAATGATAAAGAATGAAATGATCTTTTTCGGGAGCTGGTCCAGATGAAGGTTTTAAAAGAAATTGCCATCAACGTGGAAAAAGGCGACTCAGCCTCTGTAAAGGAACTGACCCAGAAAGCCCTTTCTCGGGGCATCCCGCCCCTAAAAATTTTAAACCAGGGATTGGTAAAAGGCATGGACGTGGTGGGCGTGAAATTCAAGAATAACGAGGTGTTCATTCCAGAAGTTCTGATCGCTACCAGAGCCATGAATGCAGCCATGGATATTTTGAAACCTCTGCTGGTTCATCAATCATACATGCCCAAGGCTAAAATGGTGATAGGAACAGTCAAGGGGGATTTGCATGACATCGGTAAAAAGATCGTGAGCATGATACTGGAGAAAGAAGGGTATCAAATCGTTGATATCGGTGTGGATACTCCTGCAGGAAAATTTATAGCTTCCATAAAGAAAGAAAAGCCAGATATAGTGGGGATGTCGGCTCTTTTGACCACCACCATGGGCTATATGAGAGAAGTCATAGAAGAAATTGAGGCTGCAAAATTGAGGCAGAATGTTAAAATAATCATCGGAGGTGCCCCTGTCACCCAGACATTTGCTGGTGAGATAAAGGCAGATGGCTATGCTGCCGAAGCTGCCTCAGCAGTGGAGATGGTGAGAAATCTGTTAAGAAGGAGATGAATGCCTCATAAATACAAAATAGACATCCTTTCTCATGGCAGGACTGTAACCGCTTCCAGAAGTGATTTATTGGCTGATAAAATTCAGGAAGCAGGGGTCAATCTCAGCGTCTACTGCAACAAGAAAGGTCTGTGTGGAAAATGCATGGTGGAGATCATAGAAGGAAGTGTGTCCCCTCTGAGTGAAAAAGAACACTTTTTTATAAAACAGAAGAACCTCAACCTGCATCACAGGTTAGCATGCCTGCAAAAAATAAAAAGTGATCTGAAGATAAACGTTCCAGAAGAGTCTTTGCTCCAGGAAGCCATGGTTCTGAAAACAGGAATAGAACGGCCTGTTCTGGTGGATCCTATGGTAAAAAAATATCATTTAAAGCTCCAAAAGCCTGAGATCAAAGCTCCCTTCTCTCTGCTGGAATTATTGGAAAAAGATTTAAAGAATAAAAAATTGGTCATTTCCCTTGATCTGCTGAAAGAATTACCCCCCATTCTTGAGAGCAGTCAGTATAGTGTGACCGCAGTCACTTACCATCATAACCAAATATTGACCGTGGAGCCAGGAGACACAATCAATAAAAATTATGGGATCGCTGTGGATATAGGAACCACCACTGTGGTGGCAGAGCTGGTGAACTTGACCACAGGAGAAAGTGTGGATACATCCACTTCTTCCAACAGCCAGATGAGATACGGCTCTGATGTGGTCTCCAGAATTTCTTTTGCTTGTTTGAATGACGAAAATTTAAAAAAAATGAGGGACTCTATTCTCAATACCCTGAATAACATGATCAACTCCATGCTCCAGAAGAACAAGGTCAAAAAATCTCATGTCTATGAGGTGGTTATAGCTGGAAACACATCCATGAATCACTTTCTTCTGGGTCTTCCGGTCAACAATCTGGCTGTTTCTCCCTTTAGTGCTGTCTTTAGCTCCTTACCTGAATTTTCCTCATCTGAATTAGGATTCGATCTGTCAAGACAGGGTAAGGCTTATATTGTTCCCAATATCAAGAGTTTCGTGGGAGGTGACATTTCAGCAGGTCTTACCGCCTCTGATTTGGCCGGTCGAAAAGGAAAATATTTATTCATCGATTTAGGCACCAATGGTGAAATAGTGTTGAAGAGAGGAAGGCGTTTTGTGGCCACCTCCACGGCTGCAGGACCTGCTTTTGAGGGAATGAATATCAGCTGTGGTATGCTGGCTCTTCCTGGAGCCATATACAAGGCCCAGCACAGAAGAAAGCTGGTTTTCCACACTATAGCCAATAAGCCGGCCAAGGGAATCTGTGGAACCGGTCTGATTGATTTGATGGCTGTGTTTTTGGAAAAAGGACAGATCAGCGCTAAAGGAAAAATCAACAATAAAGCAGGGAAAATCCCCATAATCAATAACATATATATCAATCAGAAGGATGTGCGGGAGATGCAGTTGGCTATCGCTGCCATCAAGACCGGTATAAGAATGGTTCTTTTAAAAAATAAACTGAAGCTGGAACAGCTGGATGGCATATTCATTGCCGGGGCCTTTGGCAATTATTTGAATATAAAAAACAGCATAAAAATAGGGCTTCTTCCCCCTGTTGATGAGAATAAAGTTATTTTTATCGGCAATTCTTCACTGGCCGGGGCCAAAACCTTGCTGCTGGCCAGAGAAGCCAGGAAAAAAATAGAATCTTTGGTCAAGAAAATTCAGTATTTTTCATTGGCTACTGATCCTCATTTTCAAGAGTATTTTGTTCAGGCTTTAAATTTACCAGACCCAAACCTGGAGTGAAAGAACATGAACGGGCTGGATAACTGGTTTTATGACCAGAAACCATGGACAGGAGCAGCCCTGTGATCAACAGGAAAAAAAGATGAAATTTGCTATTTCAGGAAAAGGAGGAACCGGCAAATCCACCGTGGCTGGGTTATTGGCTCATTATTTTAAAAAAGACGGCTATAAGGTTTTGGCTGTGGATGCTGATCCTGATGCTAATCTGGCCTCTGCCCTAGGAGTACCACCAGAACAGGCCTCTTCGATTGTTCCCATCTCAGAACAGCGTCAGTTGATCAAAGAAAGGACAGGGGCCAATCCCCGCCAATTCGGTCAGCTTTTCAAGATGAGCCCTACGGTCAACGATATTCCCGATGAATTTTGTCTCCATTTTCAAGGGATAAAATTGCTGGTCATGGGAGCTGTGAGAAAAGGAGGAAGCGGCTGTGCCTGTCCAGAAAATGTGCTTCTGCGCAGTTTGCTGTCAGAAATCATATTGAACCGGGATGAAGTGGTGATAGTAGACATGGAAGCAGGCATAGAGCACTTGGGTAGAGCTACCGCTAAACACATCGACACCATGATCATTACAGTGGAACCCGGGTGGCGCAGTCTGTGGACCGGGAAGACCATCATCAAGTTGGGAGAGGAAATCGGAATTTCTTCCTTTGGCATTGTGGGCAATAAAATACAGGACAAAAAACAGTCACTGTGGATCAAGGAACAGTTTTCGCCAGACCAGATCTTGGGAATGATGTCTTATCATCAGATCATCAGTGATGCTGATTTGTACCAGAAACCATTGATAGAGTTATTGGATGAGAGGCTGGAGAAAGAATTTGGCATAATTTATCATCATCTTCTGGAAGATCTTTGATGCAGTGGCAGCAGGCATATACTTCTGTCATGAATTAAAATGGACTTATTCCCATTTCGGACTTGGCGATTGTTTATTATAAAATTTCTTTTTAAAGATCGAAAAATAGCATAATTTTACAAATATTTTTTTAGATTTACTATATATAAATCGCTTCTGGCATTATAATACTAAAAACTATTTGGAGGTTTGTTATGGCTTTTAAACCGCAATGTTTGGCATCAGGTATCGGCAGTTTCCCCCATAAAAAGCCAGAAGCTGCCTGCGACGTTATAATGAAGACCATTCCTGAGATTCCGGTATGGCCGCAGCTGCCCAACACAAGTTTCAGGGAACAGATGGAAATTCAGTACAGTGAAGGACTGCCCTGCGTGGCTTTTGATGAGGAGAAACAGAGAATGTATTTTGATACCAGTGGAGACCCCACCAGTGAACTGGAAAAATTTTACGAGAATTACATGGCCGAGAATCTGGATTATTTCAAGATATCTCCGGAATTCAGCCGGGGCGTGTATGAAATGGAGAAAAGGCTCCGTCAAAAAGACCTCACTTCTCTGAAATATTTTAAAAGCCAAGTCACTGGTCCTGTGACCACCGGGCTGGGAAGAGTGGATGAGAATAAAAGATCCATTTATTATAACGAAGTATTCAGGGATATCATTGTTAAAGGGATGGAAATGAAAGCACGTTGGCTGCTCAACAAATTCAAATTTATAGGGTGTGACCAGATCTGCTTTGTGGATGAACCTATTCTTTCCGGTTTCGGATCCTCCACTTACGTCAGTGTTCACCGTTCCGATGTGGTGAAATATATCAATGATGTGGTGGAAGCCGTGCACAAAGAAGGGGCCTTGGCAGGAACCCATTGTTGCGGCAATACCGAATGGCCTATCCTGGTAGATGCTGGAGTGGATGTCATCAGCTTTGACGCCTACGAGTACGGAGATACTGTCGGATATTATCCTCAGCAAATCAGGTCCTTTCTGGACAGAGGTGGTGTGTTAGCTTGGGGAATTGTTCCCACTTCTGATAAGGTCAACCAGGAAAACCCAGAATCTCTGTTGAAAAAATTAGAGGAAGGAGTCAAGAATTTGGCGGATAAAGGAATAAATAAAGATCTGCTCTGGGAAAGATGTCTGCTCACTCCCAGTTGTGGGACTGGTTCGCTTTCAGTAGAATTATCAGAGAAAATTTTTGAGCAGCTGTACGAAGTGGGACGCCTGCTTCGAGATTAAGAAAATAATAAAAACCATAAGAAAGAGCAGCTAACATGAGCAAAAACAAAAGCAGTAGAAAAAATGAAAACAGCAAAAAAAGCGTGGATAAATCTGTAGAATATCTGCTTGAAAAAAGCGGCCAGAATAGCCTGGAGACGGTCTGGGATCGTTCAGAACAGCAGAATCCCCGCTGCGGTTTTGGAGAACGGGGTGTGTGCTGCCATAACTGCTACATGGGTCCCTGCCGCATCAATCCTAAAGGAAAAAAACCTCAGAAAGGGGTCTGTGGGGCTACAGCGGAGGTGATTGTGGCCCGGAATTTTGCCCGGATGGTAGCTGCAGGAGCAGCCGCCCATTCTGATCACGGCCGGGAAGTGGCTAAAACTCTTCTCCTGGCAGCAAAAAATCCTGATTCAGGCTATTCTATTCAAGATATCCATAAGTTGAACACAGTAGCCCAGCTGTTGAATGTTTCCATTCAAGATCGATCCAAAGAAGATATTGCTGCTGAGGTGGCAGAAAAGGCCCTGAAAAATTTTGGCCAGCAGGATGGCGAAGTTTCTTTCATCAAAAACGCTCCTGAGACCCGGCAAGCTCTGTGGCGGAAGCTTAACGTTTCTCCCCGAGGGATCGATCGTGAAATTGTGGAGGTCATGCACAGGACCCACATGGGAGTAGATCAGGATCACCGCAATATCATGCGGCAGGCAACCAGAACTGCCTTATCTGATGGGTGGGGAGGGTCTATGATCGCCACCGAACTCCAGGATATACTGTTCGGCACCCCTTCGCCTCTCCACGGCCAAGTGAACCTGGGGGTTCTTTCCGATAATGAGGTCAACATCATAGTTCATGGACATGAACCTGTGCTTTCTGAGATGTTGGTGGTGGCGGCTCAAGATCCCAAATTGAAGGAGCTGGCCAAATCCAAAGGAGCAAAGGGAATAAATCTGGCTGGTATCTGCTGTACGGCTAACGAGATTCTTTTGCGTCACGGATTGCCGGTGGCAGGAAATGTGCTGCAGCAGGAGCTGGCGGTGAGCACCGGTGCGGTGGAAGCCATGATCGTGGATGTGCAGTGTATCATGCCTTCCCTGCCAGACCTGTGCAAGTGTTTCCATACCCATCTGGTCACCACTTCGCCCAAAGCCAAAATGGAGGGAGCCGAGTATTTTGAATTTTCTGAAGAAAATGCTCTTTCTGTGGCCAAAAACATCATAAAAAAAGCGATATTGAATTTTCCCAACCGGGGGCAGGTGGATATTCCCAAACAGAAAATGGATCTTATCGCTGGTTTTTCCCATGAAGCCATCATCTACATGCTGGGCGGCCGTTTTCGTGGTTCTTATATGCCTCTAAACGATAATATCATCAACGGACGGATCAAAGGAGTGGCCGGAGTGGTGGGATGCTGCAATCCCAAAGTCACTCATGATCAAGGACATGTAGGTCTGGTGGAGGAACTCATCGCCAATGATATTCTGGTAGTCCAGACTGGATGTTCCGCTATTGCCTGTGCCAAAGCCGGCTTTCTGACCCCAGAATTTGCCGAGAAAAAAGCTGGAAAAGGATTGGCCGAGGTGTGCAGAGCAGTAGGGATACCTCCGGTTCTTCATTCAGGGTCTTGTGTGGATAACAGCCGGATCCTGATGGCCCTTTCTGAGATGGTCAAAATCGGTGGTTTAGGTAAAGATATAAACGAACTACCCGCGGCAGGTGCTGCCCCAGAGTGGATGAGTGAAAAGGCCATTTCTATCGGACATTATTTTGTCTCCTCAGGGGTATTCACGGTTTTTGGCATCGGACTGCCTGTTCAGGGAAGTGAAACCTTCTGCCGCCATATTTTTAAGGAGTTTGAAGAGATTTACGGCGGCATGTGGGCCACTGAACCAGATATCAGCAAAATGGCCGCTATGATTATCGATCATATCCAGAGGAAAAGAGAAAATTTAGGCATAAGTAAAGCCAAAGAGCGGGTCCTTTATGACATGGATATGAGAAGAGAGCTGGAAGTATAAAAGAGACGGGAGGTTGATCCTATGTCCAGACTTATTGCCACTCGAGCTATCCGAGGAGCACACAGACTGGTGGCTCGGGCTGAACAGGAGCTGCGAAAAGCCATCCAAGAAAAAAGCCCTGAAACCAAAGTGGAATTTCCCAACACTGGATATTACCTGCCTATTTCTCATGGAATTTTGGGCATGAATATCGAAACGTTGGAAGATCTGAATGGATTATTGAAAGAAGCTAAAAGACTGCTTCCTCCCATACCAGAGGATAAATTATGGCTTCCCTACCTGGGACAGACTCTTGATGCCGGCATGGCCACCCTGTTTGCAGATGAAATCCTCGAATCTATCAAATACACTCAAGATCCCCTTCCCTATTTACCCAAACCTAATCCCGAGAACGAGCATCTGTGGCTGGGTGCAGCCAATGATGTGATCATGAGAGAAAGGGGAATCGAATTCGTGGACGGGACCGCTCCTGGATTCGCTGCCTGTGTGGGTTACTGCCCTACCAATGAGATTGCGGTTAAGATCGCCCGGGAACTCCAGGAAAAAAATCTGTATGTGTTCATGTCTGCAGCCACTGATGGAAAATCCATGGCCCAGCAGCTTCAGGAAGAAGGCATCCAGATGGGTTGGGAGACCAGACTGGTTCCTTACGGAGCTGATGTGACAGCCACTGTCCATGCTCTGGGTTTTGCTACCAGGGTGGCCCTTTCCTTTGGCGGCGCCAAGCCAGGGGATTATCAGAAGGTGCTCCGCTACAACAAAAACAGAGTGTTTGCCTTTGTCTTGGCTTTGGGACCGGTGGATGATGAAAAACATGCCCAGGCAGCCGGAGCCATCAATTATGGATTTCCCACCATAGCGGATACGGATATCGATCAGATTCTTCCCACCGGCATCTGCACCTACGAGCATGTGGTCTCCCCGGTGTCTCATGACAAGATGGTGGCCAAAGCCATCGAAGTCAGGGGGCTGAAAATCACGGTGACCAAAGTGCCCATTCCTGTGGCTTATGGACCTGCTTTCCAGGGAGAACGGGTGCGCAAGGAAGACATGTACGTGGAACTGGCTGGGCAGGAGAAACCTGGGTTTGAGTTTCTGACCACCAAAGACCTGGATGAAGTTGAAGACGGAAAGATCGAAGTGGTGGGGCCAGAGATTGATGAAGTGAAAGAAGGAAGCCAGATTCCTCTGGCTGTGTGGGTGGAAGTGGCGGGACGGGAGATGCAGCCTGATTTTGAGCCCATTTTGGAACGCCAGATTCATGATTTCATCAATGCTGCCAACGGGGTCTTCCACATGGGTCAGCGGGATATCAATTGGGTGCGAATCAACAAGGAAGCCAAACAGAAAGGTTTTAAATTCAAACATTTCGGTTCCATCGTCCATGCTAAACTTCACGGAGAATACGCCAACATCGCGGATAAAATCCAGATAAAAATATTCACCAGAGAAAAAGAGATTCTTGATCTTATAGAGGGGGTCAGAAAGGTCTATCATGCCCGCGATGCCCGTCTGGCTGACATGACCGATGAGGCTGTGGATACTTTCTATTCCTGCACCCTGTGCCAATCCTTTGCTCCCAATCATGTGTGCATCATCACTCCGGAGAGGTCTGGATTGTGCGGCGCTTACAACTGGCTGGATGGCAAAGCCGCTCACCAGATCAATCCCACCGGACCCAACCAGCCGGTGAATAAGGGCAGAGTGATTGATCAGGATAAAGGCCAGTGGGAAGAAGTCAACAAATTTGTGTACAGCAACTCTCATAAAACACTGGAGATTTTTAACGCCTACAGCATGGTGGAAGATCCTATGACTTCCTGTGGTTGTTTTGAATGTATTTCTGGCATCCTTCCCTCCACCAACGGAATCATGAGTGTCTACCGCGATTATACAGGTATGACTCCTTCCGGGATGAAATTTTCTACCCTGGCTGGAACAGTGGGAGGGGGAGTCCAGACTCCAGGATTCATCGGCCACAGCAAACAATACATCGGCAGCAAAAAATTCATCAGTGCTGATGGTGGGGCCAAACGCATTGTGTGGATGAACAAGGATCTAAAGGAAGAACTGGAGCCTGTTATTCGCGAAATCGGAAAGCGGGAGGGCCTTGACAACTTCCTGGAGATGATTGCGGATGAGACTGTGGCCACCACAGAGGAAGAAGTTTTGGAATATATCACCAAGATGAAACATCCGGCCCTCTCCATGCCTCCTATGATTTAGATGATAAACCACAAAATGAAAACCATAGCTGTTTCCGGAAAAGGAGGAACAGGCAAATCCACTATTGCCGCTTTGATCATCCACTGGCTGAGCCAGCATCTCCGTTCTTCTGTATTAGCCGTGGATGCTGACGCCAACGTCAGTCTTAATGATTTGCTGGGGATTTCCCTTAAAGAAACCATCGGAAACATCAGGGAGGAGATGAGATCTCTGTCCCATAAGATTCCTGGAGGCATGACCAAGCAGCAGTTTTTGGAATATAAGATTCAAACCAGCCTGGTGGAGACTTCCCCATTCGATCTTATCGCCATGGGACGGCCGGAAGGCCCGGGATGCTATTGTTATGCCAATAATCTGCTCCGGGATATACTGAAGACCTTGGGTGACAATTATGATTATGTGGTTATTGACAACGAAGCAGGAATGGAACACCTCAGCCGCCGGACCGCTCAACATATTGACTATCTGATGATTGTATCCGATCCATCAGTAAGAGGCATCCGGTCTGCAGGAAAGATAAGCCGTCTGTTGAAAGAGCTGGAAACACGAGTCAAGAAAAAATATTTGATTTTGAACAGGGTGCATAATTCTCTTCCTCAGCCAGTTAAAAAGAGCATTCAGGAGGAAAGTCTCAAGCTTCTTTGTTCCATTCCTGAAGATAAAAAGCTTCTGGAGACAGATCAAGCCGGCCATCCGGTCTGGCCGGTTTTGAACAAATCGTCTGCTTATAAAGCGCTCCATCTGGTTATGGAAAAACTCGAATTGAGAAAGGTAAAACCATGAATATAGAAATTCCCCAAGAAAAAAATGCCGGAAAAGTCTTACAAGTCACTCTGGGGGCCACTTCCCAACAGGGAGGAACCCGCTCCCACACCGTAACCATCGGCGGCAGCACTGCTCTTTCCTTTCATTTCTTTGAAGGAAAACATCCCCATAAGCCGGTTATAGCCATGGAAGTTCTGGATAAAGTGCCTGAGAAATATCCCCCTTCCCTGATGGATTATTACGGGGAGGTCATCCATAAACCTGGAGAGATGGCTAAAAAGTGTGTGGATGAGTACGGAGCAGAGCTTATCAGTGTGCGCCTGGAAGGAACACATCCGGAGAAGGGCAACAGGAGTGAAGAAGAGGCTGCAGAAGTGGTCCAACGGGTGTTAGAAAGTGTAAAAGTTCCCCTTATCATCACAGGGCACAGCCATTTTGAAAAAATCAACCAGGTGATGAAAAAAGTCTGTGAAGTGACAGCAGGAGAAAACTGCTTGATAAATTATGTAGAAACAGACAATTACAAAACCATCGCTGCTGCCTGCCTGGCTTATGATCACACAGTAGTGGCCCAAACACCCATCGATGTCAACCTGGCAAAGCAGCTGAATATTCTGCTGACCGATATGAATTTCCCCACAGAAAAAATAGTGATGGATCCTTTGACCGGGGCCCTGGGGTATGGGCTGGAATACAGCTATTCTATCATGGAACGCATCCGCAATGATGGTCTGGCCGGAGACAGCATGCTGGCTTTCCCCATGCTCATCAATCCGGGCTATGAAACTTCTAAAGTCAAAGAAGCTAGAGTGTCTGGCGAGGAATACCCGGAATGGGGTGATCAGGAGTGGCGGAGTGCTTACTGGGAAATCGCCACCGCCATGAGTCTGTTGGTGGCTGGAGCGGAATTGCTGATCATGTACCATCCCAAAGCCGCAGAGGTGGTCAAAAAGAATATTGATAAAATGTATGATTCTAAAAATGGAGAATGAACATGGCTTTATCTGGTTTAGATATATTTAAATTGCTTCCTAAAACCAACTGCGGGGACTGCGGCGTTCCCACCTGTATGGCTTTTGCCATGAAGCTGGCCCAAAAAAAAGCAGAATTGAGTGAATGTCCCCATGTTTCAGAAGAAGCCAAAGAAAAATTGGGCGCTGCCAGTGAACCTCCTATCCGCTTGGTCAAAATCGGAAGTGATGACCCCTTGGAGATAGGAAATGAAACGGTTATGTTCCGCCATGAGAAGACTTTTTTCCATCAACCAGGCATAGCCATCCAGTTGAAAACCTCAGAAGAAGAGTCAAAGCTTCTCTCCACCATAAAGGAGGTTGAAGGTTATAAAGTGGAACGGGTGGGCGAAGAACTCAAAACAGACCTCTTGTTTGTCATTCACGATAATGAAGATAAGCAGAGGCTCCTCAACACCATTCAAGCGGTCAAGCAGAATTCAACCAAGGGTATCATCCTGGACTGTCCAGATGAGGAAGCTTTGCTGGCTGGTGCCAAGCTGTTAAAAGATGATCAGGCAGCCATCTTTTTAAGAGAAAAACTCACCCCTAGAGATATAGAATTAGCCAAAACGTACCAGACCAGCCTTGTGTTGACCGCCCATTCCCTGGAAGAACTGGCAGATCAATCTGAGAAAGCAAAAAAGGCTGGAGTCAATGATCTCATCCTCAATCTTGACTCTTCCAACGTAGGCCGTCAGCTTCAAAACAACATCATCATGCGGCGAAGCGCTCTTAAAAAGAGCTTCAAACCATTCGGTTATCCGTTGTTTGCCATTGTTGACGGTGATGATCCTTATGCTTTGATGTCTAAAGCCTCAGTTCTCCTTTGCAAATATGATTCTATCATTGTGCTGCCTCAATTCGACAAGGCCATGCTGTATGCTCTGTTCACTCTTCGCCAGAATATCTACACGGATCCTCAAAAGCCCATTCAGGTGGATCCCAAAGTCTACCCTATCGGCGATCCCACTCCAGAGTCGCCGGTGTTTGTGACCACCAATTTTTCCTTGACTTACTTTATTGTTTCTGGGGAAATCGAAAATTCCGGAACTTCCGCTCATCTGGTGGTCGCAGATACTGAAGGTCAGTCCGTGTTGACAGCTTGGGCTGCAGGAAAATTTGTGGGGGATACCATAGCCAAATTCATCAAGGAGATCAAGCTGGAACAGCAGGTGAAAACCCGAAAACTGGTCATACCAGGATTCGTTGCTCAAATCAGTGGAGATTTGGAAGAAAATCTTCCAGGTTGGGAAGTGGTGGTAGGCTGTCAGGAAGCCGCGGATATCCCTTCTTTTGTTAAGAATGTCAAATTAACATGATTTACCTCCAGTGAAAGATGGAAATACAGGAAAAATGAGTCAGGGGAATTCCAGAAAGCGACAGGAAGAATTAAGGGTAAGATTTCTGCCCTTTGATGACACAGTTCAGGTTTCTGCAGGGACCACCATTCTGGAGGCTGCCAGGATGGCCGGTCTGCCGCTGAAGACGACCTGCGGTGGTAAAGGCACATGCGGGAACTGTGTGGTCCGGGTGCTGAGAGGCACACACCACAGCAAGTCCTCAGCAGCACTTTCGGATGAACTCAGC
The DNA here is from genome assembly GCA_046538375.1 of Candidatus Aminicenantota bacterium. Lineage (GTDB taxonomy): Bacteria > Acidobacteriota > Aminicenantia > Aminicenantales > Aminicenantaceae > JBKHJA01. Next base: position 14,022 of record JBKHJA010000046.1, read on the forward strand.
CGACAGGGATATGCCCTTGCCTGTCAAACAGAAGTCCACGACCATCTGGTTGTCCAGCTTCCTCAGTTTGAAGAGCTCCGGATTAGAAGTGTCCTTGATCGCCGCTATTTTGAGGATAACAGAAATAAACTTTCCGGCATTTACGAAGTGTCTCCTGCTGTCAGAATAATGAGCTTCCACATTCCCTCATCCACTGTACAAGACAATTACAGCGATTTAAAAAAACTGGAACGCCATTTTCAGAAAGAGTTTCCCGGAGAGACATTACACTGCCAGTATTCCGTACTGAAAAAATTGGCTCGAGTGGTGCGGGAAAAACAAGGGGAAATTTCAGCTGTCCTGTTCAAACAGGATCACAACTGGACTCTCCTTGATGTGGAGCCTGCCGCTTATAAAAAAAACATCTACGGCCTGGCCTGTGATTTGGGAACCACCACTGTCTCCCTCTATCTGGTGGATATGGCGAGCGGAAAGATAAGGAGTACTGCTTCCAGCTACAACCATCAGTTGAAATGCGGGGAGGATGTCATATCCAGGATCAATTACGCTCAGAAACCCGGACATCTCCAGGAGTTAAAGGATCTCATCATTTTGACGGTGAATAACCTTATACAAAGTGCTGTAAAAAGCGCTGGCATTAAAACCACTGATATCTACTATGCTTCCATGACGGGGAACACCACCATGATCCATCTTTTTCTCAACCTGGAGCCCCGCTACATCCGAGAAGAGCCCTACGTGCCCACTTTCAACCAAGTCCCCCTGCTTCTGGCCAGGGATATAGGATTAGATATGAATTATGAGGGAAGAGTCCTTTGCGGTCCAGCGGTGGGAAGCTACGTGGGAAGTGATATCACTGCGGGATTGCTGGTGACGCCTCTTTTGCGAGATTCTGAAAAGATTTCTCTATTCATCGATGTGGGCACCAACGGAGAGCTGGTGGTGGGAAACAAGGATTGGCTGATGTCCTGTGCTTGCTCGGCAGGGCCTGCTTTTGAAGGGGGCGGAATCAGATGCGGTATGCCAGCCACAGAAGGAGCTATTGAAAAGGTCAACATATCCGAGTCCGGGCAATTAGAGTATAAAGTCTTCAACGGCGGCAAGCCCAAGGGTTTATGCGGCTCAGGGTTGATTGATCTTTTGGCAGAATTGTTCATGCATGGGTATGTCGACCGCAGCGGTCAATTCAACAGAGAAAAGGCGAAGGACCGATTGGTGGAAGCGAAAAACGGAATAGGATTTCTGATTGAAAAAGCTGAGCACACCTATTGGGGAAAAGACCTGATTATTACCCAGAATGATATCACCAATCTTATTCGGACCAAGGGGGCAGTCTTTTCTGGATGCTCTTTTTTGCTCAGAAATGTAGGGTTGCCCCTTTCCCAGATAGATGCTGTTTACATTGCCGGCAGTTTCGGGCAGAGGTTGAATGTAGAAAATGCCATACGCATCGGCCTTTTACCGGATTTAGAAAAAAAGAAATATCACTATATCGGTAACAGCTCTCTTCTAGGGGCTTACCTTATCCTCCTTTCTGATAAGAACAGAGAATTGGTTAACCAAATTTCCGATAAAATGACCTACATTGAATTGAATACAGAACCCAGCTACATGAATGAATTCACCGGAACTCTGTTTCTTCCCCATACCCAAATGGATCTTTTTCCGTCGGTGACGAAGGCCATCCGTTCTCGGACAGGAATGATTTGAGCACTTGGCCTTAAAAATATTTGCATTTTGGAGGAAAAAAATGACTGAATCCATATTTGATCTCATTAAACAGAGAGTTGTTCTTCTGGATGGAGGTATGGGAACAGAACTCATAAGACATGGTTTTCCCCAGGGAGAGTGTCCTGAGTCGTGGAATGTGGAAAAGCCAGAAGTGGTGAAGAAGATTCATGCCAGCTATTTCCATGCTGGCTCCGATGTGGTGCTGACCAATAGTTTTGGCGGGAGTAAGATAAAACTTGGTTCTCATGGCCTGGATAAGCGGTGCTACGAACTGAATCTGGCTGCAGCCAAAATCGCTAATGAAGTTAAGCCTGAAGGCAAGTTTGTGGCCGGAAGCATGGGGCCTACAGGAAAATTTCTCAAGCCTCAAGGAAAGTACACAGAAGAAGAATTTGAAGAGGCCTATGGCGAGCAAGCCAAAGGACTGATCGAAGGAAAAGTTGATTTTTTGTTGATCGAAACCCAGTATGACTTGAAGGAAGCTCTGTGTGCCTTGAGGGGAGCAAGAAAACAAGCGGATGATGTGCCGGTTTTTGTGACCATAACTTTCAACCACCATCCCCGTGGATTCTTTACTCTGATGGGAAACAGCCCCCTGGAATGCCTGGATACGCTGGAGAAAGAAGATGTTCCAGTAGTGGGCACAAACTGCACTCTCAACAGCGAAGAAATGGTGGATCTGATCAAAATCATGAGAGAAAAAACTTCTCTTCCCCTCATTGCCCAGGCCAATGCTGGTAAGCCTTCTCTTTCTGAAGAAGGGAAAGTGGCTTATTCACAAAGCATGGAGGATTATGTGCGCTTCATTCCCCAGATGGTTGAAAACGGCGCCAATCTGGTGGGCGGATGCTGCGGGACAAATCCAGATTATATCAAGAAAATGGCCCAGCTCATCAAGAAGAGCTGACGGTTTAAAAACTTAAAGTTTCGCTTTATATCTAATACTGTCCGTACTTAGAGGCTGCCTCTATTACGGCCCGGACATTTTCCCGTTTAGCGTCCCAGGGCGTTTCACATTCAGTCCCCAGAATGTAACCCCCTCCCTCAGCACAGTCTTGTATTAACTTTTTACAGAAGGCATCCACTTCTTCTGGAGTTCCGTAGACCAGCAGGGATGAGGGAACGTTTCCGTAGATACACACTTTATCTCCCAAGACCTGCTTGGCCTTCTTCATGTCGGTCTTTTCAAAGTCGATCAGCACCTTTCCTCTGGGGAGTCCTGTGGTTATATTTTTTATGGTGTTCAGAAAAGGCGTTAGATCATTGTCCCAGTGGCAGTACACCCTGAATCCTCGATTCACCCAACAGTCCACCGCCTTTTTGGCAAAAGGCCAGAAGAATTCATCAAATATTCGGGGAGACATTCCGGGAGGACCTCCGTTCACAAAAAAGATCACTTCTGCCCCTGGAACTTCCCCTGCTCCCATGGTCATGGCCTGTTTCATGGCCCGGTTTACCTCATACTGGAGAAGAAATTCGCTCATCTGTTTGACCTTTTCCGGCCTTTCAAAGATATCCTCTGTAAGAAGCGAGATACCCCTGTAATACTGAAGAAGATCCAGAGGGTGGCAGGCCCTTCCTCCCATCAGAAGGGGAATTTCATGCTTTTCCACGAATTCCCGCCAGGCCTGGGCATAGATTTTAGGATATTCGAATTCATAATAAAGGAAATCATCAAGGCTTCGAAGGAATACTTCTTTCAGCTTTTTATTGAAGAGTATGGTGGAGAATCCTCTCTCCATGACATCATCGTAATCTTCGATGACGGGTTTTTCGAAAAAGCTGGGAATGTTGCCTTGGGGTGGAAATTCATCCCGTATCCTCCAGTCCAGAGTCACTTGATCCCAGCCTGATTTGCCCAGCAAAGAGAGATGATCGAGAGTGGTGATGTTGGGATCGATATTATCGCCGATGATATCCAGGCATTTCACCGTCGCCTGGATGAGCTTTTGTGGTTCAAAGAACATCTCTTTTATGGATATCCCCCCCAGATAAGGGATGATATAGCAGTTGATGGGGGCCACAGGCACCCTATCCGCTTTCTCCAGATTCCAGGCTGCCTCCAGGCGTTCATACCTGGTCATTCTTTCTTTCATATTTCCTTATCCTGACGGCCTGCCCTCAACCATTCTTCGATGACTCTTATGCCCTGATTGGCATTGGATGTGGCATAGTCGACTCCCAATTCCCCGCTTTTGACCTCACCCACCACACCTCCACCCACGATAACCTTTAACTCCTCTCTGAGTCCCGCTTTTTCTATAGATTCTGTGGTTTCCTTCATCACCGGAATGGATGTGGTGAGAAGTCCTGACATACCCACCACCTGCGGCTTGTGCTCTCTGATATTTTCTATAAACCTCTGCTTGGCGACATCAACGCCCAGATCCACTACTTCAAATCCCCCACACTCCAGTAAACCCGCCACAATCCCCTTTCCCAGGTCGTGGACATCACCGGAAACTGTTCCTATCAACACTTTCCCTTTGAAAGAAGCATTTCCGTAACATTCTTTGATCTTGGGTGTTATCAGAGATGAAGCATCTTTAAATATTTGAGCTGCCCTCATCAGCTCCATCAGAAAGAAATGGCCTTTCTCGAATTCTTCCCCCACACGCTCCAAACCTTTCCGGGCCTCCTCTATGATTTCCAGGGGATCTCTTTTGGCCTTGAGATAGTCTTCCACCGTGTTCAGCACACCCTGTTTATCAAGTTCAGCAATAGCTTCGCTCAGCTTTTCCATGGTTCTTCTCCTTTCTTCCATAAGATCTTGGTCAGGACAAAACTCCAGGGAGCGTATTTGAGCATCTTTTCTGCATGTTTTCCAAAAAGCCATTGGGCGGTGGTCCGATTGATTTCCTCTTCTGTGGGGGGCTTCAATCCTTTCTTTGTCTCTTCCAGAATTCTTCTAATTCCTTCTTTCACTGTCCTACCTCCTTTTTTCTTTTAAACAAAAGCTCTATGGGAGTGGGAATCCAAAAGATTCATTTGTATTGACCGCATTTCTTGGCAGTCTCTATCATGGTCCTCACGTTTTCCCGTTTGGCATTCCAGGGAGTTTCGCACTCGGTGGCCAGGATGAATCCTCCACCCTCAGCACAATCACGGATCAGTTTTTTACAGTAGTCCTCCACTTCTCTCCTGGAGCCAAACACAAGCAGAGAGGCCGGCACATTGCCAAAAATACAAACACGGTCGCCTAATATTTGTTTGGCCTTTTTCATATCGGTCTTCTCAAAATCCAGAAGCACCTTTCCCTTGGGCAGTCCCATGGTGATATTTTTCAAGATAGGCAAAACAGAAGTGAGATCACCGTCCATATGGACATGAGCCTTGAATCCCCTGTTGACGATCATATCCACGCCTCTCTTCAAGGTAGGCCACACGAATTCTTCGAAAACCTGGGGAGAGACATAAGGCGGCCCCACAATACCTGCCTGAAAAAAGATGACTTCTGCTCCTGGGACCTCCCCTGCTCCCATGATCATGGCCTGGTTTAAAGCATTGATGATCTCATGTTCCAGCACCCAATCGCACATATTTTTGACCTTTTCGGGTTGTTCGGCAATATCATTGGCCAGTTGAGCAAAACTCCGGTAATAAAGGACCAATTCAAAAGGAATGGTGGCTCTCCCTCCCATAAACAGGGGAACTTCATAGTCTTCCACGAATTTCTGCCAGGCCTGGGCATAGTCCTCAGGATACTCGAACTGAAAGGACAAGAACTCTTCCAGATTCCGTTTGAAAATATTCCCGGAGACCTGTCTGTTAAAAAGAAGGGTGGAAAATCCTCTTTCCATAATATCATCATAGTCCTGGAGGATGGGTTTTTCGAAAAAACTGGGGATGTTTCCTTTTGGTGGAAACTCATCCCATATCCTCCAGTCCAGAGTCACTTGATCCCAGCCTGATTTTCCCAGCAAAGAGAGATGATCGAGAGTGGTGATGTTGGGATCGATATTATCGCCGATGATATCCAGACATTTCACAGCGGCTTGAATGAGCTTTTGTGGCTCAAAGAACATCTCTTTTATGGATATCCCTCCCAGATAAGGGATGATATAACAATTCAAAGGAGTGACCGGCACTCTGTCTGCTTCCTCCAGATTCCAGGCGGCTTCCAGTCTTTGGTACGGGCTCATTTTTTCTTTATTCTGAGTTCCCATGGTCATTATCCTTTTTTAAGTGATCAAAGTATGTATTCATGGCGTTTTGATTTGTAAAGAGTGTTTACAGCGGTTGAAGATGATTTCATGCCTGCTTTTTCACTCTTATGCTCAGCTTAATATGGAGTTTATACTGATATGCGGGATGGCTGTCAATGAATTAAAAAAAACTTTAATTCAATAAATTGAATTGCCATCCAATATTTTGGATAAAAAGAGCGCATGTAATGCTTGGTATGGATTGCAAATATTTGATAATAAAGCAATTTAATAAAATAGTG
>JBKHJA010000135.1:0-4495 GCA_046538375.1 Candidatus Aminicenantota bacterium
AAAAAAGGGAGAGAGTCTTTTTCTTTGGATGGAGGGTGTTATTATATATGTACGGTCAAAAAGAAGCACTGACCGTGGCAGTTGTATTTCCAAATCTGAAGAATAATGATTGAGATAGACGGCAGCCAAAAATCGGGTTCGGGAACCATTGTCCGGGATGCGGTTTTCCTCTCTGTTTTAGCAGGGGAAAGGCTGCGGATCTGGAACATCCGGGCCAAAAGGTCTAAACCGGGTTTAAGGGCCCAGCACCTGACCGCTGTTCAGGCCTGCGTCCAAATCTGTGAGGGCCAGGTGAAGGGAAACAAGGTGGGTTCGAGAGAAATAGAATTTGTCCCTGGAAAGAGGATAAAGGGCGGGGCCTACACCTGGGATATCGGGACCGCCGGGTCCACCACCATGCTGGCTTTGACCGTGGTTCCTTTAGCCCTTTTTGCCTCAATCCCCTCCAAATTTAAAATCACAGGAGGATTGTTTCAGGATTTTGCCCCCTCTGTGTTCCATATCCAGCAAGTGCTGTTGCCCCTGTTGGAAAGAATGGGAGGAAGAGTGGATTTGAAGATCATCCAGCCTGGCTATTTTCCTGAAGGGAAAGGCCAGATCGAGGTGGAGGTTTTGCCTGCAGCAGGAAAACTGAATCCTCTTACCCTTATTGATCAGGGAAAAATTAAAGATATAAAAGGGATTGCTCTTTCTTCCCTTCTCAACAAAAGGAAAGTTTCAGAGAGGATGGCCAGGGAGTGCACAAAAACTTTAAGAGCAAAAAGGTATCGCCCTCATATCGCAGTGATAAACGACACCAAGGAAAAACCTGCCTTTCAAAGAGTATCTGTCCAGGCGGGAGCATCTCTGGCCGTTTGGGCCGCCACCCATACCGGATGTTTGCTGGGTTCAGATATGGCCGGGGCCCTGGGAAGGCCAGCAGAGTTCATAGGCCGGCACACAGCCAGAAATTTGCTCCGAGATGTTGAGACTGGAGCCACTGTGGACAGACACCTGGCCGACCAGATCATTCCCTTTGCTGCTCTGGCCGAAGGAGAGACCCAGTATTTGATTCCCCAGACCACCGACCACATTCTGACCAGAATATGGCTGATGCACAAGATACTTGGGGCCAGGACAGGAATAAAAGAAAATCTGATCAAGATTGAGGGCGTCGGTTATCAAAAAAAATGAGGCCAAAATGGGGACATGTACCTATTTCAGCCAATTTCTATCATATATAAATACGGTTCATCTCCCATTTAGTTGGTAAGAGCTGCCGAGGCCAATCTCAATATTGATTTAACTTGGGCAATGGCTATTTCTTATCACGCGATGATTCATGCCGGCGGCTGTCAATGCCCTCCTCAAATACCTCCAGGCAACCACTGGCACAGAGCTTCGACCAGGGATAGTAGCTTAAATCCAGCCCTTCGCGTAGAAGATCAATTTCAACGTCCATCTCCACCTCCTGGTGACCGATGGCAGCAAGGATCAGGAGGGGATATTTCATCATCTTGATTCCTTCCAGGACAGCCTCCTGGCCGAGGTCTTCTCCCTGCTCCTTCGGCAGGAGCTTATCTCAGAGGCTGTGGTGGAGAAGACTGCAGGCTGGCGCCGTCATAATCTTCGACTGATCTTTTTTGGATCATCTTGATCAATGCAGAGATGGCTATTTTCCGGCTAATCCTAACTGCTTTCTAATAAGTGAACAAAGGGTATTTTTGATTTCTTTGTGACGTGGAACAGGAGCTGCCTTCCGGTATGTGGATTTATGTAAAGATCGTGCCTCTTGCCGTGGCGTTTGAGCACGCATCCAGACTTGTCGAGCTCCTTGAGGAAGGCTTCTCTTTTCAAAGCTCGACCTGGATTCTTCTGACCTTATTTTTTATATTTGCAGGCAAGCTTTCCTTTGACTCCTCGAGTACGAGATTGTAAGCGTCGAGTACGTTGGTTTTGAGTTCATTGAGGGTCTCACCTTGACTGAATATGCCCGGAATTTCCTTCAGCCTTCCAACATACCACCCTTCATCTTGCCAATATTCAAGAGTAAAATGTCTTCCCATTTTGACCTCGGTATTTTCTATCATATCCTCATTCTCCTTTCTGTTCAAGTTGTTCTCACCACACTTATAAATGACGAAGACCATACTTCAGAGGTTTCACTTGAGGAAGCTCTGGTGGAAAAGGGGGACAGTCCATCTTGAGGATATATCCCAGCGAAACATTTCTAGATGTTCATTACCCCTTTCCTTTCACAACATGAAGATTTGCCCAGTCCGCACCAGCCATGGCCAGCGCTTTGCCAATATGATGGCCGATATTCTGCAGATTTCATAAGAACCATTTTTTTCTGATGATATCTATTATAATGATTTTTATTAAAGCATAATAATCGCTCTATTCTTGTCATACAGGAGGTTCACAATGCCTAATCCCTCAGATATCCTCCAAGGGCTTGCCTCTATCGCCAATGAAATGGTTTTTCTGGCCGTACTATGGCATGTGTTAGTGGCAGTTGTCATAATCGGGATTATTTGTGGCTGGCGTCCATCAAGGAAGCTCGGCTCAAGCTTATCAGCCATTCCTCTTTTATCCGTCAGCATCTTGGCATGGATATATAAAAACCCGTTTAATGGAGCCGTATTTCTATTGTTTGCCGTTATCCTCGCAGTAATCGGACTCAGAATGCCAAAAGAGAGAATACAAAAGCCTCCAGTCTGGGGTTTCATATTCGGTGCCCTCTTGATTTTATTCGGCTGGATATACCCGCATTTTCTAGAGAATGGATCGTGGCTCAGGTATCTGTATGCAGCACCGATGGGTCTGATACCATGTCCAACTCTTTCTCTTACCATTGGCTTTGCTGTGCTGGCGGACGGATTCTCATCTCGTGTTTGGTCCATAACATTGGTCGTTATAGGAATATTTTACAGTCTTTTTGGAGCCTTGCGTCTGGGCGTACACATTGACTTCGTTCTTTTAGCAGGAGCTTTGCTGTTATTGATTCAGACGCTGGCTTCAAAACCATTTGAATCCCAACAAAAGACATAGTTTCAAGAAAAATCTGATAGGGATATGCCCTAAGAAATTTCTTCTCCAGTACATACAACGTCGATTTAGAGCGTTTCTTCTCATCCAGGAGCGGAAAATCACCCCTAAACTTCATCCCTAAAGGTTATTGACAGGGGAGCACCAATGTGTAAGATTTAATCAAATAAAGCTTATATTTTTTGCATATATCAAATACATAGATCTGGCGCAATAAAAAATGAAAGTGGGGGAATTCAGAGCAGCTCAATAATCATGAACTTTTTCATCGGGGTTACAGATCAAGATTGGTTCGACTTCCTCTCCTCCCTCTCTCCTTCCCCAGATGAGGTCAACTTCTGGCAGCCATCCGGAAAAGCCACATTCAGAGCTCTCAAGCCGGGAGAGCTTTTCCTCTTCAAGCTCCACAGTCCCAATGATTATATTGCAGGCGGTGGATTCTTTGCCCATTCAACGCTCCTTCCCATAAGCCTGGCCTGGGAGGCCTTCCAGGAGAAAAACGGCGCAAATTCACTCCTGGAAATGCGGCAGCGTATCGCCCGATACCGCAGATCAGATGATCTTTTCGAAGATTTCACCATAGGCTGCATCCTTCTTGAACAGCCTTTCTTCCTGGATGAATCAGAATGGATACCTGTTCCTCAATGGAGCCAAAACATTGTGGTGGGAAAAACATTCGCAATGAATTCAGAAACGGGCAAATCCATTTGGGAAAAACTCCAGCTTGTCCTCTATAAAAGACAACTTATTTCAGAACCGGATTTAAGGATAGCGGAAGACAAAGCAAGATACGGAAAAGAGACATTGATAAAACCCAGGCTGGGACAGGGATCCTTCAAGATTGTGGTCACAGATGCTTACCGGCGTTCCTGCGCCATAACGCAGGAACGGGTTCTTCCTGTCTTAGAAGCCGCTCATATCAAGCCTTATGCTAATAGCGGCCCTCATGATGTCAGAAATGGAGTTCTTCTCCGGAGCGATATGCACAAGCTATTCGACAAAGGATATCTGACCATAACACCAAAGCTCCACATCGAAGTCAGCCGCCGCATAAAAGAGGAATTTGAAAACGGCAAGTATTATTTCACCTTTCATGGTCAGCAGATGAATTTGCCCCGAAGACCGATTGATCAACCTTCGAGTGAATTCCTAACATGGCACAATGAAAAAATTTTCAGAGTATAAAAATGAGTGCTTTAAAAGGGAGTCTTATCTGCTTCTTAGACGAGCATGACTCTCCTGACAGTATGATCGTCGGTGGATATTATATTCCTAAGTGGTTTTTGGTTGAGATAGATAATCATATGATAAAAATAAAAAAAAAAGGTTCTTCTCCCATTTAGTTGGTAAAAGCTTGGATGATCTTTAAGGAGAAGTAACGCAGATCATGGAAGCCATAAGCCTTTCGTTTAATCACTTTGATTTTGTTATTGACTCCTTCCAGCTTCCCTGTATGAATCGGATA
>JBKHJA010000047.1:0-19960 GCA_046538375.1 Candidatus Aminicenantota bacterium
TCTGGCCTTTTAGAAACATCTCACAGGTTCCAAAAATGGGAAATCAGGGCCACAGCACTTGCCTACCCAGGCTGACTGCCTCATAATGCTGACTCAAAATATTCTCCTCCTCTTCTTCGCTCCATTCCCCCTCCGGGCCCACCAGAACAATGACCGAGGAAGGCATAGCATTCCGGGCAGAGCTGGAAAGCAAGATATCTTTTAAATAATTCCCCCTGCTTTCGCTCAACAGAAATTTTTTCTCTTCTTTCCTATTTTTTATTAGCCGACCCAGATCCATGGGCAAAAGTATGCGGGGCAAGAGAGCCTGCCTACTCTGCTTGGCAGCTTCCCTGGCAATTCTTCTCCACCTGACCATCCTTTTCTCGATTTTATCCTTGATATCAACCACTGTCCGGGAGGTAATCACAGGAATGAAGGTGGAAATTCCCCACTCGGTGGCCTTTTGTATGATGGCCTCCATCTTTTTCTTCCGGATCAGAGCTTGATCCAGGGTAATGTTCGCTTTTGGTTTCTCTTTTTCTTTTTTTTTGAGGATAAACAGCCGGGTTTTTTCCTGGTTTATTTCTTCCACCCGGGCCAAATAACTGGTTCCCTGCGCATCAAACAGCCAGACTTTATCCCTGGGATTTATCCTGGCCACGCGGCTTAAATGATGATGTTCATCACCATACAGAAATACAGAGGAAGAAGAAGTGGAAAGTGGAGATTGGTCGATGAAAAAGCGGTTAGAAGTCAAATCTATCTCTAATGGAAGATGTTTTTCACCTTGTCGATAATGCTCTTGTCAATCCTTTCTACATCTTCTCCTCTCAATTCTGCAAATCTGTGCAGAAGATCTTTCTGCTCCTTGGTCAAATCCTTTGGGACTTTCACCTTCACTTTGACAAAGAGGTCTCCCTTTCTGCTGGTTTCCAGTCCTTTAAGGCCTTTTCCTCTGATTTTAAACACTTCACCCGGTTGAGTGCCACCAGGAACCTGGAGAAGTTCGTTTTTTTCATCCAGGGTGGGTATTTCCACTGTGGTCCCCAGAGCCGCCTGAGAGAAAGAAAGAGGTATTTCACAGTAGAGATCGCTTCCTTCTCTCTCAAAAAACCGGTGCTTTTTCTGCCGGATGATCACATAAAGGTCTCCACGCCGGGCATTCCGATCTCCAGCTTCTCCTTCTCCAGCCAGACGAAGCTTGTTGCCATCATCCACACCTGGGGGAATCTTTAGGGTCAATGTCTTCTTTTTCTTCACCTTGCCTGTACCCCCACATTCCCGGCAGGGAGAAGTGATGATCTCACCAGTCCCCCTGCAGGATGAGCAGGTACGGGAAACCATAAAAAATCCTTGTTGATAGCGGACCTGTCCTGTTCCCTGACAGCGCTGGCAGGTGGACTTGTTGGTACCGGGACGAACTCCGGATCCTCCGCAGTTTGAACAGACCTCTGCCCGGGTGAGCTTGACTTCCTTCTCCACCCCGGAGGCTGCTTCTTCCAGAGTCAACACAAGCTCCAAGGCAAGGTCCCTTCCTCTTCTGGAAGCATAGGCTCTTCTCCGGGACCTGGTCCCGAAGAAATCTCCAAAACCAAAATCAAAAAAGTTACCCAGGATATCCTCGAATTCTTCAAAAACGGAGGAATCGAATCCTGAAAAGCCCCTGAAGCCCTCGCCTCTTAACCCTTCATGCCCGAAACGGTCGTAAACAGACCTCTTTTCTGGGTCAATCAACACACTGTAGGCTTCGGCTGCCTCTTTAAATCTCTCCTCAGCTTCCTTATTGTCAGGATTCCTATCCGGATGGTATTTCAAAGCCATCTGACGGTAGGCTCTCTTTATCTCCTCTGAAGTGGCGCTCTGGGAGACACCCAGCGCTTCATAATAATCTCTTTTTCTCATATTCTTTTTTTCCTGTCCTCTCAGGCTTGAGACCTATGGATGATCTTATTCACTTCTTGTTTACCAAGACCTGAAGAAGGCCTCACTTCCACTCTCTGTTCTCTTCCTGTGGCCGCATCCTTGGCTGAAACTTTGACCAGGCCATCAGCATCGATTTCAAAAGTCACATCAATCTGAGGCACACCGGCCGGAGCAGTTTCAATACCCACCAAATCAAACACAGCCAGAGATGTGTTGTCTGAGGCTTTATCGCTTTCTCCCTGCAGGACATGGATTCTCACTCTCTTCTGATTGTGTTCAACGGTGGTGAAAGGCATGGTTTTCTTGACCGGTATAGTTGTGTTTTTGTCTATGATCTTCTGGAAAGAATCGCTTTCTGTCTCTATACCCAGGGAAATGGGGGTCACATCCAAAAGCACCACCAGATCACTCATTTTTCCTCTCAAAATCCCTGACTGAACAGCTGCTCCTATGGCCACGATCTCATCAGGATTGATGTTGTGAATGGGTTCTTTTCCGAAAAATTCAGTGATCTTCTTTTTTACCAGAGGCATCCGCGTCTGTCCCCCCACCATGATGATATCATCAATCCCTTCTGGTTTCAGTTTGCTGTCTTCCATCGCCTGTTGGATAAAAGGAAAAGTCTTTTCTACCAGATCTTCAGTCAGGGCCTCCAGTTTTCCTCTGGTTATCGCTTTGTCGAAATGTTTTGACCCACATTCCTGGGAACAGATAAAAGGAAGATGGATTCTGCTTTCCATAGTAAAAGACAGCTCTCGTTTTGCTTTCTCACAAGCTTCTTTTATCCTCTGCAGTGCCAGCTTATCCTCAGAGAGATCAACCTGAGTTTCCTTTCTGAATTCCTCTATCACCCAATTGACTATTCGGTCATCGAAGTCTTCGCCTCCTAGAAAAGAACTGCCGTTGGTGGCTAAAACATTAAAAATCCCTTCACTGATTTCCATCAAGGTGATATCAAAAGTCCCTCCTCCTAAATCATAAACGGCAACCATGGCTTCTCTTCTGGTGTTAAGACCATAGCCTAAACTTGCCGAGGTGGGTTCATTCAACACCCGCAGGACATTCAATCCCGCTATCTTGGCCGCGTCTTTGGTGGCCTGCCTCTGGTGATCATTGAAATGGGCAGGAACAGTAATAATGGCCTCTTCCACTTTCTCTCCCAGGTAAGCCTCAGCACATTGTTTTAAATAGCCCAGAATCATGGCAGATATTTCCTGTGGACTGATCATTTGAGAATCGATGGCCACTGTCACATCCCCGTTGGAAGCTTCAGCCAGACGGTAAGGCAGCCTCTTTCTGGCCTCTCTCACCTCTTCACAACCGAATTTCTTGCCCATAAATCTCTTGATGGCAAAGATGGTCTTCTCTGAATTGGTAATGGCCTGCCGTAGAGCCAGATTTCCGATCAATTTTTCGCCGGAAGTGGTGAAGCTGACCACCGAGGGAGTGGTCAGCTGTCCTTCCTGATTGGGAATCACTCTTGCCTCTTCTCCTTCCAAATAAGCCATGCAGCAGTAGGTGGTTCCTAAATCGATGCCGATCACCTGAGACATGCTTATTTCTCTTTTTTAGGGATCAGAACCTTGACTAATGCTGGGCGAAGAAGCCGGCTGCGAAGCTTGTAGCCTTTCTGCAGTTCCTCGCCCACCTGGGGTTCTTCCACCCCTTCGGATTCTTCCGTCATAAAAGCCTGATGGATTTGAGGATCAAATTTTTTTCCCTCGATTTTTATACGTTCCACTCCCTGCCTCCGCAGGAAATCTTGGAACTGCCTGTATATCATCTCCACACCTTCACGGAAGCTTTTTCCGTTCACCTGGTCCTCGCTTTCCAAAGCTCTTTCCAGATTATCCAAGACTGCCAAAAGCTCTTTTAAAACCTCACTGAGAGCATAATCATAGTAATCAGCCTTCTCCCGTTCAAGCCTTTTCCTGAGGTTCTCTTTCTCGGCCAACTGCCTCAAATATTCCTCCTTGAATCTCTCCACTTCTTTAACCAATTCTCTGTTCTGTTCTTCCGTTTCTTCCAGTTTCTTTTTGAATGTGTCTGCTGTGCTCCGTGTTTTCTTCTGCTTTTTTTTCTTCTCTTCTGTGCTTACCTCTTTTTCCGTTTCTTTTTGGTTATCTTCTTTTTTTCCTGCAGAGTCTTTTTCGCCCTTTTTTGACATCTTTCCTCCTTACTGATCGTAACTGATGGTTTGACTCAGCCTTTTGGCCACATTATCCACTAAAGGAATGATCCTTTTATAAGGGATCCTCTTTGGCCCTATGATCCCCAAAGATCCCAGCACCATGCTCTCATATCCATAGTGGGAGAGAATCAACGAACAATCAGATATATCAGGGATGTTCAATTCAGAACCAATCAGCACTTTCACCTTATCCAGGCTTATGAAGTCAGAGAGGAGCTTGGCAAGCTTTGCCTTTTCCTCAAATTGATGAAACAGAGATTTTAGTCTTTCCATATCGAAGAACTCTGGTTTTTCTAAAAACTTGGAGGTTCCATCCAGGAATATCTGGCTCTCCTGTTCCTCCTGAAAAATGTAAGCCTTGAGCAGGGCCATCAATTTATGGATTATGGTCTCGTATCTGAGTTTGTATCGGGGAAGTTCATGAAGGAGATAATTCCGGACAAACACAAGATTTTTCCCTCGAAAACTCTTATTGATGTACTCTGAGGCTTTATCCAATTCCATCTGAGTGAAATAACTGGTGGTCTCAACAATCTCGGTAAGGACGAGGTTGAAAGTGGCGATCAAAATGATCATCACCTTTTCTTCGGATATCTTGATGAATCGAACATGCTGAAAATTCATCCTCGAAATTCGGGGAGAAAGAACAAATCCCAAGTTATCTGAATGTTCAGCCAACATTTTGGAGACCTGAGAGAGGAGGGAATTCAAGTCACCTTTTTTGATTTGAAAATCTTCCGCTTTGAAAATCACCTGTTTTTGAGGAAAAATAGCATCTTCTAACAGGCTGTTGACATAGTGTCTCAACCCTTTGTCTGTGGGCACCCGCCCGGCAGAAGTGTGAGGTTGAAGAAGGTATCCGAATTCCTCCAGTTTGGACATGATATTTCTCACCGTGGCTGAGGAGAGAGGAACGCTGCTTTTTTTGGCGATATATCCAGAACTTACCGGCTTTCCGATTCTGAGATAGCTTTCTACGATCAAGTTGAGAATATTCCTGTCTTTCTCTCTCAACTGGGATTTCCTCACCTCATTTTCCTCCAGAAAAAATTTATAGCATTAAACCTAAAATATTGTCAAATCAAAGACATGGAAAGGAAGCAACTCTATTTCCATTTATATTTATATTCATCACGGTTTTGGAAATGGGCACTGTGGCCCATATGGGATAGAAATCCAGGCAAACAATCCATTCTTAATCCGGGAAGTGTTTTCTTTGAGAAGGGAAAAAAAGGAAATGTTATTAAGCGGGCAGACGATTTACTTTATTCTTATGCCGGAATAACCCACAACTTCACTGTAATCACCTGTTATATCTCCTGAAGTTTGGTATTTTATCAGCTCAGCGGAACTCGCTCCTAAAGCCTTGCAGGCCACCACCGCAGAGGTGGTGGGTTGAAAACCGCACATGCTGATACCCTCATCACTTACTACCTCATAAAGGCCTTTGGCATCCAACTCCAGTATCTTGTTAATAGCCATAAAATCTTTCTTTTCAGCTATTTCCTGCTGAATATAGTGGCTCATATCTGTGCTGGCCACCACCATCACTTCCTGCTTTTTTTCCCGGGCAGCCCGGGCAATAGCCTTCCCTAATTCTTCCAATTCCTCGAAAGCAGCAGAAGAGGCGACACAGACGGGAACAATGGAAAAATTCTGTTTAAAGAATTGAATAAAAGGAAGCTGAACCTCCAGAGAATGTTCATGGAGATGGGCTTCAGAGTCTTCGGAGATGATTCCAGAACTTTTGGTTATCAGATCAGCCAGTTCAGAATCAACGGGAACATCACCAAAAGGCATCTCCCACACTCCTTCCCGCATGATGGCAATCCGCGACGCCATGCCCCTGTGACTGGGTCCCAAGATAACAAATCGTTCCGGAAGCTGAACAGAAGAAAAAACAGCGCCTGCCACTGGCCCTGAATAAACGTATCCAGCATGGGGAGAGACAACACCAATGCTTTTTTCTTTTTTCTTTCCTGGATCCACCATATCCCGGATCATTTTCCTGAGTTCTTTCTCCCTTTGTGGATAAAAATATCCGGCTACGGCCGCTTTTCTTCTCAATTTTTCCTCCTTCCGCAGTAAATTGTCATGTTCCGCTTAAATGCGAAACTGTATCTATCTCTGAATAGGAATGTACCCTTTCCCCCCAACTGCTATTCTTCAATCATCGGGGAATTGACTTTTTTTGCAGCTTGTATCTGCTTTTATATTTTAGCCTTATCGGCTTGTATGAGTCAAATCTTTTCGGTATACAGCTAACTCCTCCTCACCCAGGACAAATCGAATTTTCCGGCTTCCAGCGGTTCTTTACAATTAAACCTCTTCTCTCTTCTCCTTGAAGGAGATTCCGAGTTCCTTTAATTCTCTGAGAACCGGTTCATAGATCTCTGGCAGCACCGGGATGTGAACTCCTGGCCGCTTTATTTCTCCCTCCAAGATGAGGCGGGTACCGATGGCTGCCGGCAGACCCACTGTCCTGGCCATAGAGGTGTCTCCATGGGGAACTCCGAAATCAATAAGAGTCGAGGTGATCTTTTCTTTTTTTCCATCTTTATAGGAAGCCACGAAGGTATGCTGAAGAATGATCATATCTCTTTCGCCTTCTTCATACTGGAGCTTCTCCAACATTCTAGCTCCCAGGATGTCTAAAGCTGAGCCTTCACTGATGGGGAGCGGTTCATCGCTTAGCAGACCGAGCCATTCAAAACGCTTGATGATATCTGAATCCTCATCGATATTCAAATGAGAACTCAGAGCCTTTTTGATATCGCCTTCAGCAGGTTCACCCATCAGTTGTCTGATAAAATCTTTATAGGTCATTCCTGCCCAATCCTTTTTCTCCTCATCCAGCAGGCCGAGATCAACCACTTTCTTCATGGTGGGACACCACCCCTTATTTCTGAGTGTTCCTCTAAACATAGTTTTGGTGGAATGAATGCCATAAAGATCGATATAAGGGAGGGAATCCCGATTCGGATATCCTTCAAATTCTCCCAAACCCTCAATAGGAATAATTTCATAATTTTCAAAAAGATTCTCTGAAGGAATGAAGATTTCCTGGCCGTCTTTAAGGAATTTGGCAGAGTTTTTGCCCGCTAACAGTACGCCTACAGGACTCCATGAAAATTTATAACCAAACGGATTGGTGTTTGCCTCAGGTGCAGGTAATCCCCCACAGTAGGAAGTGAAACTTGCTATTTCGCCCTGATTCTCCTCAACCTGATGAATAACCCTCATGGCTTCCATATGATCAATTCCTGGATCCAATCCCAGCTCATTCAAGATAACCACACCAGCTCTTTTGGCGTCCTCATTGAGCTTTTTCATGGCTTCGCTCACATAAGAAGTGGTGACCATATGTTTTTGATAATCGATACAATACTTGGCCACTTTAGGATGGAAACTGTAGGGAACCATGCTGATAACCAGGTCTGAGTCTGAGATCTCCTTTCTCAGACCCTCTTCGTCCTTCAGGTTCAACTTCATGGCTTCACCGTCAGGATGGTCATTGATGATCTTCTCTGCTTTACTCACTGTTCTGGTGGCCATTTTCACCTTGAATTCGGGTTGGTCAAGAAGATATCTGACCAACGGCTCTGCCACCAGGCCGGCACCTAGAACCAATACTTTTTTCATGTTTAAACTCCTTAAAATAATATTAAATAAATTTTTTCAAATATTGATAATCAGGGGTAAATTCTCCCCGGAAAAGAATCACAGCCTTTTTTACAGAACCGGGGAGCGAGCAGTCAGCAAAGCTTCCTGAATAATCAGCCTGGGCTATGCTGGACACCAAAGGTTTCAAGGCGCCGCTAAAATAAACAGAGGATTCCAGAGAAAGTTCAGCGGGAAGGTTATCCACAGCCATAACCACCACTCCCCTACCCCCGACACCATCAACAGTCTTATCTTCTACAGGATCATATACAAACACCGGGCTTCCAGGTGAGGTGGAGCGTACGGTGCACTCCACTGACCCATCCACATCGCACGAGATATCGCCGATAACCTTTAGACGAGGGTCAGAATGAGTCTGCCAAAGCTGTTTTAGATATTTTTTGGTCACAAATCTGGGGTAATCAGGTGTCCAGTACACACAATTGACCAGAACTGTAAGATAAGGCAAATAAGTCTCAAACTTTGATCTGTATTCCTCAGGATGATCATAATAATCCTGAAGCTCGAACTCCTTCTCCGAAGATACGGGCTCCACCATATGCTCTTCTTTAAACACTGATTTGTATATTCTGTGGGCAGAGTAATTTTTTTTCTTAAAAAATTCGATGATATTTTCTGGCGGAATTTCCTCATAAGGCAGCAAATCGAAGATCTCCTGAGCTCCTCGGGAAACATGGCCGTATCCTGCAAAACCACACACCAGAGGAACAAGATCAGGATTAAGGCCTTTCTTTGATATCTTCCATCCTGTCTTTTCAATCTCTTCTCTGGCTTCCACCAGACTGCCGTACTGAAATGCCTGTTTTATGGAGGAAAACGGGTTTTCTTTCTTCTGCCCATCCAACCTCTGACCCAAGGACCATAATGTATCGATCATCCCTGCCTGTCCTGCCTGTTTTCCAAAGAAAAGGAGCCTTTGTCCTTTCTCATCCGATATTTTTTCATAGTCGATCAAGGTGCATTTCAAATCCATCATCTTCTTGAGCATGGGCATACTGTGCGGCTGCCCTTTTATGGTATGAGAGAAGAATATGTAAGTTTTTCCTTCTTCAAAAAAGTCCAAAGGAATTTCTTTGACAGCCAACACCACAGGACACGGAGAAAGATTTTCTTCTACCCTGGCTCCTGCTTGACTGTAATCACTATCCGGAAAAATACGAATAGAAGAGGGCTGAACCCAGATCTCAAGGGGATGGCTTTGGACAAGCTCCTTCACATGACTGGGGATCAATGGGGCTCTTTTTTCCCATTGGTTTTTATCTTCCCTTCTTATTCCGATAATGGTTTTCATTTTCCTGTTCCTTGGTCAAAATTCTGTGCTGAATTATTTCACATATCCTAGGATGAGTCAATCCAACCCACGAATTTTCTGTATATGTTTATAATAAAGGAGAGTGAGGGTTAGGGTGAGGAAGCCCCTATGAGGACTGAGCGGGCATGGTTTCTCTCCGTAGGAGAGAAGAGCGAAGTCCGAATGGGAGCTGATTTTACTCGCTGGGGAAAATCAGCGTGCTTCAGAACCCTAAACCCTCACCCTCTATAAATGAAATGCAATTCTTTGCTCCAAAATTGTTGACTCTGTCCGTACACATCCTTAATAATATCCTCTGATGATTTTCTTCTACAATACTTTGAGTGGAAAAAAGGAGCCCTTCCATCCTCAAGTAAAAGGGAAAGTCAGCCTGTATACCTGCGGGCCAACTGTTTATGACTATGCCCACATAGGCAATTTCCGGGCATATGTTTTTGAAGATCTACTCAAAAGATTCCTCACCGCCATGAACCACAAAGTCATACACGTGATGAACATAACCGACGTCGATGATAAAACCATCCGAGGAGCCCGTGCTGAAGGATTGAGCCTGAAAGAATACACCAAAAAATACAGTGATGCTTTTTTTGAAGACATCGATGTGTTGAACATCTCCAGAGCAGATTTTTATCCCCGGGCCACAGAACACATTGCCGATATGGTCAAAATGATCAAGGGACTACTCAAAAAGGATTACGCCTACCAGAAAGACGGCTCAATCTATTACGACATTTCCAAATTTCCTGATTACGGGAAGCTCTCCCGAATCGACCTTGAGAAATTGAAGCCTGGAGAAAGAATAGAATCGGATGAATATGAAAAAGAAAGTGTCCAGGATTTTGCTCTCTGGAAAAAGAAAAAAGAAGGTGAGCCATCCTGGAAAACAGAAATAGGCGAAGGCAGACCAGGCTGGCATATAGAGTGTTCGGTGATGAGTTCAAAATATCTGGGCCAGAGCTTCGACATCCACTGCGGGGGAGTGGATAATATTTTTCCCCATCATGAGAATGAAATCGCTCAATCTGAAGCCTACTCAGGAAAAAAATTTGTCCATTACTGGCTTCACTGTCATCATCTGGTTGTGGAGGGGGAAAAAATGTCCAAATCCAAAGGGAATTTCTACACTCTCAGGGATCTTCTGAAGAAAAATGTGGATCCCATGACTCTCCGTTTTCTTCTCCTGTCCACTCATTACCGCAAGATGCTCAATTTCACTTTTGAAGCCCTTGACCAAGCCGGCGCTTCTCTCCAGAGGATCAAAGATTTCATTTTTGAGCTGGAGACAGGGCCCCTAAAAGAGGGAGAAAACAAACACATCAACAAACTGGTGGAAGAAACCAGGAAAAAATTCATTTCCGGACTCAGCGATGATTTGAATATTTCGGCGGCTCTGGCCGCCCTGTTCGAACTGATCAGAGAAGCCAACATCCTGGTCGCTCAAGGCCAGGTGTACCAAAAAGACAGTCAAAACCTGCTTTCCTTCCTGCGGTTCATCGATAAAATCCTGGCAGTCCTTCCTCAACAAAAGGAAGAATCCCTGGATGTTGAAATCCAAGAAAAAATCAAAATAAGAGAAAAAGCCCGGACAGAAAAAAACTACAAGCTGGCTGATCAGATTCGCCAGGAGCTCTTCCAGCAGGGGATTGTTCTTGAGGACACCAAACAGGGAACCCGGTGGAAAAGAATAAAGAAAAAAAATGAATAAACACATGGATAATCCCTCTGACCACGGCGAAATCACTCCCCATATGCTGGGGAAATCCGGGGAAGAAGTGGCCCTCCGTTATTTAAAAAGAAAAAAATACAGAATCCTGGAGACAAGATTCCGGCTGTTTAGAGGTGAAATCGATATCATCGCCTTCCACCAGAAAACCCTGGTGTTTGTAGAAGTAAAGACAAGAAAAAGCAGAGATTTCGGTCTCCCTGAAGAAGCGGTGACTCCGGCCAAACAGAAGCAAATCCGGAAGATTGCCCAGGGCTTCCTGGCTGTCCGCAAAATGCCCCAGGTTGAATGTCAGTTTGATGTCATTTCTTTGATGAAAACAGGAGAAAACAAGTATTCTATCCGCCATATCAAGAATGCGTTCTAGAGAGAAAATCCACGGATGTATGTTTGAGCTTCTACCCTAATCCACCATTCTGGATGTCTCTTACGGGAAAGGAAGAGTCATCCCTTTGAGATTTCCTGAATATTTCCGTGATCTCCCCCCTAAAGACTTTTATAACTGTCAGTTATAAAATTTCTAAAATATTTGAAAAACTTTACTTACAGTAAAGTTTTATTATTATTCTTCTTCTTTCAGGAAACGGTCAAAGAAGCTGGCAGCCGCGGTATAGACTTCCATCCATACTTCATGGAGAAGAAATCCATGCACTTCGTCAGGAATAACAACAAGTTCCACATGTGTTTTTCCCAGTTCTCTCAGACGCTGAACCATATCCGTGGTCTGAATAAAATCCACGTTCCGATCATCGTCGCCGTGAACAAAAAGAACAGGCGATGTCCAGAAATAAGCATCAGCCACCGGTGAGGACTGGTAAGCAGAACTCATCAAATCTTCTCCCCTGATCCCCCAGCCTCCACCATCACGCCTCCGGCCCCGCAGAGACCAGTCATGAACTCCGTGCAGATCCACCCCCGCAGCAAAGAGATCAGAATCACGGGCAAGCCCCAGAGCGGTCAGGTAACCGCCATAAGATCCACCCCAGAGTCCGATCTTGGCAGGACTGACTTCTGGCCGGCTCCGGAGATAGCGTCCAGCCGCCACGATATCTTGATATTCTGAGGCTCCTCTGGGGCCTTGATCAGGAGCGTTCCGGAAATCATAGCCATAACCAATTCCTGAGCGAAAGTTCACGGAAAGCACCACATAACCTTTGTTGGCCAGATATTGATTAAAGGCATAGGCCCGGTGATAGTAGCCGCGCATGTGCCAGCCAAGAAGCATCTGCCGGATGGGTCCTCCGTGCATAAAAATAACTGCCGGACGGCTGTCTCCAGGTTTTGCTCCTTTGGGGATAAACAGTTGGCCGTGGACCTCCATTCCATCTGGAGCTTTGAATATGACCTGCTGTGGTGCCACCAGCTCTGAGGCGGGAAATTCTGGGGGAACAGCCTCAGGAGCCATCATTCTCCATTCCTCTTCTTCATCATCCATGACTGCGGGGGAAGCAGGTTGAAAGGCTGAAGAACACAAAAAGACCAGATCTCTGCTTTCGGAAGTCAGAACGGGTGACCATTCCAGACCCCTGCCCGGAGTGAGAAGACGGGCCTTTCCTCCCTGGACCGGGACAGACCACACATGGCGCCTATCCACATCCCCTGAGTTGGAATTGAATACCAAAGTCTTTCCATCGGCAGAAAGAAAGCTGTCCTCAACCTCATACTCTCCAGGAGTCAGGGAAACCAGTTTCCGCTCTTTTACCGAAAGAGAGTATAAATGCATCCAGCCTTCATGTTCAGAGTAGAAAACCACATAGCCATCAGCTGCCCACCTCAACGGCTGTGAGGGATAGTACTGGGCAAATCCCCCGGTTTTATTGGGGCATTCCCACAGGACTTTGGCTTTTCGGCTCTCCACATCCGCAGCCATCAGCCAGAACTTCTCTCCTCCCCTGTATGACATAGATACCGAACCGGGAAAGCGGATATAGGCAACATATTTCCCGCAGGGTGACCACACGGGATAAACATCCCTGTCCACTGAAGGAGAAATCCATTCTATCGATTTTTCCTTAAAATCGTATATCCCCACAAAACTGTGGTCTTCTCTCCGGCTGACAAAGGCCAGCTTGGAGCCATCCGGTGACCATGAACGGGGACTGTTTCTCCCTCTGGCCTTGAACAAAAGCCGGGACTTGGGATCTTGATTATCCAGTGATGCCAGGTAGATCTTACCTTTGAGGTGGTAAGCCACCCGATTCTCCACCGGCGATGGCAGCGGATGATTCCCCTCGCCCAGCTCCCAGGGCTGACCTTGTTCAATATTTACGGCCCACAGGCTCTGTTTGGCCCCTTCAGGATTGGAAGTGGGATTGGGATACTCCCCCGCCCTGTTTGCAGAACCTCCCCTGACATAAACCACAATGGTCCCGTCAAAGTTGAACTGAACATCTTCCAGTGATTGTCCATCATCTTTGGAATAGGAAGTGAGCTGGTGAGCCTTATATTCAGGCCCCCTGGCTATCCAGATATTTCTTTTCCCTTCCTGGTTAAAGACCCAAGCCACCACATCTCCGCTGGGCGAGGCCACCAGATTGGAGGGAAAAGCATAACTCAGCACAGCTTCCAAAGGAAAAGGCGGTGCTGGCTGGGGCACAAAAAATACCACCAGAAGAAAAAAAAGCCAGCAATAAACCCATCTTGCCTTAAAAATCGATAAATTCATTTTTTACCTCCGTTTTTAGATTTTACCATCCAGATTTTTATAAATCAGGCTTTTATCCTCCGCCAACAATAATTATCTTTACATCAGTGTCAACAAGCAACTCAAGGACAAATTCTAAAAATGATAAGAACATCTCAGAACCACACCTCTTCCTGGTGCATCCACACCTTCTTCATCAGCACTCAACCGATAGGTCTGGTTCAAAATATTCTGAGCAACAGCCAGGAAAGTAAGATTTTTGGTGAATTTATAACCCAGGATAGCATTGAACAGGGTATAGCCATCTGTTTCTATTTCCAGGGGGCCTGGATTTTTCTGGGCAGCAGTCAGGTTTATCTTAGGCTCCACCCAAAACCTGCCTCTGGAGAATTTCGCCCAGAAAGAGAGATTGGAACGAGGTGTGTAATTGAGGGGGGCATCTGTTTCTTTTTCTTTCCCCTTCATATGATGGAAATTCACAAACAATTCAAAGCCCTCTGTCAACCACCAGTAGAATTCCCCTTCAATCCCGGTGATATGACCGCTGGTGAGATTGCGGTAATAATACTCTTCTCCTTCTCCTCTATATTTCTGGATCATATGTTCAACCGTATTCCTGAACCCGTACAGGGAGGCGTAAAATTTTTCATGAAGATATCTGAAGCCCAAATCTATGTTCAGGCTCTCTTCTGGCTCCAGGTCTGGACTGCCGAAAACCGTTCCCCTTCCTGTCAATCCGGTATAAAACAGCTCGCTAATGGTGGGAAAGCGGAAGGAACGGCCCACATTAGCCAACAGGGAAAGACGAGGGGTCAATTGAAGCACAGATCCCACATAGGCGGTGAAGGATTCATCCGTTCTGGAGAGCCTTTTTGTCTTATCCACAAGATTGCTGGTGTTGATGTAATCAAAACGGGCGCCCAGGTGCATGGTTAAACCCGAAAGGAGATGGACCTTATCATCGATGTAAATCCCAAAATTATTCCTCCGGGCATCAAAGAGCGATGTCTCCTCTGTTTTGGCTGTGATCTGTCCCTGGACATCAAACCTCCATTCCGTATTCTTATCCTTCACCCCACGGCGTCCGAAAAAGTCAAGCCCAAAGTTTATGGTATGATTACCGCCTACTCCTTTCCCTCCCCGAAGCTTAAACCCGAAATTTGTCCCTTCAATCCTGGCCAGGTTCCTCTTCTTTACAGTCAGAGATTCGGTTAAATTCTCTTTCTGGGTCTCCAGCATGGAGGGGAAAAGATAAAAACTGACATTCAAATTATCCAGATGAAATTTGTTCTCAGTCTTGTAGCCCATGGCCAAAATGGTGTTCCTCTCCCTGGGATACCAACGGGGTTTGAATTTGGCCTGGGGACTGGGTTTACCGATATCTATTCCCTTGTAGGTGTAAAAGTTCAGATAAAACTGAGAGGTCTTCCCCTGGCGGTTGATCTTGAACATGAAGTCATAGTCAGAGTAATGGGATTGTTCTATTTTTCCACCCGGCGAAGAGTAATCCTCGGCATCTTTGCCGCTGGCTGCCATCATGAATCCAAATTTCCCCCACGATCCTGTTAGATTCAAAGAGGCAGCTTTCTCTTTCCTCACTGTGTTGTATCCCAGCTGAATCCTTCCCCCAAAAGGAGTTCCGGGAGGAGGCATCTTGGTGACAATATTGATAATGCCTCCGATGGCCCCAGAACCATGGAATACAGAATAAGGCCCCCGATTGACCTCAATACGATCAATGTTACTGAGATTGACAAAAGAAGCACTGGCTCCAACCCGTCTCTCTGAGGTGATGCGGACTCCATCCATAAGGATCAGAATCCTGTGCTCGGCCAATCCCCGGATGGCGGGGACCATGGAATAACCCCCTTTTCCTACCATTTCTATTCCAGGGATCTTCTCCACAGTCTCGGCTATGTTGGATGTCCCTAACTCAGTCAATACACTGCTGGGCAAAATGGTCCGATGAGACGGAAGGCTTACGTCAATTATGGAATCGGCTTCTGCTGTAACCGTGATCTCTTCCTGAATGGTGAGAAGCATGGGATTTTTTTCCGATAAACTGACCTGAAGTGTGCTTTCTTTTTCTGCCTTAACCACCACTTTGGCCGTGTGTGTCCGGTAGTCAGGATGGGTGAACAACAGCTGATAATCCCCGGATTCTAGGCTTTGGAAAACAAAGGTTCCATCAGGAAGAGTCTGGGTGTATAAGGAAGACCCAACCACCTCTACCTTGACCCCTGCCAGCGGGTTTCCCTGCTGATCAAACACTCGCCCCCTTAACGTTCCGTTATTCTGGGCATAGGACCACATGCTGGCGAACATAAAAATCAAAATCCATAATTTCCACCGTCTCAAGGTTTCCTCCTTGTCTTATGATGAAATCTTTGTGTGTGGACCACTTTCACTGTTACTGTACATGCTTCTTTTTATGGTATTTCTCAATTTCTGGATCGATCTTTATCACCTTTGATCTGTCCGGAGATACATCACACAAATGTTCAATTTTTTGTTTAAGAATCGGATGGACTGCGGCTGGAGATATTTCTTTAAATGGAATGAGAACAAAGTTCCTGCTGACCATCCTGGGATGAGGAATGGTCAATTCATCTGATCGGAAAACGGTTCCCTGGGCAAGAAGGATATCTATATCTATTATCCGGGGACTTCTAGGGTAATTCCTCTTTCTTCCCATCCTCTTCTCTACTCTTTTTATCAAACGGAGAAACGGCAGCGGAGGATGATTCATCTCCACTTCAATAACCTGGTTAAAAAACCAGGGCTGAGAGGGCATCTCAACCGGCTGAGTCTCATAAAGGGATGACACCTTTATGATTTTCACGCCTTCCTCCCGCAAAAGAGAGACAGCCTTTTTTAGATTTTGAGCTTTATCTCCTAAATTGCTTCCCAGGCTCAAAAAGTATTTCATGTGAACATGCCATATTAGCAATTTTAAGATGTCATTTCAAAGATTCCTTGATATTGTAAGCATCCATATTTTCGTGATAGAGGTGAGGGATGGGAGGTCGTCATCACGGTTTTGGGGGGCATTCCTTGATATTCGATTTTTTTATCGGGATGTGTCATTATATGAGTGCCAGGATTACCATGAACAGACAGAAAATAGAAAAATGGCGGATAAAAGAACTGGCTTCGGTTCTTCACAATCTCAGCGAACTCTTAAGGAAGGGAGACAATTCGGAATGGGCTAATGTTTTTCACCATTTTCACTCAGAATGCCAGAAGATCATCACCCATCCAGAGTTTGATTTTGATTCACTGAAGCGGCTTATCCAAAACATCAAGAACTGCTTTCTGGACATGAGTTCTCTAAGGAATCTGGAACTACGGCACACAGATTCAGAAGAAAATATGAAAATAAACAGAGACTGGCAGCACGGGCGTGCTCATCTGATTGAAGTTCTCCAGGATATGGAAAACCGGTCCATCGAATACATAAATTAAAGATCTAAATACCCAAATCTTTTCAGCACCCTCAGCACTGCCAGGGTGACCCAGAGATGGTTCTCTAAAGAAGGTTTGGCAGTTTTTGCTTTCCAATAGCCCTCTTCATCCTGCCTTTTCCTCAGCCATCTGAGTGCCTGTTGGATCTTCTCATGGTTGGTGTCAAAGCCGATCTTAGAAAGAGAATCGAGACTGCTCAACAGGTCCGTGCCCCAGAAAGGATAGGTGATTTCTTCCCAAAAAAAAGGAAGCCGTCGATCCTCATATTTATCCGGTTTGAAAAAGCGGCTCACCAACAATTCGCCTGCTTTCTTTGCTTCCTTGCTTGTTCTCCAGGTGGGAGAGGCAGCAAAAGCACGCAGGATCATCCCTGTCACCAGATGGGAGAAAGGCTGGGTTTTATCAGGCATGACAGGCTTAAGTTTCGCTTGAGCTTCAAAATTAAGCCTGGTCTTGAGATCCGCTTTGTCTATGGTGCGGTAGGGAATAACCCAGCCCCCGTCGTGTTGAGTGTTGTCTATAATCCATTGGAATCCTTTTTGTGTCCGTTTGTCTTTGTCTAATCCAAGGAAGCACAAGATCTCAAGAGTTAAGGCATGATAAGTAGGAGCATACTCATTGAGATACGCCCCACGGAAGTCTCCTTCTTTGGATTGAGTGGAATATAAGAAATTAACCGCTCTCTGGATGCTGTCATCTTTGATGACACATCCATAGTTGTACAGCTTGAAGGTATTCCTCAGAGTTTCCACAATATAATAAGATTTTTCCCAGCGGGGAGGACCTTCGTATTTCTTGCGGGACCAACTCCCATCAGGCTGCTGTTTTTTCAGTATCCTTATCCGGGAAGCGAACTTCTTCAGGTTCTTGTACTCCCTCTCTACAGGAACCTCAAGAATATCTTTCTTCAGCCAGTAGAGGATGGGAAGATTGCCTCTGGCCAGAAGGAATTCAATAGCTTTGTTGGTGTTGAATTCCATCAACACTTCCTGGCAAGTGGATCTTGAATTAGCTCTGCTTCTCCTGATTGAGGATTATACACAAAAATTCAAACACACTCTGGAAAGGGTTTTTGAACTGATGCTTCTCATTCGGCCCTATGAAAAGACTTTGGCCTTCTGAGACCACCGTCTCTTCACCTGATTCGTTGACCACAATGCCTTTCCCTTTCTCCACTCTGACCACATGTTCAAAGTCGTGGCTATGGTGATAGGTGTACCCATGAGGGAGCACTTTAAAATATCTCATGACCATATTATCAGAACCATCTTCTGGACCGATAAGAACTTTTTTTAATACGTCCTTGATGTCTTCTTGATCAAGGTATTCTTCGCGTACGTCATCGTCGTTCTTTACGATCAAATTGACCTCCTTATGTTTTACCTGGCCCATAAAGAATCATACCGGGCAACCTTCCAGTGTGCTTGCCTGTCTCTGCCACCACCTCTCCATTGACTATCACGTAGGCAAGGCCTTGGCTGTATTGATGAGGCTGAGAAAAAGTGGCTTTATCCATGAATGTTTCTTTATCAAAGACAGTGATGTCTGCATACATCCCTTCTCTAATCATTCCTCTGTTTTTAAGGCGAAAAGTCTGAGCGGGCAAGGAAGTCATCTTTCTGATGGCCTCTTCCAGAGAAAGAATCCCCTTCTCTCTTACATAAACACCGATGACTCGAGGAAATGTACCATAATTGCGGGGATGGGGAACACCCTTTCCCATCTCCTGAACACCGCCATCAGAAGCATGCATGTTATAAGAAAGCCGCATCAGCTCCTCCACATCCTCCTCAGCCATCTGAAAAAAAACCCCGCTGGCACCACCTTCTTTTTCGATGGTCATGATAAGCTCAGCTGCATTGGAAACTGTAGGCTGCCTTTTCTGGGATATAAGGATTTGCTGGAGGTTTTTGCCTTCATATTCAGGAAACTCTTCACATCTTGAAATGTATATAGTCTCCAACTTATTGATGCTCTTGGTGGAAGTCAATCTCCGCTGGATGACAAAAGATTTAATCTTCTCGTATTTTTCCTTGTCTTCTAATCTCTCCAGGAACTTTTCTCTTCCTCCCTCAAAGGCCCAGGAAGGAAAGCTGCTGGTAAAACCGGAACTGGTGGCTGTATAAGGATACTGATCAATGGTCACCTCCACTCCCCGACCCCTGGCTTCCTCCACTGGATGAGTGATTCTTTCCACTTCATTCCAAACAGCATCATCAGCCAATTTGATGTGAGAAATCTGCACAGGAATGCCGTTCTTTTCTCCTACGGTTATGGCTTCCTGGATGGCCTCGGTTATATGACGTCCTTGGTCGCGAATATGGGAGGCATAAATCCCTCCATATGAAGCCACCTCAGAAGCCAATTCCACAATCTCTTCGGTCTTGGAATAAATCCCCGGCAGGTAAGAAAGTCCGGTGGAAAGGCCCAGGGCGCCAGCTTTCATTTCTCCGGCAACCAGATCCTTCATCTTTTCCATCTCTTCTGAGGAAGGATCTTCCATTTTGAATCCCATCACTTCCCGGCGGATGGTGTTGTGGCCGATGAGACAGCCAAAATTGACAGAAGTGCCGTTTCTCCTTAAATCCGAGAACAACTCACTCAAGGGATATGGATGGCCTCCGCAGTTTCCTCCGACAACACTGGTCACTCCCTGGAGAATGTAATTGTCAACTGTAGGAATCCTGGAAATCTCCCGATCACAGTGAGTATGAACATCGATGAACCCAGGAGCAACCACCAGGTTTTCCACATCGATTATTCTCTTGGCCCTGCTTTGGTCCACCCAGCCAATATTGACTATTTTTTTATCTTGGATAGCGATATCTGCCCTAAACCATGGATTTCCAGAACCATCGATGATAAATCCGTTTATCAAGACCAGATCATAGGGCTTCTCTTCAGGTCCGCAGTTCACAAGAATGAGGACGGCGAGGGAGGCCAGGAAAAGAGGAAAGATTTTTTGGAGACTGTTCATATTTTGTCCTGTGAGATTAGATATTCTATTGCAATTAGGCAAGTTCTGTCAATTTTTCC
>JBKHJA010000048.1:0-19918 GCA_046538375.1 Candidatus Aminicenantota bacterium
CATGTCCCCAATTTCCTGCCTCATATACATTGTTTCCAGCGAATTCATGAATAATGCAGGTTATTAAAACTAAGGGATTTTAGGTTTAAATTTTCTTTTAGACCATAATAGAAATTACTTCCGTCAATAAAAATAATAAATCTTTCCAATTTTCCCCCTTAAATAAAAAAACAGAAGATTGACTTGCAATCCCCTGGCGCTTATTTCCCAGTTTTGCTTACAATAAATGATTGCCTCTTTTTTCTTTTTTTACAGGGTAGAATCTAAGCTTACGGCAGGAAGTTTTTTAAAGTTCAGTTGATTTGACTTCCTTCTTCCTGGGTCTCGGGTGATTGTGGAGGATTAAGCGTAAAACCGAGCTGCATCAGTACATCCAGCAAATTAAAATAGACCCATTCTTCCACTATTTTCCCTTCTTCCAAGCGGTCAATGGCTACTCCTGAAAATTTGACTTTATTACCTGTTGGGGGGATATCACCAAGAGGAGTGTGGAACACACCTGATTGAGTTCCCATGAATGTCCATGTCCAGACAATCTTATCCCCATCTATAATAATTTCATCAATTGTAGCGTTTAAGTCAGGTATTGCTTGGTGAGTATTTGAATAATAGGCTTTCAGAGCATCCAGACCAATGATATCTTCAGGAGCACTGCAGTCATGGACGACAACATCTGGCGAATAAATTTCATCAAGTAAAGCGAGATTGATTTCATTCCTTGATTTTGTATAAATATCTCCGATAGATTTTGCTTCTTCTTCGGTGATACCTTCCTCAGCCGGCTGCTGGCAGCTTAAAGCAAAACAAAGAAGAAGGACCGAAGGGATTACCATAAATAGCTTTTTCATTTTTCCCTCCCCGGGCTTATTTGTATTCCTAAATTAGATCTTTTCTGTCGATTAAAGTCAACTCAATTTTTAGCTTTCTCCGTTTGACCAAATTGTGGCCACAGCTTCATGATCGATTTCTTCAAAATTTTTTAAAAATGAGTCCACTGCCTCCATATGGGAAGTGTGCCAAAAAGTTATCATCTTGAAAAAGCCAGAATAAACTCAAAAGAGATGAAATAAAGAAAGAGGCAAATCCGTAACATCTTAGGAATCATCATTTTCAGGGAATATAAGAGGAATGGCGAGGGACGGAATCGAACCGCCGACGCAGAGATTTTCAGTCTCTCGCTCTACCGCCTGAGCTACCTCGCCCTTAAATTTAGGATTTTAAGTATAATTTTCCTCTGTTTGAAAGTCAATATTAAATTCATTCAGGAGCTTTTTTTGTGTGATTATGTCAGGAGATGTTATTTCCTATTCTTGACTAAACCAGACACTCGTGCTACGTTCGTTTTCCATGAAAATTGCGGCTTTACTGCCTCATGTGGAGATCTATGGAGGGGTGAGGCGGTACCTTGAGATAGGAAATGAACTGGTCTTAAGAGGCCATTCGTTTGCCCTCTTTCATCCCCTCGGCAGTCCACCGCAGTGGCTGGAATTCAAAGGAAAAACAAAGCCTTTCTCTTCGCTCAAGGAGGAAAGCTTTGATGTGGCCCTGTGCAGCGAATATTCTATCCTGCCCTATTTTGAAAAACTCAAAGCCAGAACCAGGTTTTTTTATTTTCTTCTGGAAGGTCACAGGATGGAAAAGGAAGTGATTAAAAGGAATTATCATTTTCTGGGAAATTCTGAGGGAATATGTGAGCGGATCAGAAAAAAATACAAGAAGGATTGTCTCAAAGCTGCTGGAGGAGTGAACCCGGAGATATTTTATCCCCTAAAAAAAGAGCACAAAACCAGGGAATTCAGGATTCTCTGCTACGGGCGGGTGTACAAGAAAAGAAAAGGGGTCCGCCGTGTGATCAAGGCGGTGGAGAAACTTCATAAAAAATACCCTTATCTCAGACTTGTCTTTTTCGACAGCCTGGTGGGAGAAGAGAAAAAAGATCCCCGTGAAATGATCGAAACTTCTGTTCCTCATGAGTTTCACCTGAATTTGCCCCAGACCAGGATGGCCTGGCTCTATGCCCAGGGTGATATTTTTGTGAGCGCGGAGAGGAGAGCGGGGTGGTCCAACACCACGGCCGAGGCCATGGCCTGCAGAATCCCTGTGGTGTGCACCAGAAGCGGCACCCGGGATTTCGCAGTTCACAGGCGCACAGCCCTGGTGGCTCCTTTTTCTTATCCTGTTTTCCTGCAATACCAGATGGAGAAGCTCATCCAGGATGAGAGGCTCCGCCAGCGGTTGGCTGAGGAAGGCTATAAGAGGATCTTGGCCTTCACCTGGAAGACAGTGGTGGATAGATTGGAGACTATTTTTACCCGAGGTGCAAAATTGAATTAGGAGATATGTTGTGATATTCTTTCATAAGGAGGAAAGACCTCATGGAAGAAAAAGAGCTGAGAGAGAAGATGCTTAAAGAAAACGTAGAGTATCGAAAAGCTTTTGAAAAACATCAACAGTATGAAAAAAAAATTGAACAGCTTAAAAAGAAGAAACTCCTTTCTGAGGAAGAAAAACTCAAGGAGAAAGAGTATAAAAAGAAAAAACTGGTCCTCAAGGACAAAATGTACTACTTGATGACCGAGTACAGAAAATCCCTAAAATAAAGTCTTTCTAAAATGAACCAGAAGAGAAAAATGTGGATTGCCCTGGTGGGGACAGACTCCTTGCGGGGGAAAGAAATAAAGGAAGTTTTAGATCACCATCATTTTCCCTTTGAAAAAGTAGGTTTTTTCGATCCAGACGTGGAAGGAGAATACAGCAAGCTTACCGATTTTCGGGGAGAGCCAAGGGTGATTCACTCTCTTGAAAAGAATTCTCTGGCCAATTTTGATCTGGTCTTTCTGGCCGCAGATAAAAACATAAACCGAGAATTTGCCCGTCTGGCTCAGGAACAGAATTATCAGGCAATTGATTTGAGTGAGACATTCATCACTGAAAAAGAAATCCCGGTGGTGGTTTCGGGAATCAACGATGATAGAATACTGAAAAAAAAGCCTCCTGTGGTGGCCAATCCTCATCCTGTGACCGTCATCCTCTCTCATATTTTTTATTCCATCAACAAAAAATTCGGAATCTCAAAAGCGGTGGCCTTCATCCTCCAGCCTGTCTCTGCCTTTGAAGAGTCGGGGATTGAGGAGTTGGCCAACCAGAGTGCGGCCATATTGAGCAGTTCCTCTCTCACCAAGAAGGTGTTCAAAGCCCAGATTGCCTTCAATTTCCTCTCCCATACCCAGCCCATGGATGAGGATGGATTTTCTGCCGACGAGAAACAGATCAGGATGGAGATAAAAAGGATTCTTAAGGACCGGAAATTTCCTCTCACTCTTTCTGTGGTGCAGGCCCCTGTGTTTCATACTTATTCCATCATGACCTACCTGGAGTTGAAAGAAAAAGCAGGAATCCAGGCTCTGAGAAATCTTTTAAAAAAATCTCCTTATTTTGAACTTGGATCCCCCTCCCTTTCCTCTCCTGCCTCATGTGTTTCGGTTGCCGGGAAGGATAAAATTTTTATCGGCCAGATAAAAAAAGAGAAATCCCTCCCTAACAGCTTCTGGATATGGACGGTCACAGACAATTTGACCCGCGGCTCAGCTCTCAACGCTTTTGAGATCGCAGAGAAAATTCTATCTGCGTCTATCAGTTGAAGAATGATAGAAATCATTCAACTTCTAAAGCTTACCCTTGAGGAGAAAAAATCGCTCACCCTCTCCTTTGTCTTCACTCTGTTTGTGGCTTTTTTCACCTATGTTTTTGTGAATCTGGTGAAGCCCATCATTGATGAGATGCTTCGAATGGCCCCGGAGGCCGTTCCTGAAAAGACAGGTCTTATGGCGTTTGTGTTCAAATTCTTCCACATCACCCGAGAACAGCTTATCTGGTTTATCCCCTTGATCTTGGTGGTGGTTATTTTTGGGAAGGGACTGTTCACCTTTCTTTCCTCCTTTTTCATGAAATCTATAGGCCATAAAGTGGTCAAGAAATTGAGGAACCAGCTCTTTGAACATGTTGTTTACCAGTCTTCAGACTTCTTTGACCATAAGCCCACTGGAGAGCTGATGTCCAGGATGACCAATGATGTGGATAAAATTCAGCAGGCTGTCTCCGGCAGCATGGGAGATCTCATACAGGAGGTTTTCATCCTTTTTGCCCTGATTATTTATATATTTGTCACTGACTGGCATCTGGCTCTGGCTTCTTTTGTCATCGCTCCCCTGGCTGTGATACCTTTAGCCGCCTTCAGCCGACAGCTCAAGAGAAAAGGACGGTTGAATCAGATCAGGATGTCCCAGATTTACAATCTTCTCCACGAGAGCATCACCGGCAACAAGATTGTCAAAGCTTTTACCATGGAGAAGTTTGAGATCAGGAAGTTTTTTCAGGCCACGGCCGACTATTTTAAAATCAGCCTCAAGCTGGCCTGGATAGGCAGCTTGTCATCGCCGTTTATGGAATTTTTGGGGGGAGTGGTGGGCGCTTTCATCCTGTTTGTTGGAACCACCCGCATAGCCCAGGGTCATATAAGTCCCGGAGATTTTGGCTCTTTTGTGATGGCCGTTTTCATGATGTACACCCCTATAAAACGTCTCAGCCGGGCCAATAATACTATCCAGCAGGGAGTGGCCTGTCACCAGAGAATCCAGGAAATCCTGCAGAATAAGCCTCAGATCAAAGAACAATCCCGTGCTTATGACCTTCCTCCGGTTAAGGGATTGGTGAAATTCGAGGATGTGTCTTTCAGCTACAACGAAACCAGACCTGTGCTTCATGGAGTCAATTTTGAGGCCCTGCCTGACGAAAAAATCGCCCTGGTGGGATTGAGCGGGGCAGGGAAGACCACCATCATCAACCTCATTTCTCGTTTTTACGATCCCAGCTCAGGAAGAATCACCATCGATGGCATCGATATCCGTGAGGTCACTCTTTCTTCCCTCCGCTCTCAGATTGGGATGGTGACCCAGGAGCTCATACTTTTCAACGAAACTGTGCGCAACAACATTGCCTACGGGATGGAAGATATTTCTCAGGACAGGGTGATCGAGGCCTCCAAAGCGGCCAAAGCCCATGATTTTATCGTCGAACTCCCTCAGGGCTATGATACCATGATAGGAGAAAAAGGCTCCCTTCTATCCGGCGGACAGAGGCAGAGACTGGCCATAGCCCGGGCTCTGCTCAAAGACCCGCCTATTCTCATCCTGGACGAGGCCACTTCTGCTCTGGACTCTGAGTCGGAAAAACTGATCCAGCTGGCTATGGCAAACGTGATGAAAAACAGAACCACTTTCATCATTGCTCACCGCCTCTCCACGGTCAGAGACGCTGATAAAATCCTGGTGGTGGATAAAGGGAAGATCGCTGAAAAGGGGACCCATGCTCAGCTTTGCAGGAAAGACGGCATTTATAAGAAATTGTACGCACTGCAGTTTCCAGAGGAGAGGGAGGAAGAGCCTTGATCCAGAGTATGACCGGTTTTGCCGAAAAAAGCTTTGACTCCTCCACTCTTTCCACCAAGATCAGCATCCGGGCCTTGAATCACCGCTACTTTGATTGGTTTTATCGAGGAACTCCGATAGGCAGTGTGGAGAATAAACTCAGGGCCGCTTGTCAGAAAAGGCTTCACCGGGGAAGAGTGGAAGTATCGCTGGAATTGATTTCTCTGGATTCTTCAAAATGGGATTTCTGGATCAACCAGGAACTGCTGAGGAAGATGCTTTCCTCTCTGGAGAAATTTTTTTCTGAGGTGAAAAGAGATTTGACCATTTCTGTGGATGATATTTTTTCTATTCCTCATGTGGTGGAGATGAAAAGAAAGGAATTTACCGAAGAGGAAGTATCCTTCTTGGAAAGAGCATTTGAGAAAACCCTGGAGGAACTCATCAAAGCCCGGAAGAAAGAGGGAGGAGAGATAAAGCGAAAAGTCCGAAGCCATATTCAGAACATAAGAAAAATCATGAGGAATGTGGAAAAACTGGCCAGGAAACATCCCCTGACCATAAGGGAAAAATTGGATCAGAGACTGGCGGAATTGGCCCATGAGTCATCCCTTTCAGAGGAGAAAACAGCCGAAGAAGCTGCCTTTATTGCCCAGAAGTATGATTTGACCGAAGAGGTGACCCGGCTTAAGTCTCATCTGAAATACATGGAGGAGCTTCTCTCTTCGCGGACTGAAGAGCCGGTGGGAAAGAAGCTGGATTTCGTGGCTCAAGAACTGTACAGAGAGGCGAACACGGTGAATTCCAAATCCCAGGATATTCAGCTCATCAGAGAGATTCTCGCCGTAAAGAGCGAGGTGGAGAGTATCCGCCAGCAGGCTCAGAATCTGGAATAGTTTTTTTTGCTGGGGAGAGATTGAAAAGATGCTTTTTGTGATAACCGGACCTTCTGGATGCGGAAAATCCACCTTGGTCAAAAAAGTCATGGAAAAGGTGGAAGGAGTGGAATTTTCTGTCTCTTTCACCACCCGTAGAAAAAGAGATTCAGAGCAGGAAGGAAGGGACTATTATTTTGTCTCTGAACAGGAGTTTAAACAGATGAGGGAGACCGATGCGCTGGCAGAGTGGGCTTTGGTTCACGGCCATTATTATGGAACCTCAAGAAGAGAAATAGAAAAAAAAGGGGCTGATAAAGACCTTCTTCTGGATATCGATGTCCAGGGAGCTCAGCAGATAAAGTCAAAATTCAAGAAAGCGGTGTTCATTTTTGTCCTTCCCCCTTCCTTTCAAGAATTGAAGAAAAGACTGGAGAAAAGAGGTGAAGAAGCGCCGGGGGCCGTGGAAGAGAGGCTGGCCACAGCCAGGAAAGAGATCCGATCCTATCCCCAGTTTGGGTATATCATTGTCAATGACCAGATCGGTAAAGCGGTGAGGGAGCTGGCTTCTATTGTCACCGCCACCCGCTGTGTTCTTGATCACCGTCAGAAAGAGATCATTCCTATCCTGCGGAGCTTTTCCGAGGATGAATGAGGAAATATGCACCATGCCTGCTCAGCTTTTGAATTGTTTTCTCAGCTCCTCAATCGGCGTTCGGCCTTTATTATGGAATGTTGTTATAAAATATTGGATGTGATTTTTGAGTGAGGATAAATTGGAGAAAATTGTCCTAGGTGTCTCCTCTTCCATCAGTATCTACAAATCGTGCGAGGTGGTGCGCGAATTTCAGAAACAAGACTGTCAGGTTCAGGTGATCATGACCAAAAATGCTTCCCGCATGATTTCGCCGCTTCTTTTTTCTGCCCTCACCGGGGAGAAAGTCATAGTGGATCCCTTTGATGAGCGGTCATCGGAGAGGATAGCCCATGTGGATCTGGCTCGCCAGACTTCCCTGTATGTGGTGGCTCCGGCCACAGCCAACATCATCGGAAAGTTTGCCTCAGGAGTGGCTGACGACTTTTTATCCACTTTTTACACTGTGGTCCGATGTCCGGTGCTGGTAGCCCCTGCCATGAATGAAGCCATGTACAGGCACCGCCAGACACAGCAGAACATCCAAAAACTGAAAGCGGGCGGTGTAAAGTTCATAGAGCCGGAAAAAGGGTATCTTGCTTGTCAAGAAGAAGGATGGGGCAGATTGGCGTCGGTGGAGAAAGTGGTGAAAGAAGGACTAAGGTTGATAAGAAAAACCCGGAGCCTGGAGGGGAAAACAGTCTTGGTCACAGCGGGCTCCACCAGAGAATTTCTGGATCCGGTTCGCTTTCTCACCAACCGCTCCTCAGGAAAGATGGGGTATGAGATTGCAGAACAAGCCAAAAAAAGAGGCGCTGAGGTTATCCTGATTTCAGGTCCCACCCCTCTTCTTCCTCCTCCAGATGTTCAGCTGAAAAGAATACAAACAGCAGGAGAAATGGAAAAAGAAGTCACCAAACATTTTCCCAAAGCAGATATCGTGGTCATGGCAGCAGCGGTTTCAGATTTTAAGTTTGCTGACCTCTCTTCAGAAAAGATAAAAAAGCAGCAGCTCAAGGATAAAGTTAAGCTTGTTCCCACTGAAGATATTTTAAAAAAGTTAGGAGAAAAGAAAGGGGAAAAGATTCTGGTAGGATTTGCCGCTGAAACCGGGGACGTGGTCAATAATGCTTTAAAAAAAGCAAGAGAAAAGAATCTGGATCTGATAGCGGCCAATGATGTTCTTGGAGAGGGGATTGGCTTTGAGTCAGATTATAATCAGATCACCATGGTTTTTCCTGATGGAAAAACCGTCCCCACAGAAAAAAAGAGCAAACTTGAGATAAGCGAGGCCATCCTGGATAAGATCGAGGAAATCATTGGAAAGAAGAACTGAAAAACTCATTCAAGATATCCAGGAACAGTTGAAATTTTATGCCCAACTGGGAGTGGAATTTATTCCCTCGCCTCCCTCCCGGGAAACCATTTCCTCTCCTTCCCTGGAGAAGAGAATTCTGGAGTGCCGCCGATGCCCTCTTTGGGGGGAAAGGAAGAACGCGGTACCGGGAGAAGGCGATATTGAGGCGGATCTCATGTTCGTGGGTGAGGCTCCCGGCAGAGATGAAGATATCCAGGGGAGGCCTTTTGTGGGTAAGGCTGGTCAGCTTCTCACCAGGATCATTGAGGCCATGAATTTCCGAAGAGATGAAGTGTACATCACCAATGTGATAAAATGCAGGCCCCCCCATAACCGGAATCCCAGGAGGGAAGAAATCGAAAAATGTCAGGGATATCTCCTGGAGCAGATTAAGATGATAAATCCTCAGGTGATAGTGAGTCTGGGAAAAGTGGCCACAGAGTTTTTCACTCAGAGCCGGTTGAGCATATCCGCTTTGAGGGGAAAATTTCACCCTTACGGCTCCATAAAGATCATGCCCACTTTTCATCCCTCCTATATTGTAAGGAACGAGGAAAACAGAAAAATCAAAAAGATGGTCTGGGAAGACATGAAAGAGGTCATGGCCTTGCTGGGCAAAAAATGACCCTGTACGCTGAAGTCATTCTTTCCCTGCCTCTCCAACACAGTTTTACCTACCTGGTCCCCCCTGGTTGGGAAAAGCAGGCTGAAGTGGGATCAAGGGTTCTGGTACCGTTTAAGGAAAGGAAGCTCACCGGTTTCATCATCAACCTGAGAAAAAGAAAACTCTCTTCGGGAATCCAGCTCAAAGAAATCAGCGAGGTACTGGATGAAAGGCCGGTGTTTTCTTCCTCCTTCCTTTCTTTCACCCGGAAACTGAGTGAGTACTATCTCTCCTCATGGGGAGAAATTCTTCAAGCTTCCCTTCCACCCTCCTTTCTGCTGAAAACAGAAACAAAGATTTCCCTCACAGACAGAGGAAAGGGAGTTCGGCAAAAAAAGGACCTGGCTGCAGGTGAAAAGAAGATCTTGAATCTCCTTCAGAAAAGGCCTTACACTCCTTTTTTCTTGAGAAGAAAATTAAAATTAAAAAACCTCTCTTCCCTGCTTTCCCGGTTGGAGAAAAAAGGACTGATCTCTGTGCGCAGAGAAGTCAAGAGGAAAAAATCAACACCGCAAAAAAAATCTCCTCCCCGCTTCACCCAACTGGAAATAGATTTTTCCCTGGACAGGGAATCCAGTCAAACCGCCCAGCAGATAGCGGCCAGACTGGGACAGTCTTCTTTTTCTCCTTTCTTACTTTTTGGTGAGGGGAGGAAAAGGGAGGGGGTCTATTTTTATCTGATAAAAAGAGCTTTGCAGAATAAGAAAAAAGTGCTTTTCCTGGTTCCAGAGATTTCATTAACCCAGGCTGTGATAGAGAAATTCGAAAAAAGACTGGGCAGGCGGGTGGCTTGTCTTCACAGCCGTCTATCAGAGAAGAAAAGAGAGGCCGAGTGGAAGAGAATAAAGGAAGGGGAAGCAGAGATCGTGGTGGGGCCCCGGTCCACTCTTCTCTCCCCCCTCCAGAATATAGGCTTGATCATCGTCGACCAAGAACAGGATGAATCCTACTCCCAGCAGGAATCCCCCCAGTATGACACCCGCATAGGGGCCAGGTTGAGGGCCAAACAGGAGAGATGTGTGCTGGTCTGGGGGTCCTCTTTTCCTACTGTGGAGTCGTTCTACAGGGCGAAAAAGAAAGGCTTTTTACTGCCGTTATTCCAGGAAAAAAGCAGGAGAAAAGCGGAAGTGGTGGATGAAAGAAAGGAGAGGGAAGTCATCTCTCCGCTGGTTAAGGAAAGAATCGAACAGAGGCTGGAAAGGAAAGAGCCTATTTTGGTATTCGTCAACCGCAGGGGATATGCCTCTTTTCTCTTCTGTGCCCGATGCAGTCACATCCCCCGCTGCCGTGATTGTGACATTTCCCTGACCTACCATAAGAAAGATGAGAGATTAGTCTGTCATTACTGCCAATATTCCATTCCCAGAATAGACCGCTGTCCTCGGTGTGGTGCCAAGATTATCCGCAAAAGAGGGCTGGGAATAGAGCTCATCGAGGAGGAACTGAAAAGAACTTTTCCCCAGAGCACTGTGTTATGTTTTGATACAGATGTGACCAGGACCAGGAAGGAGCAGGAAAGAATTCTCGGCCGTTTTCTCAAAGGCAAAATTGACATTCTGGTGGGAACACAGCTTTTGGCCCACCAGGTGGATTTGCCTCTGGTTTCACTGGTGGCTGTCCTTCATCCTGAAACCACTCTGACTCTACCTGATTTCCGGGCCAGCCAGAGGACCTTTCAGAATTTGAATCAGATGAAAAAATTTGCCCATGACGGAAACCAGGGAGAAGTGATCATTCAGACATCTTTTCCTCATCATTTCAGCATTCGCTGTGCTGCCGAAGATGATTATGAATCTTTTTACAAACAGGAGATCAAATTCCGCCGGTTGATGAATTATCCACCTTTTTCCTACCTGGCAGAAATTCTTTTTCAGGGAAATAATTTGAGGACTCTGGCCCAAAAATCCCGGGAGTTTTCCTCCAGGATAGGAAAATACGGAAAAGACATAGAAATCTTGGGGCCTGCCTTGGCTTCGGTGGCCAGAGTGAGAGGAATGAAAAGAGTTCAGCTGGTTCTGAAAGCAAAAAAAAGACACCTGCTGCAGCGGGCCTTGAACGAGGCGCTCCAGGGAATCAGACTCAGAAAATCGGTCTTTCTACGGGAATAAAAAAGTTCCTTTGAATTTAACCCAGGATTAGGGGTGCGATCCTTCCCTGACAATATAGATAGAAGTGGTGGCGGTGATGACGTCTTCTCCTTCATATTCCACAGTGGCGGCGATATACACGGTGGTGTTGGCGGTGATTTCGGAAGCCAAGGGTCCTGAGTAAGTGGCTGAAGCCACCCCCTCCTCATTTGTCTGTTTGGTGACCACGATCTTGTCGTTTCCAAAATGACCGATGTTCACCTGACTTCCGTTTTCATCTTGAACCTCAAAATG
Organism: Candidatus Aminicenantota bacterium; assembly: GCA_046538375.1. Taxonomy (GTDB): domain Bacteria; phylum Acidobacteriota; class Aminicenantia; order Aminicenantales; family Aminicenantaceae; genus JBKHJA01. Next base: position 11,338 of record JBKHJA010000048.1, read on the forward strand.
GACGGTGAGATTGGCCAAAGGCTTTCCGTAAGTATCCTCGACAGATGCGAATATGGTCGATTCTTCTCGGGAGGTGCTGGCCTTTATCACGTTGGGATGAGCACTGATATCCAGGGTGATATCAGAAAAATCCCGGATGATATAGACAGAAGCGCTTTTCGAAATGTATTCTTCTCCTTCTCTGGTGGCTGTAGCGTTGATGTAAACGGTGGTGCTCTCGGTCAGCTCTTCACCCAGAGGTCCGTGATAGACCACTTTGGCCGTGCCGTTTTCGTCTGTGATCTTGGTCTTGACCGCTTCATGATCACCGAAATAGCCGATACTCACTTGTTCTCCGCTTTCGTCTTGTATTTCGAAGTAGATGGTTTGTCCGGCCAGAGGATCTCCACCCACTGTTTGAAGAGTAGCGGTGATGGTGGAAGATCCGCGTGAGTCTCCTGCCACTATCACATTGGGCTGGGCGGTGACTTCCAGCGAGGCATCGGTGACATCCCGGATGATGTATAGGGAAGCATTCTCGGAGATGTAATCCTCTCCATCTCTGGTGGCGGTGGCGGCGATATAGATGGTGGTGCTTTCGCTGAGTTCGTCGCTCAGGGGTCCGTAGTAGGTGGCGGCGGCTGTGCCGCTTGCGTCTGTGGTCTTGGTCACCACCATCTGATTGTTCTCGAAATAGCCGGTGTTCACCTGGTTTCCGCTCTCATCATGGATTTCGAAGTAGATGGTTTGTCCGGCCAGAGGCGCACCGCCAGCAGTGGTCAGGATGGCAGTGACGGTGGAGGATTCTCTTGAATCGCCGGCATAAAGCACATTGGGCTGGGCGGTGACTTCCAGCGAAACGTCAGTGACATCCCGGATGATGTATATGGAAGCATTCTCGGAGATATAATCCTCTCCATCTCTGGTGGCGGTGGCGGCGATATAGATGGTGGTGCTTTCGCTGAGTTCGTCGCTCAGGGGTCCGTAGTAGGTGGCGGCGGCTGTGCCGCTTGCGTCTGTGGTCTTGGTCACCACCATCTGATTGTTCTCGAAATAGCCGGTGTTCACCTGGTTTCCGCTCTCATCATGGATTTCGAAGTAGATGGTTTGTCCGGCCAGAGGCGCACCGCCAGCAGTGGTCAGGATGGCAGTGACGGTGGAGGATTCTCTTGAATCGCCGGCATAAAGCACATTGGGCTGGGCGGTGACTTCCAGGCTGGCGTCTGTAATGTCTTTGACCATATGGATGGCACAATTTGCCGAAGGGTGTTCCTCGCATCCTTCCCAGGCCACATGAGCGGTTATGTACACCGTGGTGTTTTTATCCAGCTCATCGCTTAGAGGGCCGTAGTATTGGACGGTGACAGTCCCGTTTTCATCTGTGTTTTCAGTTACCACCAGTTGATTTCCCTCGAAATAACCGAGGTTGAGTTTGGATCCTTGTTCATCGGTGATCTCAAAATGGACAGTCTGGTCAGCCAGGGGTACATCTTGAGCGGTCATTAAGGCGGCGGTGATGGTGGAAATCCCCCGGGTCTCTCCAGCCACCAGCACATTGGGCTGGGCGGAGAGTTCGAATTTTATTCCAGAAACCTCTCGGATGACATACACAGGGCATATTTCGGAGATGGATTCTTTCCCTTCCCAGGCCACAGTGGCGTTGACATACAGAGTGGCATTGGTGGTCAATTCGTCAGAGAGGGGACCGTAATAGGAGAGGGTGACCACACCGTTGCCATCGGTGGTTTTGGACTGGACAGCTTGGTTGCCCTCAAAATAGCCCATATTCACCTGGTTTCCGTTTTGATCATGGATTTCGAAGTAGATGGTTTCATCGGATAGAGGGACTCCGTCGTATTTTTTCAGGCTGGCTGTTATGGTGGCTCTTTGCCGGGTTTGGCCGGCGAAAAGCACATTGGGGCTTGCCGAAACGTTCAGCACTATGGAGAGAGAAGAAGGGCCGAGAGGTGAAGGTTCCTCCAGGGCCTTTCTCTTGCAGGCGGGGTAAAGGATAAAGCTTAAAGCCAGGCTGATGAGAATGGCAAATTTTATCTTTGACTTCATTTTTCTATCCTTCATTCATCGATATAATTGGCAAAGAAAATGGTCAGGTAGCCGGTGGCTTTGACCTTATTCTCAGCCATATCCTGGCCGTAAAAATCGACCTTGGCTTGCATTTCTATGACCCCTTCTCCTCGCCCTTCTCTCAAGTTGACAAGTGGAGGTTCAAGCTTGGCCACTTCTCTCACTATGATGAAGGAGGCGTCCACGGTCTCCTCAATTTCCACCAGTATGGAAAGGGAACCCTCAAAAGAATAGGGAACATCCACTCCCTCTCTTTTCTTGCCGTCAGAGCGGGTGTAAGTCACCGTGTACCGGTTAACCGTGATGCTGTTGTAATGGGAGGGACCGAGTGCGGAGGCGGGATCCATCAGTTTGGCGGTGAATGTGGCTTTGGCCGGGTCTGCGGTCACATAGGGATATCCTGTGTCTGGGTCCACTTGGACCACGTCCGACTGGAGAAAATTCACCTCGTTTCCTTCAATATCCGTTCCGGTCAGGTTCAGCACCACCAGAAGACTGTCCGATTGGGATTCCTTGACCACAGGGTTACAGGAGAGAAGCAGAAAGAAACCGGTAAGGATGGAAATTGTTTTTATGGCCTTTTTTGTTTCTTTCATTTTTGGTGCCCTATCATTTGATTATTCTGGGAGTGATGAAAATCAGAAGTTCCCGGTTTTGCTTGGTGCGCGCAAAAGAGCGGAATAGATTTCCCAGGATGGGTATTTTATGGAAAAAGGGAACTCTTTCTCGAGTTATGGAATCTTCGGTCCTGTAGATGCCGCCGATGACCGTGGTTCCTCCGTCATTGACCATGACCGTGGCTTGAGCACTTTGAGTGATGATGGGAGGAATTCCGTTAACCAGGTTGGCAAAATCAGCGGCATTGTTCCTTATTTCTATGTTCATGATGATGGTCCCTTCGGCTGTAATCTGGGGAGTGGCTCTGAGTTCCAGGGCGGCATTGACATATCTGGTGGTGACCGTGAAATTGGCCACGGTCTGGACAGGAATCTGTCTTCCTTGAAGAATTTCTGCTTCTTGGTTGTTTTGAGTGGTAATGGTGGGACAGGAGATGATCCTCCCCTCTCCCGATGTTTCCAGAGCTGAGATGGCCATGTCCAGCCTGAAGGTATCTAAAACATTACCGAAGGAAAGCCCCACCGCAGTGGAGAAGGCTGGTGCCGGGAGGTTGACAGCGTAGCCACCCAGGGGCCCTCCTATTCCTTTGGTGGCGATGCCTGCGGGGATAAGTGTTCCGTCGGCTAATATTTTATGGGGAAATTGAAGAGAAGTCTGGTTTCCGTAGAAGGGATCCACAATTCCTCTAAACCCCCACTGCACTCCTATGTTGCGGATGAAATTGGCTGTTGCCTCCACTATCCTGGCTTCGATGGAAACCTGGGGAGTGGCGGTGTCAAATACAGAAATGAGTTTTTCCAGGAGCTGGATTCTGTCTTTGACATCAGATATGACCAGGGTGTTTGTCCGTTGGTCAACGATGATCTCTCCCCTTTCAGAAATTTTTGTCCGCAGCAAATCCTGGATTTCCGAAGCTTTGGAGTAGGAAAGGGTGAATGTCTTAACCAGCACTGGCCCGGCCAGTTCTTTGCTTTCCTGCAGCTTTCTTTGTTCTTCATCTTCTCTGGTGAGCAGGGCTACGGGAGCAATCCGCAGCACATTTCCTTCTATGACTTTGCCCATTTTGTTTATCTTTAGGATGATGTCCAGGGCTTGGTCCCAGGGGATATCCTTGAGGTCGCAGGTCACCGTTCCTCTGACCTCGGGATCAAAGACCACATTCAGCCCGGCAAAGTCTCCCAGATAGAGAATCACATCCCGCAGATCTGCATCTTTGAATTTGAGACTGATGATGTCTCCGCTGTATTTCTCTTCAGGCTCATCCAGTGTTTTGGGCTGAAATTGTTGGTGGGGTCTCTTTTCCTGGACAGGTTCACGGTAAGCAGGCTCTTTTTCCTTTGGCTGGGATTCAGATGGAGCAGGAGCGGGTTTTTCTGGAGCAGGTTTTGACTGCTGGCTTGGCGTGGACTCTGGAGGGATGGAAGAGGCTGTGTGGAGAGGATGGGTGTTAGGGAAAGAGATGGACAGACCGTTATTTCCAGAATTCAGTATGAAGAAAGGAGGGGTGGTGAGGTCAAACACTATCCTGGTGATGGCATAGGGATTGGAGGTTCGAAACTGGGCTGCCCTCACCCTTTCAATCCCCTGTTTGCCCACCGGATAAACAAAAGAGGAACCAGAGAAATGGGTATCGAACAGGTCCACCACCAGGCGGAGAGGATGGTCAAGGGCAAACACCTGATAGACAGGCTTTTTGTTGAGGTCTGCCCGGACGTCAATACCGTCTCTCTTTTCGGAGATATCCAGATTTTCCAGGAATATGAAGCTCTCTGGCCTTTGGGCAAGCCTTTCTGCTGTTTCAGTTTCCAGAAAATAGTCCCGGGATTTCCTTTGGAGGTTGTGGAGCTCGATGACAGTCTGGTTCTGCTCAGAAAAGATGCGGTAAGGGACTTTTTCCCTCAACCTGAGAAAAAGACGGGCTGTTTGAGCTCCCCTGCTTTCCAGTCTTAAATCCTGGACCAGTGATGGTCCGTGGGGGATGATTTGAGGGGCTTTTCCTGTATTCGTTTTGTCCAGGTCGATTATGATGGTAGAGCCAGGTTCAGGGGCATAATAGGTTTGGATAACGGAGAGAGGAGAGTCGGCCTGGAGGAAGATTTTGGTGTTGACTTTTCCAGGATAAATAGAAATTTTATCTATGATGACGGAATGATCCTGGTCAAGGGCAAACCCGCTTATCAAGAGAAGGAAAAAAGACAAGAAGAGCACTTTCCACAAATTTTTCTTTTTCATGCTATCGCTCCTCTGGATATATTTCTTTGACAATATCTTTGGGCTTGACCAAGGGGATGCCTCTTTCTTTGGTCTTCCGGAAGATCACCTGGGAAGCTTCTATGGAGTGGACGTACCCGTCAGCGAATTGATCTCCGGATTTGATAAAAAATGGAAACCCCTGGGGGCCGTTGATGATGGCTGTGTATTTTCCCTCTGCCTCCACAATGCCGATAAGTTTGATGTCATCGATGGAGATTTCAGGCACTCCTCCCACCAAAGCTTTTTCTTTGACCTCTCTGCCTGCCAGCAAATCTCTGAATGGATCTCTCCTCCCTCCGGGGTTATAAGACCACCCGGTCTTTTCTTCCTCCTTGGTGCGGATTTGGGGATGGGGCATTTCTTCTTCCTGTAAGGGGTGAGGATGTATTCCTGCGGCCAGAAAACCAATCAAGGAAAAGAAAACCAATATCTTTTTCATTGTTTTTTTGTTGATTCTAAAGCGGGTTCTTCTTCGCGGAAAATGTAAGTTTTGGCTGTCCAGGTAGCAGAAATTGTTGAAGCGTCACTCTGGTTTTTGAGGGAGGCTATGGTGAAGTCTTCCACGGTGAACAGGCGCGAAAAGTGACTCAACCGGTCAAAAAAGACGGCCAGATTGTGGTAGTTTCCGGTGATTTCTATTGAGATGGGCCATTCTGAATAAAATTCTTTGTCCACCTCGCCCTGGGGAATGAACTTCACGATGGTCAGTCGAGAATCGAAAGCCAGCTGCTGGATTTTTCTCAGAATGTCGCTGATTTCTTTTTTCTGTGGTATGATGGCTTCCAGTTCCCGCAGGGTGTTATCCATAACCCTCAGCTCCGCTTCGATTTGATCGAGCTCGCTTTTTTTTGCTCTCAGTTCGGCCACTTCCTGTTCGGTCTTTATCCTTTCTTCCCTCAAGGCGGTGAGATGTTTGCCCTTGGGTTTGTAATAGAGAAGATAGAAAAGCCCGAATACAATCAAGGCGAGAAGCAGATAGGTGTACCAGGGCCTGTCTCTCATCTTTTCCTCTCTTTGGTTGAAGGGTTTGCTGGCAGTTGGACTCCTTCAGGAAGGACATACTGTGCGGTCAGAGAGAACTCCAGGAATTGATTATTTCTCACCTTCCTCTGGGAGGAAGAGAGAAGATTCACATTGTTGAAATAAGGACTGTTTTCGAGATTGAAGATGTAGTCAGCGATGAGGTTGTTGGAGAGGGCTTTCCCCTCGATTTCCACGTTCTGGCCGCGGTAGGTGGTTTCGGTAAGCCAGACCCATTCCGGAAGAGTCCTGCTGAGCTCATCCATGATTCTTACGGCCACTTCTTGGAAGGACTTCAATTGTCGGATGAGGTTGATTTTTCTCTGGAAGAGTCTTTTTTGCTCTTCCAGCTTTTCCAGTTTGACCAGAACGTACTGGAGCTGGCTTTTTTCTTCCTGGGCATTTGTTAACAGATTTTTTTCTTTTCTGATGGATCTGGACTGGAGAAAAAAAAGGGTACCAATGACCACCAGAAGAAGGATGAAGATGACCGCTTGAGAGGGAAGCTTTTTGGCTTCTTTTTCCTCAGGAGGAACCACCGCAGAGTGCTCTTCTGGTGTCTTCTTTTCCGGTTTTGATAGATTTATCCTGATCATGATTTATTTTTCCAGCTTTCTGGTGGCCAGACCCGCGGCCACTCCAAAGTGAACAGCCAGTTCGTCAAAATCAACGGAGTGGTATTTCTTTTGGTCAAAGGATATTCTGCGGAATGGATTAAAGATTTCTGTTTTTATGTGAAATATCTTTTCTGCAACAGAGGGAAGGTTTTTCAGCTTGGACAGGCCTCCGCTGAGAAAGATCCTATCGATTTTCCTTTCTTTTTTTTCTCCAGCTTCATAGAAAGTGAAAGTTTTTTCGATTTCGCCCAGAAGATTCTCGATGTTTGCTTTCAGGGCGGCATCCAATTTTTCTGGAGGATAATCTTTGACCGGAAGGCCTTTGAGAGCTTTTTCGGCATCCTCAAATCCGATATTTAAATCTTTGCTTATGTTTTCGGTGAAAAGAAAACCTCCCAGCGACAGATCCCTGAACAGTTGAGGAATCCCTTTCTCCACGATTATGGTGTTGGTTCTGTTTGCTCCTATGTTGAGGATGGCCACTGTCATTTCAGCAAAAATCTCAGGGTAGTTTATCTCCAGAGTATTCTGCAGAGCAAACACATCCACTTCTATAGCTTCCAAATTTTTACGGGCCTGATGGACCACGTTGCTGTAGTTGGCGATTATATCTTTTTTGGCTGCTACCAGAAGAATATCAAGATTTTTATCTTTTGCTGCTGAGGGAGGAGTGAGAATGGCGTAGTCCACATTGGTCTCCTCGTAGGGATAAGGGATGTTGTGCTTGGCTTCCCAGATAATCGATTCAGACAGCTCTTCTGTTTCCATGGGGGGAAGGGAGATTTTCTTAATGATCACAGAATTTCCAGAAATGGAGATAGCCACGTTTTTGTTGGCTATCTTGTTTTCATCAAAAATCAATTTGATGGTTTCGCTGACCGCTGCGGCATCAATAATGGTACCTTCCACTATGGCATCGCGGGGGATAAGTTCGTATCCTATTTTCTTCACCTCATAAAGATTCTCATCCTTTTTTTTAGGATGGAGTTCCAATGCTTTGATAGAATAAGAACCGATGTCCAGTCCCACCACGCCTTTTTCTTTTCCCAAACCAAACATTTCTCCTTACCTTATTCCTGATTGACGGAGGACCATTTAAGTATTCCTTCTGAACTTTTCCCTGAGTTTCTTTTGCACGTGCGGCGGAACCAAATCTTTAAGACATCCTCCTAACATGAAAACCTCTTTGACCAGCCTTGAGCTGAGAAAAGTATAATCGACGTTGGGCATCATAAAAAAAGTTTCTATTTCGGGATTCAATTTCCAGTTCATCAAAGCCATTTGAAACTCATACTCGAAATCAGAGATAGCCCTTAGGCCTCTGATCACAATTTTCGCGTTGTTCTTTTTAGCAAAATCCACCAGCAGACCTTGGAAGGCTTTGATTTCAATATCCTTGTGGTCCGTGAATGTCTTCTGGATCATATCCACCCTTTCTTTAGTCGAGAAAACAGTGGTCTTTTTGGGGTTCTCCAGAACCGCCACCACGATTTTATCAAAGATTTTCAATCCCCTTTTGATGATGTCCACGTGTCCGTTGGTGATGGGATCAAAAGAACCGGGGTAAACGGCTTTCTTTACCATAGCATTGATGGCTTTTTAATTGTTTATGCTATTAACAGAAATAATACACTTTGTCAAATTTTGTCAATTTGATATGCCCAATTTTTATAGACGTGAATAACCACAAATACTCTCATATCTGCATATCATAATTACAAAATTTGTTCATTTGGCGTCAATCCCCGGTCAAGAGGATTCAGAAGATGAATTTTTTCCCTCTTCTCTCACCCATAGGGGCTAAAGGTGAGAATGAATAAACTGGGCTGCTGACCATTCTAATAATTGGGAAATCCAAGTTATATCTTGACAGAGGGATTTCCAAGACCGTGATGAGTATAAATATATAAACTGACTGAAAAGGGTGAGGGATGGGGGGTCGTCAGCACGCTAGTTTTCCCCAACGAGTCCTCGGAGGGGGAACAGCTCCGCTTTCCCCCTTCCGACGC
>JBKHJA010000049.1:0-19685 GCA_046538375.1 Candidatus Aminicenantota bacterium
TGTACCCATCCATGTTTCATCTGTCTTATCTGAGTATGCTCAAACATACTCGGCGGCCGATTTCATCGGCTGCCCTCGATGGACGATTCAGGAAGGCTAAACCTTCAATGGTCGCTTCAGCCATCCCCAAACAACTTTTTACCCCGGAAAAAAAGATTCTTACAAAGGTTCCCAAAGACTTGCCAATCCATGAGGGCGGTGTTACTATTTTGATCAAAAGGAGAGAGGATATGAGTTATTTCGACCAAATCGCCGATAGGATCGATTCCTTCCGGGATGAGATGATCGATATGCAAATAAAACTTTGCTCCATTCCAGCCATTTCCCCCGCCAGTGGAGGGGAAGGTGAAGCCAAAAAGGCCCAGGTTTTGCTCGATTTTTTGAAAAAAACAGGATTCACGGACATCGAAGTGGTCAAGGCTCCTGACCTGGACACCCCATCTGGTTACCGCCCCAATATCCTTGCCTTTTACAGAGGAAAAAGTTCTTCCAAGACCATATGGATCATGACCCACATGGATGTGGTTCCTCCTGGAGAGCTGGCCCAATGGAGAGGGGGCCCCTTCAAGACCTGGATAGAAAAGGGGAAGATTTTTGGGCGAGGAGTGGAGGATAACCAACAAGATATGGTGGCCTCTCTTTTTGCGGTTAAGGCCTTTCATGAACAAGGCATCAAGCCCCAATATGACGTGGGCATTGCCTTAGTGGCCGATGAAGAGACAGGCAGTGGAAAAGGAATCGACTACGTTCTCGAACAATCCAATCCTTTCCGCAAGCAGGACTTGATCATCGTACCGGATGCCGGGAATGAGGATGGCACTATGATCGAGGTGGCAGAAAAAAGCATCCTCTGGCTCAAGTTTAAAACTTTGGGAAAACAGGCCCATGGCTCTACTCCTGAAAAAGGGATCAACAGCTTTAAGGCCGCTTCGTTTTTGATCACTGAGCTGAACAACCTCTACCAAATTTTCCCTGAAAAAGATCCTCTTTTTTCTCCACCCTCATCCACTTTTGAACCCACCAAGAAAGAAGCCAATGTTCCCAATATCAATACCATTCCTGGAGAAGATGTTTTCTACATGGATTCCCGCATTCTGCCTAAATACACAGTGGAAGAGGTGGAAGCAAAAATCAAAAAAATGGTAAAAAAAATCGAGAACCAATTCAAAGTGAAAATAACCGTTTCAGAGGATCAAAAAGCTGCGGCTGCTCCTCCCACTTCAGCTGAGGCTTCTGTGGTCAAGGCTCTAAAAAAAGCCATCAAAACGGTTTATAAAAAAGAAGGAAAAGCAGTGGGGATAGGCGGAGGCACGGTGGCTGCGCTCTTCCGGAGAGCGGGATTCGAGGCAGCATGCTGGGCTAAGCTGGATGAAACAGCCCATCAGCCCAATGAATACTGCATCATCGACAACATGGTGGGAGACGCCAAGGTTTTTGCTCAAATATTTCTTCAAGAATAACCTGCTGTGGCTGAATGAAATAAACGGCCAGGGAGGAATGAGGGTGATGAAATACATATTTGTTTTGACCACTGTCCCGGACCAGAAAACAGGGGAAAAAATTGCCCGCAGTTTGGTAGGAGAGAGGCTGGCTGCCTGTGTCAACACCACTGCTGCCTGTAAATCTCTTTTCCGATGGGAGGGGAAAGTGACTGAGGAGCAAGAATTCATTCTGTTCATCAAAACAAGGGACCATCTTTTTAATAAACTCCAAGAGAAAATTGTGCAGCTCCATCCCTACGACACACCCGAGGTCATTGCTTTCCCCATCCGGTATGGCCATCCAAAATATCTGGACTGGATAGATAAACAGACAAAAACAAAACCATAAAAGGGAAAAGAGCAGAAGGTTTTGCTGGGCGTTTAGGAGTATTTTCTCTGTATCTTCTGGGCGATTTTGATAGTATTCAGATGAGCAGCCGCAGAATCTCGGACATCAAAAGCGTAACCTCCGGCTAAAAGGATAACCACGGGAATCTGAAGTTCCCTAGCTCCCTCTATGATCATCCTGTCTCTCTTTTTGAGTCCGTCCAGGGAAACATTCAAACCGCCCAGCTGATCATTCTTATAGGGATCAGAACCAGCAAGATAATAAATGAGGTCAGGCTTGAATTCTTTATAGATCCGCGGGATATGAGAGCTCAGCATGGAAAGATATTTATCATCCCCGTCACCTGACCATAATCCTAAATCGAGAGAACTGGGTTCCTTCTGAGCAGGATAAAGATCCATCTGATGGAGGGAAAAAGTGTACACATAGTCTTTTCCAGAAAAAATAAAAGCCGTTCCGTTTCCCTGATGGACATCACAATCCACCACCATGGCTCTCTCCATCTTCCCTTCCTTTTTCATTTTCTCTACAGCAACAGCCACATCATGGACCACACAGAAGCCTTCTCCATGATCAGGAAAGGCATGATGAAATCCGCCCCCAATATGAACGCACAATCCTTCAGCCAGGGCTATCCGGGAAGCGAGAATGGTTCCTCCCACATGGAGCAAAGCAAACTTCATCAGGTCTGGAGAATAGGGCAGCTCCATGGCCAATATTTCAGATGGTGAGAGATTGCCTGTCCTCAACTTTCTCAGATACTTTGGAGTATGAACCAAAAGAAGGTCTTCTTCTTTGGCTGGCTGGGGAGAAACCACTGATTTTTTTTTTGCTCCCCAATGGAGAAGCCTTTCATAAATGATTCTGTATTTCTCTACTGGAAAAACATGATTTCCGAGATCGACCAGCCAGTAGTCCTGACTGTAAATGAACTTGAAAGGGAACTTTTTTCTCTGCCACAGTTTGAATAAACCTTTCATCCGGACTCTTAAAAAATACCAGAAAAAGCCAATCCGGTAAACTGACGGATTCGAATGGAAATATCTGCACTCATGAACGTCACCAGAAAAAAGATGCTTCTACTGGGATTCAAACAATGGTGGATTTATAAAAACGGCGAAACACTTCTTGAAGTTTACCAAAAAATGAATTAGTTTTGCTTTTATAAATGCTTTGATATTTGTCATGACCTGAAAGGACTTACCGATGAGTTTGAAAGGATTTATTATCAATCTCGCTCCCACTTCCCTGGTTAAGCTCTTTGCCAGCCCTTATGTGGCCGGAGACAGCATTGAAGCGGCCACAGCCGCGGCCCAGAGCTCCTGGGAAGAGAGACAGGTGTGCTCCACCATAGACCTTCTGGGCGAGGAATTGGAAAGCGATGAGGAAGTCCGGTACACTATCCATGTTTACCACAGACTGATCGACACCCTGGGACGCCAGCCCTATGCCACCATTTCCTTAAAGCCCAGCCAGCTGGGAAGCCACCGGGGTACAGAACACTGTCAAAAAGTCATCCAAGGAATCATATCTTACGCAGAACGCTGTGATATCAAAGTCACCATGGATATGGAGGATCATAATTTTACCGAAATGACCCTGGCCATTTTTCATGCTCTGCATAAAGAACATCCTACCTTTGGCACTGTACTGCAGTCCCGCCTATTTCGTACCGAACAGGACATAAAAGCGCTAAAAGGCATGAACGCCCGCATCCGGATTTGTATCGGCATTTACAATGAACCAAAAGAAATCGCCCTTCAACACAAGCCCGATATGAAAAAGAAACTTCTCCAGCATGTGGAACTTCTGTTCAAGGAAGGGCATTATCCTGAAATAGCCAGTCACGATGAAGCTGTTGTCCACGAAGCCCTTAATATCGCTGAAAGATTGAACATGAAAAAGGAGCAGTACGAGGTCCAAATGCTGATGGGAGTTCCTAAGCAGGCCTTTCAGGATGAGCTCATCCGCAACGGAATCCTTGTCCGCCTGTACGTCCCTTTTTCTGAAGAATGGAAATATGCCACAGCCTACTGCAAAAGAAGACTGGCTGCCAATCCAGCCATGGGTGGTTATATTTTGAAAAATATTTTGCACAAGAGCAGGGGGAAGCAGTAGTTTCCACCCCTTTTCTGGTAAATTTTACCTATGAAATGAGATTTCTTTCACTTCCCGCCCTGCTGTCTTTCTTTTAAAGCGATCTGGGCTGCAGCTAACCGGGCGATAGGCACTTGATAGGCAGAACAACTGACATAGTCCAGTCCAATCTGATGACAGAAGAAAATAGAGCGGGGATCTCCTCCATGGACTCCGCAGATGCCTATTTTAAGATCAGGTCTGCTCTGACGTCCTTTCTCCACAGCCCACCTCATAAGCTCTCCCACTCCATCCTGATCCACCGTCATAAAAGGATTATCTTTCCAGATGCCGTGGACCAAATAGTGGTTGATAAATCCCACCCCATCGTCTCGAGATATTCCATAGGTGGTCTGGGTGAGGTCATTGGTCCCGAAAGAGAAAAACTCTGCCTGCTTGGCGATTTCATCAGCGGTGATGGCAGCTCGAGGAATTTCGATCATGGTTCCTACCGAATATTCACACTTGACCTTATGTTTTTCCATGGCCTCTTCCGCCGCTTTCACGATTACCTGTTTCTGATTCTCGAACTCCTCCGCAGCTCCCACCAGAGGGACCATGATTTCTGGATACACCCTGCCGCCCTCCTTGACAACCTGACAGGCTGCTTCAAAAATAGCTCCGGCCTGCATTTCAATGACTTCAGGATAAGTGATCCCCAGGCGGCACCCCCGGTGACCCAGCATAGGATTAAATTCAGAAAGGGCCTTGACCCGCTCCAGAAGTTTTTCCAATGAACGGATCCTCTTTTTTTCTGGATTTTTAGAGGCTTTCAATTCCGCTATTTTGACCATCAGATCTTCTTTTCGGGGTAAAAATTCATGAAGAGGGGGATCAATAGTGCGGATGGTCACCGGATGACCCTTCATCTCTTTAAATAAATCATAAAAATCTTCTCTCTGGAATGGCAAAAGCTTATCCAGTGCTTTCCGTCTTTCTTCTTCCTCCTCGGATAAGATCATCTCTTTGATGAACGGAAGTCTCTTTTTTTCAAAAAACATATGTTCTGTCCGGGCCAGCCCTATGCCTTCTGCTCCGAAGGCAAAAGCCATGCGGGCATCCTCGGGAGTATCAGCATTGGCCCTCACTTTCAGCTTCCTCACCTTATCAGCCCAGGCGAGAAATTTGGTGAAATACTGATAAACCTCTGACTGCTCAGGCTTCAACTCGCCTCTTATCACCTGAATAACAGCCGAGGGCTTGGTTTTTATCTGTCCGTCGAGGACTTCCCCGGTGATTCCATCGATGGAGATCCAGTCTCCTTCCTTCACCCTCTTTTTTTCTATTTGGAAAAATTCCCCTTTTTCATTCAGCTTTATCCTGTCACAGCCCACCACGCAGGGTTTGCCCATCTGGCGCCCCACCACCGCAGCATGAGAGGTCATCCCTCCTGTGGCGGTGAGGATGCCCTGAGAGGCGTTCATGCCATGAATATCATCAGGAGATGTTTCTTCTCTGACTAGAATCACTGCTTCTCCCTTTTCCTGCCAGGAAACGGCATCCTCGGCCAAGAAAACCACCTGGCCGGTGGCAGCACCAGGTGAAGCAGCCAGACCTTCAGCCAGAACTTCATGTTTTTTCTTTTCCTGGGCATCAAATACAGGATGAAGAAGCTGGTCCAGGGCACCGGCTTCAACCATCATCAGCGCTTCTTCCTGGCTGACCAAACCTTCCTCAACCATGTCCACAGCAATCTTCACCGCCGCCAGTCCTGTTCTTTTTCCGTCTCTTGTCTGAAGCATATAAAGCTTACCTTCCTGGACTGTAAATTCAAAATCCTGAACATCATGGTAATGTTTCTCTAAACGCTCGGTGATTTCTGTCAGTTCATCATACACTTCAGGCATCTCTTCTTTCATGGCCTTTAGCGGGGAAGGAGTTCTCACTCCTGCCACCACATCTTCACCCTGAGCGTTGATCAAATACTCACCGTATAACTCCTTTACGCCTGTAGCCGGATTTCTGGTGAAGCCTACTCCAGTGGCTGACTTTTCTCCAAAATTTCCAAAAACCATCATCTGCACGTTCACGGCTGTGCCCAAGTCTTGGGGGATGTGATTCAAACGGCGGTAAGTGATGGCCCGAGGATTGTTCCAGGATTTAAAAACAGCCCCAACAGCCATAAACAACTGCTCTTCTGCTTCCTGGGGGAAATCCTTTCCGGTCTCCTGTTTGATCAACTTTTTGTATTCAGAGAGAAGCTCTTCCAACGCCTCTTCTGAAAGCTGATAGTCATATTCGATGTTGAGTTTTTTCTTTTTACCCTGAAGAATCTGCTCGAATTTCCGCTTGGGCACTCCCATCACCACATCGCCAAACATGTGCAGCAGCCGGCGATAACAATCCAGGGCAAACCTCCGGTCTCCGCTTTTGCGGGCCAGCCCTGCTACAGTCTTATCATTAAGGCCCAAGTTCAATACTGTATCCATCATTCCGGGCATAGAAAACCTGGCTCCAGAACGAACAGATACCAGAAGGGGATTTTGTTCATCTCCTAATTTTTGCCCGGTTAAATCCTCCAGCTTTTTTAGATTGGAAAGAACTTCCTCATTCACCTCAGCAGGAATTTTTTCTTCCTTCTGAGAGAAACGGGTGCAAACTTCTGTGGAAATGGTAAAGCCAGGAGGGACGGGCAGCCCGATTCCTGCCATCTCAGCCAGATTTGCGCCCTTTCCCCCTAGGATATCTTTCATATCCCTGTTGCCGTCAGCCTGACCTTGGGCGAAAAAGTACACCTGTTTACCGCTCATGTTCTCACTCCTTGCAGAAAAATGTAATAATGAGAGTGGTTCTATATAATATCATTCCTTGGCTTTTCACGCAAAATTCAGAGGGAGTGAGCATTTCTTTTTCCGTGATAGGGGGTGAGGGAGGGGGGTCGTCAGCACGCTTATTTTCCCCTCATCCCTCACCCCATACAATCAGTATTCATAATCATCACGGTTTTGGTGATGCTTCTTCAGAGGGAAGGAGACTTCCGCTTCCGTAATAGGGAGTGGGGTTTGGGTGATAAAAAGACAATCAAGGCTAAAAAAAGCAAAGCACCATCTGTCAATATCAACTTATAATCCACTTTCTGGCTGAACCCTCCGAAGCATCCGCAATCTATATCCATCCCTCTGATCACAGTAGCAGAAATCAAAACCAAAAAGGAAACCAGGAGCAAACAAAGGATGAGAGAAGCCGAACGGCGGAACAGTCCCAAAACAAGAAGGGAACCACTGATAATTTCCACCCACGGCAGAACCAAGGCCAGAAATAAGGATATTCCATCAGGAAAAGCCCTGTAATTGGCAATGCTCTGGGCAAAATCTAACGGATCCAGTATTTTCAGAAGGCCTGCCCAGATGAACATTCCTCCTAACACCAGACGGAAAACAAAAAGAACATACCTATTGTGGATCATTTTCCGCAGAAACAGGAAGGCCCGCTTGAATCCACTCTTTCCACCCTCCAAAAAAAACCTTGATTGATTTCAATCCGTATTCATGGAGGGCCTTGGCCAGTTCTACACTGGAACGGCATTCGCTGCCGTCGCAGTAAACCACCAGACTTTTTTCTGAGGGAAGATCAAGTTGGCCCAAGATTTCTTTCTCTTTCTTTTCCCCGAAAGGAATATTCAGGGCTCCCAGGATATGTCCTTTCTGGAAGAGATCTGAGGGCCGGCTGTCGACAAAAACAGCATCCTGGGAAGCAAAAAGCTGTTCTGCTTCTGCTAGGGTGATATAGGTGATGTGCGGATATTTCTCTGACGAGTAAAAGCCCTGTTTGAATTCGCCCTGAAAATATTTCTTGATAAGAGAAGTGTTCGTCCCCAAGCCGACGATAGAGCTCAAAACCAGGATGATGACCATATGTTGAAAAATCTTTTTTGTGGTCATAGGACCTCAGCAAAGATGTGTTAATCTCCAGGTTCAAAAAAGTTCAACATAGCGGTTGACACCCTCTTTAAAAATCTCAACAGCCCTTCTCAAATGTTCTTCGTTGAGCACATAGGCTATTCTCACTTCATCCTTTCCCTTATCCGGAGAAGAATAAAATCCTCGGGCTGGTGCCACCATGACTGTTTCCTTATCCACCTGAAACTCGCTCAGCATCCACACCACAAAATGTTCGCAGTCTTTTATAGGCAGCCTGACCATGATATAGAAAGCTCCTTGAGGTTTATGCATCACAATTCCAGGGATATCTTTCAATCCCTCATACAAAATATCTCTTCTCTTCTGGTATTCTGCTCTGACTTCTCGAAAATATTCTCTTTCCATGCGGTAAGCGGCAACAGCAGCTTTTTGCTCAATGGAAGGCGGACAAAGCCGGGCCTGGGCAAATTTCAAAAGTGACTGGTATACCTGTTCATTCCTGGTGATCACTGTTCCGATGCGGGCACCACAGCAGCTAAACCTCTTGGAAACACTGTCCACCACCAAAACCCTGTTCTTTATCTCCTCGTATTCCAACACACTTTTGTGCCTGATGCCATCATAGACAAATTCCTTATAAACTTCGTCTCCTATCAAAAAGAGATCATGCTTTTTGACCAAAGCAATCACTCTCTGCAGCTCTTCTGCTGTGTACACTGTACCTGTGGGATTGTTGGGTGAGCAAAGGAGTATAGCCCTGGTCTGTGGCCCTATCTTCTCTTCTATCTTTTCTGGGGGAGGAAGACGGAACCCATCTTCCACGGTCAAGGTGAGGGGAGAAATTTCCACATCAGCGAAGCAGGCATAGCCATTATAATTGGTGTAGAATGGTTCGGGAATGATGATCTGCTGTCCCGGATCAGCCACCACACTGAAAGAAAAATGGATGGCCTCAGATCCCCCTATGGTGATGATCACATTCTCAGAATTCAAAGGAATATCATAGAAATTAAAGTACTCGGCAATGGTCTGCCTGAGCTCCAAGAATCCTTGGGCTGGTCCGTAGCTGAGGACTTCTTCATCGTACCCTCGTAAAGCATCCAAAACTGGTTGGGGGGTGGGTATATCGGGCTGGCCAATATTGAGAAAATAGACATGAATGCCCTGCTCCTGGGCTTTATCGGCGTAAGGCTTCAACTTTCTTATGGGAGAGGGCTGGATTTTTCGACCCCTTTTGGAAATATTCATTTATGATTCCCTCCCTATAATATATCAGGAAATCTGATTATAAACAGAAACCCGAGTCGGTTGTCAAAGTTTTTATTGCTATCCTCTGCAGATTCTGATATTTTTCTGATGGTAAATATCTTCTTTATGACCAAAGATCCTCAAGCCCGGATACACCGCCAGGAAAACTGGCAGGATTATTATCTTTTCACTTTACAATCACCGGCCATCGCCCGCCAGGCTCACCCTGGACAGTTTATCATGGTCCGTATCAACTCTCTGTGTCCTTACCCTTTACTGCGGCGCCCTTTCAGCATCCATCATAGGGAAGCAGAAAAGATCCAGATCTTTTTTGAAGTCACCGGAGAAGGCACCTCTCTCCTCAGTCAAAAAAGAAAGGGAGAGGTTCTCGACATATTGGGGCCTTTGGGTCGAGGGTTCACCATCGGCGCCCGGTTTAAAAGAAAGAAGGTGGCCCTGGTGGGTGGAGGGAGGGGAATAGCCCCTCTTTATTTTTTGGCCCATACCCTCCGCTCCCAGGAAGCCCGAGTTTCTATTTTCTATGGAGGAAAAACCAACCAGGATCTTCCTTTAAAACAGAAAATAGAGAAGAATGACTTCGCCCTGCTGTGTGCTACTGATGATGGCTCTTTGGGATTCAAGGGATTGGTCAGCGATCTTTTCCTTCAGGAGCTTCAAAAATCCAGACCCCATGGTATCTTTGCCTGTGGACCAGAACCCATGATGGAAAAAATTGCCCGCATGGCCAAAGTGAAGGATGTCCCTGCTGAATTTTCACTGGAATCCATCATGGGCTGTGGAATAGGAGCCTGCTGGGGATGCGTGAGAAGGATAAAGAAAAATCATAATCCGTCCTGGCTTAAAGCCTGTCAAGATGGGCCGGTTTTCTCCAGAGATGAAATCATATGGCACTCCCAGGAAAATGACTGATTTATCGGTTGACTTGGGTTTTCTCAGACTCAAGAATCCCGTCATTGCTGCCAGTGGAACTTTCGGTTATGGATTAGAATTCGCTTCCCTTGTTGATTTAAACAGACTGGGAGGGATAGTGGTTAAGGGTCTTTATTTCAATCCTCGTGAAGGGAATCCTCCTCCCCGCTTGGCAGAAACTCCTGCTGGACTTCTGAATTCTATCGGCCTCCAGGGAATAGGAGTGAAGAGGTTCTCCCAGGAAATCCTACCCCAGCTCAAGGAATTCAACACCGCTATCATCATCAATGTCTGCGGCGACAACGAGGAAGAATACGCTGCTGTGGTCGATTACCTGAACAAAGAAAAGGGCATTGCCGCCTTTGAACTGAATATCTCCTGTCCCAACCTGAAAAGAGACGGACTCTGTCCAGCTCTGGATCCTGAAGCCACTCACCATGTAGTCCGGCTGGTTAAAAAAACAAGCTCTTATCCTCTCATCACCAAACTCTCTCCCAATGTGACGGATATCGTGGAAATCGCTCTCAGTGCTCAGGAAGCTGGAACTGACGCTCTCTCCCTGGTCAACACTTTCCTGGCCATGAGTATTGATGTGCAGTCCGGAAAGCCCAGACTGGCCAATACCTATGGCGGACTCAGCGGCCCGGCTATAAAACCCATCGCTTTGAGAATGGTCCACCAAGTGGCCTCTCATGTCCGCATCCCGGTTATAGGCGTGGGAGGTATTCTCTCCGGAAATGATGCCCTTGAATTTCTGATAGCAGGAGCCAAGGCCGTGCAGGTAGGGACAGCCAATTTTGTGGACCCTGGGTCCACCATAAAAATCATCCATGGATTGACAGATTATTGTGAGAAAAAGAAAATAAGCAGGATTGAACAAATTATCGCCACCTTGAAGGAAAAATCCCAAGAATAGATGAACATGTTAACACCGCTTTCCGGCCAGAGAGGGAAAAATTGTTCTGCAGGCAGTGAACCTTGAAATCCTATCCACGAGGAAAAAAATGAACCGCGCCCAGGATACGGCAAGAAAAATCATCGTCGCTCTTGATGTGGAAGAAAAAGAAGAGGCTCTCTCTCTAGTCAAAGAGCTTCCCAAAGCTGAGATTTTCAAAGTGGGCCTCAGGCTCTTTACAGCCCAAGGGCCATCCCTTCTTCAAGAAATCCATAACTTCAAGAAAAAAATCTTTCTTGATCTCAAATTCCACGATATACCTAACACAGTGGAGGGAGCTGTGGCCGCCGCCGTCAACCACGGAGTTCATATGCTCACCCTCCATTCCTCTGGGGGAAAAGAGATGATGGCCAAGGCTGTGGAAGCTGCCAGAAAAAAGGGAAAGAAAAGAGAGGCTAGGCCTCTCCTTTTGGCGGTGACCATCTTAACCAGTCTCAAAGATGACCAACTGAAAGATATAGGAATGACTGCTTCCCCAAAAGGACAGGTCCTCAGGCTGGCCAAGTTGGCCAGGGAGGCTGGAATGGATGGTGTGGTCTGCTCTCCTCAGGAAATCGAATTCATAAAGGAAGGATTGGGCAGGGACCTTCTTGTGGTCACTCCTGGCATCCGTCCCTCATGGGCTGCAGCCCAAGATCAAAAGAGGATCATGAGCCCCTCTCTAGCCCTTAAAAAGGGAGCGGATTATTTAGTTATAGGAAGACCCATCATAAAGGACTCTTCTCCTGCCCGGGCCTTTTTGAAGATATGTGAAGAGTTAGATAGTGCTGTAAACTCCTCCCACAGTAAAAATACCACCTAATATTATTCCTGCCACCACCATCAGAACAACAATCACTACGATACTCACGATAAGATAACCGACCACTTTTTCTTTTGGAGTATCCATAAGAGGAGTGGTAAAACCAAGATAAAGGAGGTAGAGGCCGTAAAGACTGGCTAAAATCACCAGAATTCCTAAAAAGGGAACAATATACAGGACGCTGGCCACCCAGTAAGGGGTCATACTAAACGCAGCGAGCTTCATGGCATTATCTAAATTTTTGTTGGAGGAAAAGGTTGGGGCCAATGCATTGATGATCAATCCAAAAACATAGACCATCACCAGAGTGAACACATAGAGCAAAACAGCATAAATCAAACCTCTGCCAATGCCATATCTGTACCATCCCCCAAAGGGAACTCTGCGGCCCACAAGGGCAAGTCCGATAAATTGAGCAACAGCAGGAATGCCAGCCAGAATCATCACGTAAGAAGTGAAGAGCTGGGAGACAGGCAGGGGCTCTTCTTTTATCTTCGCCCATTCTTCTTTAGGCTTTAGCAGTATTCCCTGTACCCGAGCTACGATGTCCATATTTATCCTCCTTATGGGAAGTTTCCAGAACTATATAATTTAAATTTTTTTTTGTCAAATAAGAAAAGGAGCTGTGAAGCATTATCCGTGATAAGGGCTGAGGGATTGGGGTGGTCAGCACGCTACAAAATGGGGACATGTACCAAATTTCAGCCAATTTCAATCATATATTAATACTAAATCAACCGCAGAAATTGGTAACGTGTCCCTATTTTCTTGGGAACAAAGTGGAGGCGCGGGTCGGATTCGAACCGACGAATCGAGGTTTTGCAGACCTCTCCCTTAGCCACTTGGGTACCGCGCCTCTTCTCTCATCTGAAAATCATGCTTTGTATCTTTATGGAGCGGACGATGGGATTTGAACCCACGACCTTCTGCTTGGCAAGCAGACGTTCTACCCCTGAACTACGCCCGCCTCTGTTTTAAGAGATCCTGATTTAACCTACCAAAAAGACAGAATCCTGTCAATTTATTTGAAAGTAAAGGGGAAGGGGAAGAGACACCTTCTATTGATCGCAGCCGATTCCTCTTTCTTCAAAAATCAAAAAGTAAGTTATTGAGTTCGGGTTTTAACAAAATCCCCATATTCCAGGGCCTCCCGGCAAGAGAGGATCTTGACTGTGGACGTCTTTCTTTGGGTATCGATGACTATCAAATTTCCTAAAATTTGAATGGGGGCTCCTTTTATAAGCTTTCTGTAAGCGATCAACTGCTGACCTACTCTTAAGCCCTCCTCTTCGCCGAGATCAATCAAAACCCAATCTCCGCTTCCGATTTGGACAGAATCTCTCTGCAAAAAAATGATGTTTCCTTTCAATCCTTCCCCTTCAAGAGGCGGCACCTGGTAACCCAGATCCTTTCCCAGCATCCCCTGTTTTTCTTCAAAGGGAACCAGAAACTGCCCTATCATAACCTGGCCACAGGATTTTTCTATCCTGGCCGAAGCCATGCTCTCTTCTAATCCCAGAATCTGGGCCCTCCCCCGTTTGAAGGCAATAGGGCCAAAATTCTCAATCTTGGGGCCCTTTTCCAGGATCAAAAACAACTGCCCCTTCTCCAGCCCATCTCTTCTGCCTTTGTTGACATAAACAATATCAGAATCAGTCAACAGCCTCTTTTCGTATTCTCTTTCCGCACCGATGATCCTCAAATCCAGGCTTTCATCTTCAAGAATAAAAAACGAACAGTAGAGATCAGACTCAGAAATGACAGGATATATATCCTGAAATATTTTTCCTTTTTCGACCTGGTCCTGGCTCCTTTTTCCGCACAGATCATAAGGATAAATTGTTACGGCGTTCAGAATAAAAAAGAAAATGATGGATAAACAAAGAAAGGATCTGCTGAATACCCGGTATAAACAGTATCTCATAGTAGCACCTCTAAGGTGTTGAACCCGGATTTTTCTTTATTATAACTTCTCCTCCTTGGCTGTCAACAGATCCAGAGCTTTGCTCTGTTCAACATCACCCTCAATGGCGTTCCTATATTCATAACCATACTATTCTCCGGGCAGTTAGCCCTTTAGGCACTTCCGGATTGCGCCCACATTGTTTAGTCGAAATCAGGTGATATTTCTCTCAAAAAAGAATAAATTTCTTTTTCTTGACATCAACATTTCTTCCTCATAACATAAAATTTCAAAGGAGGTGGATTTGAACAAAAAAGAAATTGCCGGCAAGATGTCCAAGGAAGCGGGGATCACCTTTCTCCAGGCAGAAAAGGCCTTCAGTTCCATGATAGAGGGAGTTAAGAATTCTCTGAGAAGAGGAGAAAGTGTTACTTTTTCCGGGTTTGGAAGCTTCAAAGTGATAAAAAGAAAAGCCCGAAAAGGGAGAAATCCCAGAACAGGAGAAGCTATCTCCATCCCCAAAAAAAAGAATGTGAAATTCAATCCCAGCAAGAACTTCAAAGAATCTCTCTGAACAGTAATCCTGCCTCGTTTTTTGAATTCCTGGTTGGACAAGCATCCCCCAATCTTTTAAAATAGGCCTCCTTGATAAAAATTGAAGTCAAAAAAGATCAAGATTGCCCTTCTTTTCGGGGGAAGCTCTGCAGAACATGAAGTCTCTATCACCTCAGCCAGTTCCATCTATAAGAACCTGGACAAAAAAAAATACGAGATTATCTGCATTTATATCAATAAAAAAGGCCAATGGAGGATGGCGGATTCTCCGCTTCTCCCGCTCTCCTCGTTAAAAAAAGGAAGCTTCTCTTCCTTCCTGCCCTGGAAAAAAAGATCCCTCTCTGATGATATAGACGCGGATATCTATTTCCCTGTTCTCCATGGTCCCTGTGGAGAAGATGGAACCATCCAGGGTCTTTTTGAAATGGCTGATGTCCCTTACGTAGGAGCAACTGTGCTGTCCTCAGCCCTGGGTATGGATAAGGCTGTAGCCAAAACTCTTTTCAAAATAAACGGACTTCCAGTGGTCAAACATCTTATCCTCTTTGAATCTGACTGGCAGAGACAGCGCAATAAAATACTCTCCAAAATCCATCGTGAATTCTCCATGCCCTTTTTTGTCAAGCCAGCCAATTTAGGTTCAAGCGTGGGGATCACCAAAGTCAAAACCCAGACTCAAAGTGAATCGGCTCTTGAGGAGGCCTTTCAGTATGACCGAAAAATCCTGGTGGAAGAAGGAATCCAGGGAAAAGAATTGGAGTGCAGTGTCTTGGGAAACGAGAACCCACGGGCTTCTCTTCCCGGCGAACTCATCCCTTTCAGAGAGTTTTACGACTACAAAGATAAATATGTGGAAGGAAAAACATCTTTCGTGATTCCTGCCAAAATCCCCTCTTCTGTAGCAGAAGAAATTCAAAGGCTTTCCCTGGAGGCCTTCAAAGCTATCGACTGCTCAGGAATGGCCAGAGTGGACTTCCTGATGGATGAGGAGACCGGAAGAATTTTTCTTAACGAGATAAACACCATTCCCGGTTTCACTGAAATCAGCATGTATCCCAAATTATGGCAGGTGAGCGGCCTTCCTTTCCCAAAACTTCTGGATACACTGGTCAAACTGGGACTGGAAAGACATGGCCGCAAAAAAAGAACCTGGAGGAATTTTAAAACATGAGAGTGTTGGGCCTGGATTTTGGAGACAGAAGCATCGGTCTTGCGGTAAGCGATAAACTCCATCTGACCGCACAAGGGATAGGCCGGTACCGAGTAAAAAACAAAAAGGAAGACAAAAAATTCTTCAGGGAACTGGTCTCCAAATATGAGGTCAACGAAATTGTCATCGGCCTCCCTTTAAGAATGAATGGAACCCCTGGAACACGGGCAGAAAAAACTAAACAATTCGCTCATTGGCTGGAAGAAAAGGTGAAAATCCCGGTTATTTTTTGGGACGAACGGTTAACTTCCAAGCAGGCTCTAAAAATCCTCCAGCAACAAAAAGCCAACAGAAAAACCAAAAAATCTCTCAAGGATCAAATCTCAGCCGTGCTCATCCTTTCCAATTATCTTGAAAACAAAAGAACCAAAAACTATGATTCTCAAAATCATTAAAATATCCCTTCTTCTTGCTTCTGCCCTCCTTCTCTTTTTCACTACCTGGTTTTGGCTCGAATTTTACCTGCCTCCCAAGACTGAATCAAAGCGGGTTCTTTTTGAAGTGGAGAAAGGGACCAAGGCAGAAGCCATTGCCCAGAACCTGAAGCAGGAGGAAATCATAAGGAAAAAATGGCCTTTTCTTCTCGCCTATAAACTCTTTTTTTTCCGCAGCACCCTCAAGGCAGGGGAATATGAGTTTGTCCTTCCTGTATCCTCAAAACACGTTTTAAACACAATTATGGAAGGAAAAATTTATCTCCATCCTTTAACCATTCCGGAAGGATTAACTCAAAGAGAAATCGCCCAGCAGGTGGAATTTCTACACTGGATAAATGCTCAGAAATTTCTGCAAGCCTGTTCAGAAACAGAAGTCATATCTTCGTGGGATGAGAAAGCTTCCACTCTAGAAGGATATCTCTTTCCAGAAACCTATCATTTTCCTAAAGGAACTTCGGGGAATACAATGGTGAAGACCATGGTTTCCCAGTTCAAGAAATCTTTCACTGAGGAAATGAAAAAAAGGGCGGCCAGATTGGGAATGAGCATAAGAGAGGTGGTGATTCTGGCCTCTCTGGTGGAAAAAGAAACATCTGTTCCAGAAGAAAAAAATCTGGTCTCAGCGGTGTTTCATAACCGGCTCAACAGAGGGATGAAGCTGGATTGTGACCCCACTATTATCTATGCCCTCAAACAAAAAGACCAATTCCAGGACCGCCTCAGAACAAAAGACCTCAAGCTTGATTCTCCCTACAACACTTATCTTTATCCTGGACTTCCCCCAGGACCTATCTGTAATCCAGGCTTAGAATCCATCAAAGCCGCTCTCTTCCCTGCTGAAGAAGACTATCTTTACTTTGTATCCAAGAATGACGGTACTCATCATTTCAGCCGCACTCTAGAGGACCATCTCAAAGCAGTCAGAAAATATCAAAAATGATAGGGCTTTTAGCCTGCATTATTCATAAATTGAAGGTTTTCCCAGATGCAGTCATGAATTCCAGGGGAAATCGGGACATGAATCGAATTCTCCTGAATTCGGTATGGTGTCCCTGATTTCCTTTTTCATGGAAATCAAAAACTTATGTGAATAATGCAGGCTTACCTGGATTATTCATGAATTATGGGAAATTGGGGACACGATCCCAATTTCGAAAATTGGGTCATGTCCCCAATTTCCTGCCTCATATACATTGTTTCCAGCGAATTCATGAATAATCCAGGTTAGATGCTGACAGTGCCCAGGTTGAGTAGAAAAAAAAATGTTGATCTGTTATATTAATAGATCATACAGCACAAACGCGACCTTTCCTAAAAAGGAAAAAAATCAAAACGATCGCGATTATGAACCGAAAAGGTTCTGCTGGAGGAGGAAATATGAAAATTAAACACTTCATCATTCCAGTGCTTGTGGTGGTTTTTACCCTGTGTTTGATCCCCAAATCCACGCAAGCTGGGCAGGAAAAGGAACAAGAGGAACAAGAGTCTGAAATCATCATCATTCCTGATCAGGTAAAATCGGTGATGGAAGAAGGGATGACCACAAGGGAGCCCCGTTCGGATATCCCCTTCTCCATCATTTGGCACGTTTATCTCCCTGCCCAACAAAACATGCACAGTGTCTTTTATTTCAAAGTGAAAAATGCCGACCTGGGCTTTGCTCCTGAGGCTCCCCAGCAAAAAACTCCTGAAGAAAAGAAAGAAGAAAAAGAAGAAGTCCCTCCACCTGAAGTGGAAACCACTCCCGCCAAGCTCAAGGCCAACGGCCATGTTTTCCTTCAGTTCAACCGCATGGAAAATGAGATGCCCCAAGAAATGATCAAGGAAGTCTATATCCCCTTGAATCTGGAGGCAGACAGCACCTCTTTCCAACCCCAAGAAGAAGGAATATATTCTACTGGTTATCCTCTTCCTCCCGGTGATTATCTTCTCTCCATGGCCATAACCTCTTTAAACCTGGAGAGAATCGGCACTCAATATTATGAATTCTCTCTCCCTGACAGCCTCTCTTTTACAGAATCTCTTGGAACCACACCCGTCTTTTTTGTCAATAACATTGAGAGAATGGCCTCCCCCGAAACACAAGCTGAGATCCACAAGGAATTTTTCACCTATTCTGTCCTCCAAATCACCCCTAAACTGGAAAATGATTTCTCCGCCGGGGAAAATCTGGACATCTTCTTTTTTATTTTTGGAGCCCAGCCCAACCAGGAAGGCAAATTCAGCATTGATATCAGTTTCGAGGTGTTCGAAGGAGAGGAAAAAGTCATCCGGTATGAAACAGCCCACTACGATGCTCCTCTTATCAGCCAGCCCCTTCCCATGAAAAAGACGGTCATCATAAAAACAGAAAAGGAAGGAAAGACCACCGAAAGAAGAGAACAAAGAGATTTAGAACAGGGGGAATACATCCTTAAGCTGGTCATTGAAGATAAAGTTTCTGGAAAATCATTGGAGAAATCTGTTGATTTCGAGGTGGTGGAGAAGAGCTAGGCTGAAGTCCATCCATTCCCCCTAGAAATACAAACATCTCATTTTCCGCAGCGACGGGTGAGGACTTGGATTCCTCACTCCAGCTCCTCATCCCTTTTCATTTTTCAGGGCTGTGGAAAGGTTGACTGTCCTTTTTTCCTGGAGTAAAGACAGAACCGGAGCTGATTTAACTTATTTGTGGCTTATCACAAATAAGGGGGTATCAAAGGGAATATATTTCTGAGTTTGTTGTTATCTTGATAAGTCCGAGACAACAAATTATAATGAAAATTGAGCCATAAAAGGAAAAAAATGGGCTGAGAAAAATTATTCCATCGCAGTCCCCGCCACTCTCACCAAAGGTTCCTACATGGTTCGGGTCAATCTGACCACGGACACAGGACAAGAGAGAAAAAAGATATTCAAAATCCGGATATAAAATAAATTAGGCATGAGATATTTCTTGAAAATCCGTTCTTGGTGTCAAACACACAGGTGAAAAATGAGAAAAAAATTAGCTGCATTTATGGCCATAACAGGAATCTTCTTTTCCCTGGGCAACAGTGCCCAAAAAAATTCCTTGGAGGAGCTTCCGGAAAGGTATCGAAAATGGCTGGAGGAAGAAGTGGTCTATATCATCACCCCAAGGGAAAAAGAGGTCTTTCTCCAATTGGAAACAGACAGGGAAAGAGATTTGTTCATCGATGCTTTCTGGGCTCAGAGAGACCCCACTCCTGGAACTCCCAAAAATGAATTCAGAGAACAGCATTATGGCCGAATAAGCTATGCCAATCAGTGGTACGGCAAGGGAACCACCAAACAAGGCTGGCAGACAGACAGGGGTAAAATTCACATCATCCTGGGAAAGCCGGTCAGCACCCAGAGCTTCGGAAAAACGGGAAAAGTGGTTCCCACAGAGGTCTGGTTTTATCAGCGCGAGCCAAGGGCTGGACTTCCATCCAACTTTTATGTGGTCTTTTTTCAAGAAGGCGGCATGGGGGATTATATTCTTTACAGCCCGGTGAGACACGGCCCCGGAAAGCTCCTTGAAAGCTATATAGGGAATCCCAAAGATGCCTATTATGTCCTGAGAAATATGGATCCAGAACTGGCCAGAGTTTCCTATTCCCTAATTCCTGGAGAGATAGATGAGATCAACCCCCGTCCTTCCTTAACCTCGGAATCTCTTCTCAGCAAGATTTCGGTCTCTCCCCAAAAGCAGATAAACGACAATTATGCGGAAAAACTCCTGAAATACAAAGAATTCGTGGAAGTGGATCATTCTGTCCATTACATCGACAATTATTCCCTGGTCAAAATCATGGCTGACCCCGGCGGATTTTTCTC
>JBKHJA010000136.1:0-4367 GCA_046538375.1 Candidatus Aminicenantota bacterium
CCCAATTTTCTGAAATTGGGATCGTGTCCCTAATTTCCCATAATTCATGAATAATTCAGGTTATATAATCTTGCCTTGTGAACAAGAACTTCAAGGTTTGTTTTGAATCCTCTATCACAAATCCCATCAAAAGGAACAGTCAGCACAGGAATCGCCGATTCTCTGTGAAGCCTCTCCAGATAACACTGAAGTGCACTGCCGGCCATACAGTGGGCGGGAATCAAGTTGAGAATGCCGTGGATCTTCCCTGAACGGCTGAATAATGAGGCCGTACCTATACCTTCCACAGCTTCACTGGCTGCATCGGGGTCCATGAACTTTGCTGCCTCGTCGATTATCTGTCCTGCGCCGGCTTCAGGAAAAACTAGATGAGGATTGACCTGCCTGGTCATATTGTGTTCAATATATCTCTGGATGGATCGAATACACCTCAGGTACCATCTGCCACTGCTTCTCGCCGCATTCTCCATAGAATAATTCAGGAAAGAAGAGGACATCGGAAGGACAACCACCGCCCCTAATTCTTCAAGGTGCCTTATGGAATATTGATTGCTGGGCTCATGTGTTCTGACATAGCCTTCTCCCACTATCCCTATATTCACCTTGTCTTGATTCTTATCGATGGGGACCTTCATGATCCTCTCCAAAAAATCAAGTGCTCCTCTGTTGATGTCTCCGTCAACCACAGTTTTACAGAATTCTTCCAGACCCGCTTTGTAAATCTTATCCATCGAGCCCCTCTGTATTTCATAAGGCCTTCTGGAAAGCACCAGCTGCCTTATGGCCTCATTGGCCGTAATGCTCTTCCAGAATCTGTAAAAAAATCCGGCCACTTTAATCCTGGTGAGCTTTTGCCCTCCGTTGATCAACTCCAGTTTTCTTATATATCCTGAGGCTCCGCCTGGAGTGGGAGTGATCACAGGAATGCCCTCAAACCCCAGCCTCCGGAAAACAAGTTCCTGCAGGAAAGAATAGACCTTCTGCCGACAAGCCCCATCTGCCTGGTGATTGAAGAAAGCAATATTTTGTGGATCCCCGCCTGAATTCATCAAAAAGCGAAGATAATCTCCCGCAGTCATTCTGGCAGGAAGACATGTTTTCTCAGGGATATACCGGTTAGCCAGGCTGAGCGATTCCGGCGTTGACGGCTTCAAGGCCCGCGCTTCAACTCCCAGCAGTTTAAGAGCTTCGATGAAAACAGCAACGTCATCGTCCATACCAGGAACAAGAAGCGTCCTTCTCTTCGGAGGGACGTGGATAACAAGTCCGGTTTTCTCATAGGCTCTTTTTACATTTCTCCTTTCTTTTGTGCTGTCCATCAGTGCTTCTACCCGGGTCTGGATATGGGCAGGAGCAGTTGTCTTTCCCACTTCAACCCCCAGGAAAGGTTTCCCCCCAAGAGCTTCCCGGTAGAATTCCTCAAGAAATGAATCTGGGCCACAGGAGAATACCGAAAAAAATATGCTGTTGAGCCTGGGATCTTTTCTTACCATTTCAGCAGCTCTCATCACTTTGTGGTAGTAACTCCAGTTGGCAAGATTCTGGACATCCCTGATATCGATCTCATCCAGAGGAAGAAAGTCCAGGGGTATGGGAAATCCTCCCGCTTCTCGTACCATTTTGGGAAGCTCCACATTGATGGCAGAATCTCCTAAAGTGTATGATCTTCCCACCACCACAACAGGAAATCTGTAATTTTCAAGGTTCGAAAAAACCTCTTGACCGCGCTCTTCCAGTTTCTTTTTGAACTGGCATAATGCATCAAGGCCTGCCCGCAGTGCCTTGGCTGCTTCTTTTTTGGTCTTTCCCAGTTTCCGGGCAGTTTTTATCATCTCCTCTTCCAGATTCCATGTTTGCCCGTGCAGATGCACAGCCGGCCTGAGCATGATTTCAGCCATATCCGAAAGCTCTTCTGAAGTGCCCGGAGCTGCGAACGGCATGTTCTGGGACAGTGTGCAAAAATGGGTTTTTCTTTCTCTCCATCTGGTTTGAGGGCCGCTGATTAAACAGGGGAAAAATATGTAATCTATGCTCTTTTCGATTAAGTCTTTCAGATGGCCGTAGGTGATCTCGGCAGGGAAACAGGTTTCAGCAACAACACTGTCCAGGCCTTTTGCCACCATTTTTCTGTTGGTTCTTCCAGATATCACTACTTCAAATCCGAGTTTTTCGAAAAATGTTTTCCACAACGGGAAGAACTCATAATAATGAGAGAAAAGCCGTGGAATGCCTATCCTGAGCTTGAATTCTGGTCCCTTTTTTTCCGGTCTCCGGCCATCTGCTGTGAGGAGTTTCTCCCTTTCTCTGAAAAGATCCGGGACTTTTCTTTCTGTCTTGACCTTCTGCCCGGTGGAAAGGGAATATTTCTCGCATCTATCCCCGCCGTAGAAAACAGCCCCATCATTGGTGGTGACTTTGGATACATTGCAGAGATTCGCACATCCCTCGCATGGAAAAGAGTCAATGGTGTGACTCCTTTTTTTAATCTTTTTAAGACCCGCGAAGTTTGTTCTGCCTTTATAATGCTTTCTCGCATAAATGGCTGCACCGATCGCTCCCATAATCTCGTTATGCTCGGGAACAATAACAGTCGCTTTGGTGAAATATTGAAGAGCAGCAACAATGGCCCTGTTAAGGGCAACCCCTCCTTGAAAAAAGATTGTTTTTCCTGTTCTGTCCCCTATTTTAAACTGGTTTAAATAATTTTCGGCAACCGCATAGGCTGCACTGGCAAGAAGGTCCTGAAGAGACTTATACTCCTGACGTGCACCGAGCTCTTCTTCGATGAACACCGTGCACTTCTTGCTGCCCAAAGAGACAGGGGCTTTTGCCCGCAGGGCAAGTGATGCAAAATCCTGAATGTCGACACCGAGATGTCTTGCCTGTTCCTCAATAAATGATCCTGTCCCTGC
Source organism: Candidatus Aminicenantota bacterium (assembly GCA_046538375.1). GTDB lineage: Bacteria > Acidobacteriota > Aminicenantia > Aminicenantales > Aminicenantaceae > JBKHJA01. The sequence continues at coordinate 2,913 of JBKHJA010000136.1, forward strand.
TGCACACGACTTGTTCATGTCAAACTGCTCTATTCCCTTGATATACTTTGAGTCATGCCCGCCTATCTCTATGATTTCATCGACTGAAACTCCCATTCTATCTGCAACTGTCTGGGAACCGGTTCTGTGAGCCGATATTTCATTGACATCCCTGACACCGCCTAAATAATTGGCAATCAACTTCCTGCCAGAGCCTGTAACGGCAGCATCTATAACCTTAATTTTCTCTCCGAGCTCACCATAGATATCTTTTAAAGCTCGGGTCACAACACCCAGGGGATTGCTTTGTGTAGGAAGGTATTTTTTCCCCAACAGTTTCCAATCCTTATCAAGAGCATTGGTATCGAAATAAAGAACCGCCGCATTGGTGCTTACTGAGCCCACGTCAATACCGATGTATACAGGTATTTTTTCGTCAGAAGCCGGGATTTCATCCGTATTCCTTCTTCTTATGACAATTTTATGGTTTAAAGCCAGCGGCGGCAGTTCAATGTCCTGGAAGAGGAATAACTCCTTCATTTTCATTCTGGTGCCTTTTACATGTTTGAGTAAAGGGATTTTTTGCCGGTTGCGGCCGGCTTCAGAAATTTTCTCACCGGCCAGTATGGCTGCTCCGATTGCAGACATAGACCTCTTATGCGGATGGATGAACAATTTTTTATGGTTTCCAGAGGAGCTCAGTACATCCTCAAGTGCTTTTACCATTCCTGCGTTTTCGGCTGCTCCTCCTTGAAAAGAAAAAGGACCCTGGAGTTTTTTCCCTCGGCCCAGTGTTCCGAGCAAATATTTTATCAGGGCATAATGGAGGCCGGCAGCGATATCCTCTTTCCGAGCTCCCTTCTGCTGCTTGTCGATCATATCAGAAGCTGCAAATACAGCACATGTTCCTGATATGCTCTCAGGATTTTTTGAGGCCAAGGCAAGCCTGCCGAATTCATCTATCGAACAGCCAAATCGAGAAGCAGATTGGTTAAGGAATGAGCCTGTTCCGGCAGAGCAGTGAGGCGGAAGGATAATGTCATCGAGTTCAGGGTTCCCTTCCTCATCCTCTTTTATCAAAATCAAGTTAGAGGAGGAAGCGCCTATGGTGAGGATCGTTCTCAAATGAGGGAAAAGCCTCATGTTCGCTTCTGCTGAAGCAAGATGAGGGTTGACATAAAAAGAATTCAGTGTTTCAGACAGGCTTTTTCCTAGATTTCCTGTGAAGGCTATTCTGGAAATCTCTTTTTCCGCTAATATTTTCTCTATGCATTTAAGAGCTTTTTGAACGGGCTGCTTTTCATGATCGACAATCTCAAGCTCTAGTGCTTCCCCGTTTAACGGATCATAGGCGGCAGCCTTTACAGTTTGAGAGCCAATATCTACACCCAGTATCTTCGGCATATCAGATTGCTGTTCTGAAATGTTTTCAGCCCTAAAAAGCTTGGTTTTGGGGCTAATATCTGTGGAAAACTC
>JBKHJA010000050.1:0-19425 GCA_046538375.1 Candidatus Aminicenantota bacterium
ATAAGATCCGGCGGCCCGACCCCCTTTATTCGACTTTATTCGACCCCTTTATTACTTATTTACATACTAAGAATTATTTCTTGACAAACCGGATGTTCCTGACTCGGCCCACATTCATGGTGAAAGATTCAATTTTATTGTCCTGATCGCGGAAAAATTTCAGGTGATTGCCGTCAACCAGAAACCTGTCCTTGAGGGTGGGCTCAAAAGGATTCTCAGGATAATTTTTATATGGGTTTTCATGACGAAGAAAAAGCTTTCCCTCTTCCAGCTCTATCTTGTAGGTAACCTGAAGTTCTCCGCTAAAATAATCCCCTACATAATGCATCAGCTGCGCGCTGGTGGGAGATACCACCTGGATAGCCTCATAGGTCATGGACTCTCTCTCATCCATGCGAACTAGGGCGAGCACGGGCTTTCCCTGAGCTTGCTTTTTAAACTCCACCTCCAGATCCACCGGAGCCTCCACAGCCCGGAATCGGGTCTTGCTCACCGGAGAAATTTTGATCCTCATGCCAGAAGCATCTATCAGAAGCTGTCCCTCTTCATAAAGCACCTTCATCACCTGATCTGTCTTCTTATCATGATAAACTCCGGCTTTCTGTTTAAGCTCAGATTCAGGGAGTTTTATAAACTGAGGTTTTTCTGGGACCGATTCTTCCTCGAATTCATCTGCTAGATAAATATCGGCCACCTTTCTGGCCAGTCGGCTGGGATTGATGGAGTTCAAATTGGCCAGCACAATGACCGAGAACTTCTGCTCCGGAAATCGTATCATCTCTGCCCTGTAGCCAACAAAAGCTCCCCCGTGGCTGATCATCTTTAATCCTCTGTATTGGCTGACCACCAGCCCTAGACCATAATCGATGGTCTCTCCATTGTTGAGAACTCCCGGTGTTATCATCCTGGTGATCGGTTCTTGGGCTGCCTCTCCCAGCTTATTGCGGTAAAAAATCTCATCCCAAAGCAAAAGATCCTCCACGCAGATGAAAATTCCTCCATCTCCGATCATGTCCAGATTGGTCACGCTGATCCTGAATCCACCCTCTTTTTTAGGAGAATACCCGGTGGCCCGGTTCTTCACCACCATGGTGTGATCATTATGGAAATGAGTGTTGGCCATCCCCAGGGGATTGAAAATCTTCTCTTCAGCGTAGTCCCGCATGGACCTGCCGGTGACCCTTTTTACGATTTCAGAAAGGAGAAAATATCCGGAATTGCTGTACAGGTATTCATCTCCTGGGTTAAAATTCAGTTCTTTCTGCCGGGCTATAAGAGCCACCACTTCACCATCCACATAAAAATCATCACTGCGGGCTCCAGCTAAATACAGCAGCTCCAAATAGTCCCTGATGCCGCTGGTGTGATGGAGAAGGTGGCGGATAGTTATGGCATTCTCATATTCCGGCATTTCAGGAATATATTTCCGGATATCATCATCCAGAGACAATTTTCCCTCTTCCTCAAGCAGGAGCACACACATGGCCGTGAATTGTTTGGAAGTGGAGCCTATGCGGAAAATAGATTTGGAATGTATAGGGAGATCATAATCGAGATTGGCCATGCCGTAACCGCGCTTGTAGATAAAGCGGCCGTCTTTTATGATCGCCAAAGCACAACCCGGCGAATCGGGCTTATCCCATTCGGAAAAAAGCTTGTCCACTTGATCGGTCAAGGACTCCGCAAAAACAAGAGAGGAGCACAACAATACAAACACCATGACTGAAGCAAAAGTCCCCTTGAGAATTTTCTTATTCATAAAAACCTCCTTTGATACTTTTCCAAGAAAATTTTCCCTTTTGCTGATAAATATGAATGCATAGTGAGTATGGGATGCACAAAATCTGTTGAAGTCATATTTTGAGGAATCACTAAGATGCGGACCCGCCCCTTTCAAAATTGAATAAAAAGGGGAAAGAACCCCTAAGATTGTTTTTTCTGGGATTCTTTCTTGGGGGCTGGTTCTTCATGGATAAGACCTACTTTCTTCCGGATTTCCTGATCGAGTTCTTCAGCCAGCTTTTTATTTTCTTTGAGAAGGGTCTTGACATTTTCTCTTCCCTGTCCCAGCCTCTCATTTTTATAGGAATACCAGGTTCCTGTTTTCTCAATAAGACCTTCCTCCACACCACAATCCACCAAATCTCCCTCCCTGGAGATTCCTTCACCATAAATGATATCAAACCGTGCTTCCCGAAACGGAGGAGCCATCTTGTTTTTCACAATCTTGACCTTCACTTTGTTGCCGATCACTTTATCTCCCTCCTTTAAAGTGGCCAATCTTCTGATGTCCACTCTCAGGGAGGTATAAAATTTTAAAGCCCTGCCTCCTGAAGTTGTTTCTGGACTTCCCAGGAAAAACCCTATTTTTTCTCTTATTTGGTTGACAAAGATAAAACAGGTTTTGGAGCGGCTGACAATGGCAGCCAATTTTCTCAGCGCCTGGGACATAAGCCGGGCCTGGAGGCCCACATGGGCATCCCCCATCTCACCTTCTAATTCTGCTTTGGGCACTAAAGCGGCCACAGAATCGACAACAATGACGTCCACAGCTCCGCTGCGGACCAGGACTTCAGCAATCTCCAGGGCCTGCTCCCCGTAATCCGGTTGGGAAATGAGAAGATTATCCACATCTACGCCCACTTTCGCGGCGTAGCTGGGGTCTAAAGCGTGTTCCGCATCGATAAAGGCTGCTTGGCCCCCCTTCCTTTGAGCCTCAGCAATGACATGGAGCGCTAAAGTGGTCTTTCCTGTAGCTTCAGGGCCAAAAACTTCCACCACCCGGCCTCTGGGAAATCCGCCGATTCCCAGGCTTGCATCAAAAGCGATAGATCCTGTGGGAATGGCTGGAACTTTGATGGCAGCTTCTTTCTGGCCCAGCTTCATCACTGCGCCCTTGCCGAACTGTTTCTCTATTTGAGAAAGAGCAGCTTCCACCGCCCTCTTTCTGGAATCTTGGTTCTGGGCAGATTCTTGTGTCATTTCACCCTCCTCAACTCGGTGAGTTTTTGTTTGTGTTTAACGCTCCTTGTATACAATTTTAACTCTTGTCATCAAAGAATGAAACAGGAAAAACAGTGTTTCTCACCGCACCAGCCATTTTCTTTTGATAAGGACATCCAGCTTCCTGGAGCTTGGAAAAATGCACCTATTTTGATGTGTAGTCATAAAATCCTCTCCCCGTCTTTCGACCCAAATAACCTGCATCCACCATCTTTTTCAGGAGAGGACAGGGCCTGTATTTTGAATCCTTGAACCCTTCATACAGGACTTCCATGATATGAAGACAGACATCAAGGCCAATCAAATCCGCCAGAGTCAAGGGCCCCATGGGATGATTCATGCCCAACTTCATAACAGTATCGATGCCCTCCTTGGTTCCCACTCCTTCCATCAAGGCATAAACAGCTTCATTGATCATGGGGATCAAGATACGGTTAGAGATGAAACCAGGAAAATCATGGGCTTCCACCGGCGCTTTTCCCAGGGCTTCTGCTAATGACTTAACCTGGCCAAAAGTCTCCTCAGAAGTGGCAATTCCCTTGATCAGCTCCACCAGTGCCATCAAAGGAACAGGATTCATGAAATGCATGCCCATAAAACGGGATGGCCTTTCAGTCACAGCGGCCAGACGGGTGATGGAGATGGAGGAAGTGTTGGAGGCACAAATGACCGATTTATCCAGCAGCCTATCCAAATCTTCAAGAACTTTCTTTTTGACTTGAAAATCCTCATACACGGCTTCCACAGCAAAATCAACATCCTTGAGATCTTCCAGACGGGTGGTGGTTTTTATGCGGGCCAGTATTTTCTCCTTATCCTCTTCGATTTTACCTTTTTCTATGAGTTTGGTCAGGCTCTTATCCATGATTTTTTGAGAACGCTGGAGATAATCCTGTTTGATATCGTTTAACAACACTTCAAATCCCGAAGCGGCGGCCACCTGGGCAATACCTGTCCCCATGGTTCCAGCACCGATGATACCGATTTTTTTTATATCCATCATTCCTCCTTTATACCATTTCTACAGCCATGGCCACAGCATCTCCTCCGCCCAGGCAGAGAGCAGCCACTCCACGCTTAAGACCTCTGTGCTTCAAAGCATAAAGCAGAGTGGTCAGAATCCTGGCGCCGGTGGCTCCTATGGGATGTCCTAAGGCCACTGCTCCACCGTGGACATTGACTTTATCTTTATCCAGACCCAATTCTTTCTGGAGCACCACCAACTGGGAAGAGAAGGCTTCGTTGATCTCAAAAAGATCAACATCTTCCACTTTCCATCCCACGTTGGCCAACAGTTTCTCTACAGCTCCTTTGGGCGCGTACATGACCATGGCGGGTTCTACAGCATTGGTGGTGGCACCTAAAATTTTAGCCATGGGCTTGAGGCCTTTCTCCTCCACCGCATCCTTGGAGGCCACCACCACAGCCGAGCCTCCATCGTTTATACTAGACGCATTTCCCGCCGTCACCGTCCCATCTTTTTTAAACACCGGCTTTAATCGAGAGAGCTTCTCCATGGTGGCGTCTCTGCGCGGCCCTTCATCGGTGTCGAATATCACCGGCTCTCCCTTCCTCTGCGGCACCTCCACGGAAACGATTTCATCTTTGAAATATCCTTTTTCGATGGCATTAATGGCCTTCTGATGGCTGCTGCAGGCGAACTCATCCTGTTCCTGACGAGAAGCCCCAAATTTTTCGGCCACCACTTCTCCGGTCATTCCCATATGCTGATTGTCAAAAGCACACCACAGCCCGTCCAGGATCATGGAGTCTTTCATCTTCATGTCTCCGAACTTCACTCCTTCTCTCGCACCCCAGAGGAGATGAGGCGTCCGGCTCATGCTTTCCATGCCTCCGGCAACAATGATTTCCTTTTCTTCCAGCCATATGGCTTGGGCAGCCAGGGCCACGGCTTTTAAAGCCGAACCACAGACCTTATTCACAGCAAAAGAACTCACCGTATAAGGGATCCCTCCTTTAACCGCAGCCTGCTTGGCCGGCGCCTGTCCCAATCCAGCGCCCACCACGTTTCCCATGATCACCTCATCAACGTCTTCTCCTGAGATTCCGGCTCTGTTCACCACCTCTTTGATCGCCAGACCACCCAACTCTGGAGCGGTGAATGAACGAAGAGATCCCAAAAAATTCCCGATGGGTGTGCGCACCGCACTGACAATAAAAACATCTCTTAATTCACACATTTTTCAATCCCTCTCTTGAATGAAATGAGTTATAAAATATGGATGTTCTTCCATGAAATCTTTTATTACTTATCACAATTGAAGAAGGCTGTAAACAAAGAAAGCATTCCGGAATCCACTTGTTTCTCTAGGTCAATCCGGTTATTCTGCCATCCTCGGAAATGTCGATTCTTTCTGCAGCAGGAGTCTTGGGCAGGCCGGGCATGGTCATGATATCTCCACAGTGGATCACCACAAACCCTGCTCCCGAACTGAGAGAGGCATCTGTCACAATAAGGGTGAAATCCTCAGGCCTTCCCAAGGCTTCCTCATCCCCGGAAAGCGAATACTGGGTCTTGGCAATACAAACAGGAAGATGACCAAAACCCTCCTTCTCCATCCTGAGGATCTTCCTTCTGACTTTTCCCTCCATAGCCACAGAAGCGGCTCCATAAATCTTTTTGGCCACAACTTCGATTTTATCCAGAAGCGACATCTCTGAAGGATAAAGAATTTGAAAATCGCCTTTATTCTTCTGGATGATTTTAAGAATTTCTTTGGCCAGTTCCTGTCCTCCCTTTCCTCCCTGACTGTAAACTTCACTCAGGGCTACGGGGACTCTTTCTCGGCGGCACAGATCAAAAACTTTTTCCAGTTCTTTATCTGTATCAAAAGGAAATCTATTGACGGCCACCACCAAGGGGACTTTGAAAAGGCGGATGTTCTGGATGTGTTTTTGAAGATTGGCAAATCCGCGCTCCACAGCCTCAACCTCTTCTTGATCCACTTCCTTCAGTTTGACTCCTCCATGGAGTTTTAGAGCCCGCACTGTGGCCACCAAAACACAAGCAGCCGGAGGAGGCACATGACCTGTTCTGACCACGATATTGAGAAATTTTTCTGCTCCCAGGTCCGAACCAAATCCCGTCTCTGTCACCACCACATCTGCCAGTGAAAGGGCCATCCGGTCGGCAATCACCGAGCTGGTTCCATGGGCGATATTGGCGAATGGGCCTCCGTGGATCAAAACAGGATTCCCTTCCAGTGTCTGGACTAAATTGGGCTTGATGGCTTCCTTCAAAAGGGCAGCCATGGCTCCCTCAGCCCTGATCTTCCGGGCAAAAACAGGTTCTCTCTGCGGTGAGTAACCGACAAATATATTTCCCAGTCGTTCTTTTAAATCTTTCAACCCTCGTACCAGACACAAGATGGCCATGACTTCTGAGGCGGCGGTTATATCAAAACCTGTCTCCCGGGCAATCCCCCTCAGCGGCCCTCCTATTCCCACCACCACTTCCCGCAGTACCCGATCATCCATATCCATGACCCTCTTCCAGCTCACCCGCCGGCAGTCCAGCAGACCGGCCGCCCCCTCGAAATGGAGTCGATTATCCACCATGGCTGCCAGAAGATTATGAGCAGCGGTCACCGCATGGATATCCCCGGTAAAATGGAGGTTGATTTCGTCGCGGGGCATAACCTGGGCATAGCCTCCTCCGGTGGCCCCTCCTTTCATTCCGAACACCGGACCCAAAGAAGGTTCTCTCAATGCGCCTGCAGCTTTTTTCCCCATCTGGCACAAAGCATCGGTCAATCCGATGGAAGTGGTGGTTTTGCCCTCACCAGCAGGAGTGGGGCTCATGGCTGTCACCATCACCAGCTTCCCTCTCCTCTTCTCATCCCGCTGGATTCTCTCCAGGGAGACTTTGGCTGTATACTTGCCGTATGTTTCTAAATGCTCCGGCTCTATCCCTAATTCTCTTCCGATCTCATTTACAGGAAGAATTTTTGCCTGGTGAGCAATTTCCAAATCGTCGATCATTTCAACCTCCTTATGCTAAGAGTGTACCCGCAGAGATGCGATTTTACAAATTCTTTTGTATTCTCATCGCCATTTCTGTTTTCTCTATGTTTTCTTGTTCAAACTCTGGAACAAAAGGTCATACTGCTCGATCATCCCCTGATCAGCAAAACTGAAATAGCAGTTATTGCCGATGATAATATGATCCAAGACCCGGATCTGCATCATGTTGGCGGCAAAGACAAGCTCTCTGGTTATTTCTCTGTCGCTGGATGAGGGATCAGGATCGCCCGAGGGATGATTGTGGACAAGGATCAAGGAAGAAGCATCATACCTGAGAGCGGCCTTCAGAATTTCTCTCGGATAGACTGCACTGGAATCCACTGTTCCTTCAAAAAATGTTCTTTCATCGATAATTCTATTTTTGGCATCCAAAAACAGGACTTTAAATTTCTCTTTATTCAAATTCCTGAGTGAATGATAAAGATAATCGAACACTTCCTGGGGGGAACGGCACACTGGCTTGCTCATCATTCTCTCTTTGAGGAAACGGCGGGAAACTTCCTGCACCAGTTTTATCCCGAAAATATTGTGAGGGCCGATTCCTTTTACTTCCTGAAGGTCTTCTTCTTCCGCCTCTAAAACCTTACCCAATGACCTGAATCTCCGAAGAGCCTCTTTTGCCTGCATTTTACAATCTTTCCGGGGAGTGCCCAAAGTGAGGAGAAGCTCTACGATCTCATAGTCCAAAAATCCCTGGAGTCCACCCTTCAAGAATTTTTCCTTCAGCCGCTGTCGGTGACCGCAGGTTCTGAGTTCCCTGCGGTTTTCTCTTCTGGAAGTCTGTCTTTTTATCATCTATAAAAAGGACGGTAAAAACACATGAGATTTCACAAAAGCAGAACAGTATCCACATCCATAAAACCTGGCTTCTCTTCCCGGCCTGAAAAAATGATTCTGGGAGAGAGGGAGTAATAACGGCAGGACGATATCTATTCTGTGTGGTTGAAAAACTTTAAATGATGGAGTCTATCCACTTCTTTTATTTTCAGCCTTAAAAAATATATAAGCACAAAAATAGAAAGCCACAGCCATCCCAGGAAAACATAAACACCTGTTTCTTCTTTGATGTCCTGAGGCGAAACCACCACTTTCTCCTCCGGCTCTTCGGTCTGCATTTTCTGTTCTTGGTTTTTCGCTGAAACCTGTTGAACCGGGCTGTAGCCCGCCCCCAAAAACACCACCAACAAAACAACAAACAAAACTGAAACCAGCCTCATCTTCATTCCAAAAGACTCCACAGAGTCATGGCCGCAGCATACCCTATCAACAGATAAGCCACCACAGTGATGATGGCTCCTTTCCTCTCTTCAGGTTTGTTATCTATAAACGGGAGAAAAAAGAACAAAACACCTGCGGCCAGGATCAACAGCACAGCCACTGTATCGCCGTCCACAAACAGGATCTTACCAGGAAAAATCTTCAAGGTTTGGAACAAAAACAGAAAATACCACTCTGGCTTAATCCCCTCTGGCGCTGGGGCCATCAAATCCGCCGGCTTATCCAGAGAGGGAGGAAACAAGACGGCCAAGGTCAAAAGTATTCCCAGAAGCACCAACCAGACCACCATCTCCCTGTATACAAAGTTGGGCCAGAAAGGAAGTTCCTCCAGCTTATTCTTTTTCTTCTCTATATCCACAGGCACACTCATTCCCTGTTTCTGGATGAAATAGACATGGAGGCCGATGAGAGCCACAATGAATAAAGGCAGGATACAGACATGAAAGCCGAAAAAACGGGTAAGGGTATCTCCGGTCACATCTTCTCCGCCCCGGAGGAACCTGGTCGCCCAGCTCCCCACTACCGGCACAGAACTGGGAATGTCTGTTCCCACTTTGGTCGCCGATACAGAAAGATCATCCCAAGGCAGAAGATATCCCGTAAACCCGAAGGCCAAAGACACCAGCAGCAGAAAAACTCCGCTCATCCAGGTCAGCTCTCGAGGCCCACGGTAAGCCTTGATGACCCAAATGCTCACCAGATGGACGAACACAAAAGCGATCATAAACGAGGCAGACCAGCTGTGGATGGAGCGGATGATCCATCCGAGAGGCACTTCGGTCATGATTTCTCCCACACTCTGATTGGCTTTCTCCAGAGTGGGCTTGTAATAAAAAAGGAGCATAAAACCTGTCAATACCTGAACGGCAAAAAACAACAGGATGGCGCTTCCCGTGTAATACCAAAGGGTGTGACGGTGCTGAGGGATTTTCTTTTCCCTCAAGTACTGATTTATGCTCCGCACTCCAAGACGATCATCCAGCCATTCCTGGATTCTGGATTGTTTGCGGTTGCTGCTCACTCCACTCCTTCTTTCTTGATGATCAAATCCTCCCCTTCCACTTCCACTATCAGACTGCGAAGAGGGCGGGGAGGAGGACCCCCTATGTTCACCCCGAACTCATCATACCAGCCTTCATGACAGGCACAAAAAAACTTCTTCTGATGGGGAAGGTAGGTGACATTGCAGTCCAGATGAGTGCAAACTCCCACCAAAGCCATCAAGGAACCATCATGGTTTTTCTTCAGTATGCCGGGCTTGCTTCCCCACGCAAAATTCCTCACCGAATTCGCTGCCATGTCTTTATAATCAGCCCAGGAAAGAATGACCTTGTCCGGTTCCCGGTAAGGAGGAAAGACGAACCTGATGATGGGATACAGAAACGAACCCAGCAGTGCTGCCAGCCAGCCTCCGAGAAGTCCGTTCAAAAACTGGCGGCGGGTGAAAAGAGAATGTTTAAGTTTCATGATTTGGATCTAAAAATTCGCTTGAATTTCTCCACAATCATTTTCCTGCGCAAAGCTTCAATCCCATCAGCAGGTCTGACTTCTTTTGGACATACCTCGTTGCATTTAAAAATGGTATCGCATCCCCATATTCCTGTTTCTGTGTTGACCTGAGACCACTCTGAAAAAGGTCTCCTGTCCCGCGGATCTTTCACCAAACGCCAAAGTTTGGCCAGAGCCGCCGGTCCTAAATATCTCTCATCCCTGGAAGCCACAGGACATGCGCTGTAGCAGCATCCGCACATGATGCAGTTGATATACTGTAAGATTTTTTCCATTTCTTTCTCTTCTATCCTGTAACCCTTGGCAGGTGGATTCTGGCTGGGATGAATATAAGGCTTGACATGATAAACAGCTTCCCAGAAGGGATCCATGTTGACCACCAGATCTTTCTCCACCTCCATGTTGGGAAGAGGTTCAATCACAATTCGCGAAGAGCCTAAAGAATCAACCATGGTGTGGCAGGCTAAATCAAACCGGCCGTTAATCACCATGGCACAAGAACCACAGATGGCTTCCCGGCAGCTGTATCTGAAGGAAAGGGTTGAATCCTGTTCATTTCTTATATCCATCAGTGCTTCCAGGACGGTGGCCCTGGCAGAAGATCGATAGCGGAAATCCTGAAAATGGGGAGTTTGGTCTTGTGATGGATCAGACCTTAATATCCGAAAAACACACTCCATGTTAATATTTTCTCTCCACCGGCTGGTATTTGTCGATTTTCACCTGTTTATAGCCAATCTGAGGTTTTCCCTCTTTCCATGAAACCAGAGTATGTTTCAGCCAATTCTTATCATCACGTTTGGGAAACTCCACCCGATAATGGGATCCGCGGGTTTCCTCCCTGTGGATGGCTCCCAGGGCGATCACTTCTGCCAGATCGAGCATGGATTCCAGTTCAAAGATGTTGACCAGCTCCTGGCAGAAGGTGAGGCTTCTGCTGGAGAGGCCCACCCGCTCATAGTCCTTCCTGAGTGCTCGTATCTTTTCTAAAGCAGCGGTTAAATCCTTCCTGTTCCTGAAAATTCCCACCTCTTCGCTCATGATCTCTTTCAGCCTGTTCAACAGCAAGTGCACCTTCACTCCTTCCTCTCGCGTCATCCAGGCATCGATCTTTTTTTTGATGGCCGCCGCCTCCTCCAGGAGCACCTTTTCTGCCTCTGGATCATCATCACTGCCTTGGACATAACGGGAAGCCTCTTCTCCAGCGATCCGGCCAAAAACTACCGTCTCCAGGAGAGAATTTCCGCCCAGCCGGTTAGCCCCATGAACACTCACACAGGCACACTCGCCTGTAGCAAAAAATCCCTTCACCCACGAGGCACATGTCTCGTCGACATCGATACCCCCCATGGAATAATGCTGGGCTGGCTGGATGGGTATGGGTTTCTCCACAGGATCGACTCCTGCAAATCTTATGCAGATCTCCCGGATTGCGGGGAGCCGTTTTTTTATCTTCTCCTCCCCTAAATGTCTCAAATCAAGGTGGACATACAGATCCTCAAAACCATGTCCCTTTTCGATCTCTGTCTGAATGGCCCGGGCCACGATGTCTCTGGGTGCCAGCTCCATGGCCGAGGGAGCATAGTCAGCCATGAATCTTTTCCCTTTGTTGTTGAGAAGATGCCCTCCTTCTCCCCGGGCTCCTTCTGTAATCAGGATGTTTTTGCCCAAAAGAGAGGTGGGATGAAACTGAACAAATTCCATGTCTTTCATAGGAACACCAGCCCGGTAAGCAATGCCGATACCGCTTCCATGGTTGATATAAGCATTGGTGGTCCTGGAGTAGACCCTGCCGTAGCCTCCGGTGGCAAAGATGACCGCCCGCGCTTTTACGGGCACCACTTGAGCCTGGGTCAAATCAAAGACCACCACTCCACAGCATTTTCCGTCTCTGACCACCAGTTTAGTCACCAGCCGCTCATCAAGAAAATTGACTTTTTTCTTTATGGACTGCTCGAAAAGAGTATGAAGAATGACCAGTCCAGTCCGATCCGCTGCATAGCATGTCCGGGGAAAAGCGGCGCCTCCAAAAGGCCTTTGAGCAATCACTCCGCCGGGAAAGCGGCTGAAGGGGACTCCCAGATACTCCAGCTCATAAATGGCAGGAACAGCCCTCTGGCACAACACTTCAGCGGCTCTCTGATCAGCCAGATAATCACTTCCCTTTATGGTATCAAAGGCATGCTTCTCCCAGGTGTCATCTTTTCCTTCAGGATTGTTCCCTAGAGCCGCATTGATCCCTCCCTGGGCTGCCACAGAGTGGGAACGGAGAGGATGGACTTTGGAAATGACGGCCACCTTAAGCGAGGGGTCGCTGTTCAAGGCTGCGGCCAGTCCCGCTAATCCACCCCCCACCACAAGGATGTCTTGAGAAATCATTCAGTAATCCCTGGTAAAATAAAAGACCAGAAGCATTGAAGCCAAGACCAGGATGAGAATGGTGAATATCCAGAAGAGCAGTTTTTCTTTCCGAACCCCCGTATCAATGATGATGGTCCTCAAGCCGTAAAGGGCATGAGAGACCACTGCAACGATGAGCAGGACATCCACAAAAGGATTGGTATGAAGGACAAGAGCCCAATCCGGTTTCTGGCCTTTGGTCATCAAAAAGAAAGAAGTCACAAATTTGATTCCCAGGAGAAGGATGAGCAGAAGTCCGCTGATTCGATGGAAGACCCACACAAACATAAAAAGAGTTCCTTTTTGGAGGATATATTAAATTAAAGTCGGATGGGAATGTCAAGGGAAAGGGGTAAGCATCTCTTTTTCCGGGATGGGGGGTGAGGAAACAATAGTGTTTACCAGGATCTATAAATCTTTCTAAAAAGAATGATTATAATTTACAATATAAGTCTTATGATCAAAACAACAGGCTTTAAGAACGGAAGATTTTCAAATCTCCTCCGTCTAAACAATAGACGGAGGTCATAAAGATTTATGGGTGAATGAAAGAAAAAGAACTGGTAAAGCTGAGCAGGAAAGGCGATGAACAGGCATTCAGCAAATTGGTAGAGATATACAAGAGGAAGGTGTTTAACTTGGCTTACAGCTTAACACAAAACCGGGATGTGGCCGATGACATCGCTCAGGAGGCATTCATAAAAGCTTACTTCGGGCTGGAAAGTTTTAAATTCAAATCAGAATTTGGAACCTGGCTCTATCGGATCACCATCAACCTCATCAGGGACCACATGAGGAAAAAAAAGAGGATGAAAAAACTGGTCAGGGAACACGTCAAGGAGAATCCCTTCATGTATAAAGATGAGATAGAAGAAAGAGAGAAAAAGTTGAGGGAGGAGGAAAAGAGAAAATTCGTTCACAGGTTCATCCGCACCCTTCCTGAAAAATACCAGCTCATCCTGACTTTGAGAGATATTCACGGCTATTCATACCAAGACATCGCCAAAATCCTCAATATCTCTTCTGGCACCGTAGACTCACGGCTGCACAGGGCCAGGAGACAGCTTCGAAAAAAGATAGAACCTTTTTTGAAGGAAAAAAGGAGGAGATCATGACATGCAAAAATTCTGAGAGACTGCTTCTGCGCTCCTTGGATGGCCTTTTGACCGAGGAAGAAAAACGAAAACTTGCCAGCCACCTGGAGAGCTGTTCTGCCTGTCAGGCCAAGAAAAGAGAGTATGGAATTCTTCTGGCTGTTTTAAAAAAGAAAGAGTACCCAGAACCAAAGCCATATTTTCGGGACAGACTCCAGGGGAAAATAAAAGAAAGACAAAGGTATAACTTGTGGAACACAGTGAAACAATGGAGCCTCAAGGCCGTCCCTCTTTCATTGGTCATTGTGCTCATTTTGGCTTTCACCTTGATTTTTATGCCCTCTCCTAAAAAAGAAGAATTGAGTCAATCAGAGCTTCTTCTCCGCCACCGGAATCCTCTCCAGGATGAAAGGCTGCTGTTAGAAGAAGAGTCAGAGAATCAGAATATGATGATTATCTTCTCCTCTTTGGAAGAAGAAGACAGTGTAAGGAGATATATCCCATGAAAAACAATGTGAAACTCTTGATCATATTTTCTTTTATTGCGGTCTTCTTGGTGGGAGGCGTTGCCGGTTATCTGGTGGAAAAGCACCTCATCCTCCCCCCGGACAAGAAAACAAGGGAAGAGAGGCGCCATCCGCATTTTCCCACTCTCCAAACCATGGCTCAAGAACTTGAACTCACTCCAGAACAGCAAGAAAAAATAAAGGAAATTTTTAACCGTAACGAAAAAAGGATGAAAGACTTGAGAAGCCTGATCTATGACCGTCTCTCCACCCTAAGATCTCAACTGAAAAACGAAATCAAATCTGTGTTAACCGAGGACCAGAGACTGAAATTCGAGGCCATGATCGATAAATACATCCAACAAAGGAAAAAAGAGAAAAGAAGAAAATACAAAACAGAAAAAGGAGAAGACACATGAAAAAGAAAATGGTTATCAGCGGAGTTATTTTTGTTGTCCTGGTCGGGATTGTGTTGAGTTTGACTGTTTTCAACCGCCACAAGAATAAAAATCTAAAATATAAAAAGGAAAAAGTTTCCAGAGGAGATATCGAAGCTGTGGTGATCACCACCGGAGCCCTCAATCCTGTCACTATAGTGGAGGTGGGAAGTCAGGTTTCCGGGCGAATCGCCAAACTCTATGCTGATTTCAATTCCCAGGTCCAAAAGGATCAGGTTATAGCTGAACTCGACCAATCCTTGTTTTTGACACGGGTCCAACAGAACAAAGCCAACTACGAAAGTGCCCAGGCTTCGCTGGAAAAAGCCAAGGTCACCCTTGATAATGTGAAAAAAAAATATGAGCGGGCCATGGAGCTTTTCGAAAAGAATTTGATTTCTTATGAAGAAAAAGAAACTCTGGAAACCCAGTATTACAATGCCAGGTCTGATCTTAAATCTGCTGAAGCCAGGTTGGAACAGGCCAAGTCCCAACTTGATTCCAGCCAAGTGGATCTTGACTACACCATCATCAAATCTCCTATCGATGGCGTGGTTATCTCCCGCAATGTCAACGTGGGGCAAACCGTGGCTGCCAGTTTCCAGGCCCCGGTGCTGTTCGAGATCGCCAATGATCTGAGCAAAATGCAGGTGGAATGCAGTGTGGACGAGGCAGATATAGGGAAAATAAAGAAAGGGCAGGAGGCCCGATTCACCGTGGATGCTTTCCCTGATGAAACATTCTCAGGAAAAGTGATCCAGGTGAGATACTCTCCTGAGATCGTTCAGAACGTTGTCACCTACACCACCATCGTGGAAGTGGACAATCCGGGAATGAAATTAAGGCCGGGGATGACCGCCACCGTGTCCATCGTCACCGACCTGGCCGAAAATGTTCTGAGGATTCCCAACAGCGCTCTCCGCTTCACTCCTTCTCTTTCTCCTGAAGAGATGAAAAGTATCATGGAGGCCTTCCGCAAGGAGAGGATGGAAAGAAGAGAGGCTGCTGGAGCTGCATCTTCTTCAGGGCCAGATGTTCAAAGCCCACCCACAGGGCAGCCTTTCTTTCCACAAGGCAGCTCAGGATCTGCTGCTGGGCGGCCCAAAGACATTTCCTTTGTATGGATAGAAATCCAGCAAGGGAAACTGCGGCCGGTGTTTATCAAAACCGGAGTCACGGACAACACCTACACAGAAGTGGTCAGGGGAGACTTAGAAGAAGGACAGGAGGTCATTACTGGGATGGGTCCTGAACAAGAAGCCCAGAGTTCCAGTCTAAGGAGGGGCATGTTTATGTTCAGGCGGAGATAAAAATCCCTCTTAACAAAAAACAAAGAGGAAAAAAGATGCAAGACAACATCATCGTTCGACTGGAAAATTTAGTCAAGACATACAAGGTGGGAGAAACCCAGGTCAAGGCCTTAAGAGGCATCACTCACCGGATACAAAATGGGGATTTTTTGGCCATCATGGGGCCCTCGGGTTCTGGAAAATCCACCCTGATGAACATCATCGGCTGTTTGGACAGGCCCACCAAAGGAAGATATTTTCTGGAAGAAGAAGATATTTCTACCCTGGATAAAAACAAATTAGCCCGTATCCGCAACAAAAAATTCGGGTTTGTTTTCCAGACGTTCAACCTCCTCTCCCGCACCACCGCTCTGGAAAATACGGAGCTTCCTCTTTTGTATTCCAAAGTCAGCAGCAAAAAAACCAGAGAATTAGCTCTGGAGGCCCTGTCCACGGTGGGTCTGGAGGGAAGAGAGTTTCACCACACCAATCAGCTCTCTGGAGGAGAACAGCAGAGAGTGGCCATTGCCAGGGCATTGGTAAACAATCCCTCCCTGCTTCTTGCCGATGAGCCCACCGGAAACCTGGACACCAAAACGGGCAAAGAAATCATGGATATTTTCAAAAGACTCAATCAAGAAAAAAACATGACCATCATCCTGGTGACCCACGATCCAGAAATAGCCCGGTTTTCCCACCACCGCATTCACCTGCGAGATGGCCAGATCACAAAAGAAGGAAGGAGTAACCCATGAACTTACTCAGGACTATCCGTGTTTCCTTAAGAGCTTTGAGCCGCAACAAAATGCGTTCATTCCTGACTGCTTTGGGCATCATCATCGGTGTGGGTGCGGTTATCGCCATGATAAGCATCGGCCAAGGGGCCAAGAGTGCTGTGGAAGAGAGGTTCAACTCCATGGGCACAAACCTTCTTTTTGTCCGTCCTGGAAGCCGCTCTTTTCGGGGCCGGCACTCAGGCATAGGCACTTTTAACACCCTTAAAGCCGCCGATGCCCAGGCCATGATTACGGATTGTGATGCTGTCCGGTATGTCTCACCCAATGTTTCAGGAAGAGCCCAAACTGTTTACCGCAACAACAACTGGAACACCTCTATTCAAGGAGTGGGATCTAAATTTCCAGAAATCAGAAACTGGGAAATGGAGGATGGAATTTTCTTTGATGAGAACATGGTCAAAGTGGCAGCCAAAGTGTGTGTCTTGGGGAGTGAGGTCAAGGAGAGCCTTTTTCAAGGAGAAGATCCTATCGGAAAGATCATAAGAATCAGGAAGATTCCATTTCGGGTGATCGGAGTGTTCAGATCAAGAGGAGAATCAGGGGGCTGGTTTAACAGGGATGACATGATCGCCGTTCCCTACACCACTGCTCAGAGAAGGCTGCTGGGCATTGATTATATCCAATCCATAGATGTCTCGGCAGTGTCCATGGCCCGAACCA
Source organism: Candidatus Aminicenantota bacterium (assembly GCA_046538375.1). Lineage (GTDB taxonomy): Bacteria > Acidobacteriota > Aminicenantia > Aminicenantales > Aminicenantaceae > JBKHJA01. Next base: position 17,018 of record JBKHJA010000050.1, read on the forward strand.
ACCAGGCCCTGACCCAAATCGAAGAACTTCTGAGGATCAGGCATAAGATAGCCCCTGGGGCTGAAGACGATTTTCATGTCCGAAACTGGTCGGAAATCGCCGAAGGCGCAGCCGAGTCGACCCGCATTCTCACCATCCTTCTGGGAGGAATCGCTTCCGTCTCTCTTCTGGTGGGAGGGATAGGCATCATGAACATCATGCTGGTCTCAGTCACCGAAAGAATCAGAGAAATCGGAATCCGGATGTCTGTGGGAGCCAGAGAAAAGGATATCCTGCTTCAGTTCCTGACAGAAGCAGTGGTGCTGAGTGTGCTGGGAGGAATCTTGGGCATTGGCATGGGGATGCTCTCCTCCCGGTTGATCTCCCACTTTGCTGGCTGGGACACTCTTATCTCAGCGGGAGCCATCGCCCTGGCCTTCCTTTTTTCTGCCTCCGTGGGCATATTTTTTGGGTTTTATCCTGCCCGGAAAGCCTCGAAGTTAGATCCTATCGAAGCCTTGAGGTACGAATAAATCCAGGCCAAGGCCTCTGTTGGCCCTTTACTGAAATCCGGGCATAAAACCAAAAATCCTCTGCACATAAAAAGTTCAACATGATGGTAAAAAATAAAAATAAAAATGAGCTCATCAGGGAGCTTAAACCCGTCTATATTTGGAAGGGAGGATGCAAATGACAAAGCACAAAATCGGAGTTTTCATCCTGTCATTTTTTTATCTGGCGGCCGCCTCTTCAGGCCAGTCTGAAAAGTCTATTCCCCTGACCCTTGAAGATTGTTTACTCAAGGCCATGGAAAATAACCTGGGCATCGCTGTGGATGTTCTGGACCCAGAGCTTGCCGCCATCTCGGTTTCATCGGCCAAAGAAAAATTCATGCCTCAGCTCACTTTTGATTTGGACAGAACCAGCAACAATCAACCCTCTTATTCCTGGATTGATGCGGCTGATCAAGTGATCTCCAGAAACACCAGCTATTCTGCTCAGATAAGCCAGCTTGTTCCCTTCGGCGGCAGTCTTTCCATCTTTCTTTCTGGTTATGCTTCCGACACCAACAGAAAATTCCAGACCATAAATCCCCGCTACGGAAGCACTCTCAGATTCAACTTCATCCAACCTCTCCTCAAAGATTTTGGCTTCAACATAAGCCGACGAGAAATCATCATCGCTCAGAATAACCTGGATATCTCAGAAAACCAGTTCAAAAGATCTCTCCTGGATACAATCTACAGGGTGGAGGAGGCCTACTGGAATCTGGTGTACAGCATGGAGAATCTCAAGGTCAGGAAACAGTCTCTGAGATTAGCCCGGGATCTTTTAGAGAAAAACAAGAGATCCGTGGAAGTGGGGACCATGGCCCCTATTGAAATCCTCAGTGCTGAAGAGCAGGTGGCCACGCGTGAAGCAGAAATCCTGGAAGCCGAGGTTCTGGTGAAGAACAACCAGGATATTCTAAAAACCCTCATCAACCTTGGTGCCGAAGAAAAAGAAATCGATCTTCTTCAAATTGTACCCAAAGACAAGCCCAGCTCCCAGAGAAGGGAAATCACACTGGAACAGGCCCTGGTGACGGCCATGGAGAACCGTCCCGATCTTCAGGAATTGAACATACGCATAAAAAACAGACAGCTTAACCTGGACTACGCCAAAAATCAACTTCTTCCTGACCTGAGCCTGCAGGCTTCCTACTGGAGTCCCGGCATATCCGGAACTCAAAACGTCTATCCTCCGGGCATCGCTTTCGGCGATCCCATCGAAACCATCCCCGGCGATGCTTCTGATGCCATAAAAGACGTTTTCGGTTTTAAATACAACAACTGGTCTGTGGGTTTGAGTCTCTCCCTCCCTCTCCAAAACATACTCTCCCGGGCCTCCTTTGCCCAGGCAGAAGTCAATCTTAAACAGGCCATGCTCCAGCTTAAGAATCAAAAACAGCAGGCTTATCTGGAAATAAAATCTGCTCTGCGTGCCGTCCAGACCAATTACAAGAGGATCCAAGCCCGCAGGTCAGCCAGAGAACTGGCGGAGAAAAAATTGGAAGCTGAAGAGGAAAAATTCAAGATCGGACTCTCCACCAACTATTATGTCCTCCAGTACCAAAGGGATCTGACCAACGCTCAGACCGCAGAACTCAAGGCCATGATAGACTACAATCTTTCACTGGCCCAGTTGAACCAGGCTTTAGGCACAACCCTCCAAGAGAAAAACATCTCTTTATCAAAAATCAAACAGAGTGATCATCTTAAACTGGCTGAATATACAGAATAATAATCTCCAGAACCGTGATGATTATAAATAACCATAATGATCGAAGATGGTGAGGGATATATATCACGGAAAAAGAAACGATTATATAGAACTGCATTATTCATAAATTGAAGGTTTTCCCAGAAGAAGTCATGAATTTAAGGGGA
>JBKHJA010000137.1:0-4334 GCA_046538375.1 Candidatus Aminicenantota bacterium
AAGGAGAGAAGAGCGAAGCCTGAAACCGAGCGGTCTTTTCCTCGCTGGGGAAAAGCCCGCGTGTTTTCGAAGCACCCAGCCTGACCCAAAATACTATGTTTTATCGCTGAAAATGAAATACTCGCTGCTTCAGTTTATTTTATTAGAGAAAATTTTCTGGTATAATTTTTGATGATGGATGCCTGCCTTTCCCCCTCAGCTTACCAATCCCTTGAAGCTTTAAGCCTTCTCCCTTCATCCTCCCGACCAGACGGGATTCTTATCGGACATCAAAGAGGGCACCGGTACTTTGTGGAAAAAGCCCTTCCTTTGAAGAAGGGCCTCGTCTCTTCCCCCCAATACTTTGATTTGGATCAGCTCTATGAGGGCAGGCTTATAGGTTTTTTCTCTTTCAGACCTGACCAGAAAAAGATCAAAAAAATTATGATGCCCTTTGCCTACGGCAAGCTGTTTCTCCAGGTTCTCATCACTTCTTCCAGTAAAATGGCCATAAGATCGTTTATGGTAGACTATAAGGAGAAATTTTTTCTTTCTCCCATTCCCCTGAAAGGCTCCGGGAAAAAATAATGGACGATCTGTTAGATGAAGCACAGCAAAAATTCCTTCTCACTCTAGCCCGGAAAGCCATCCGGCAGTACTTGGAGAGCGGAAAAACTCTGAGAGTCAAAATCGAGGATGAAAGACTCAAGGCTAAAAGAGGCGCTTTCGTCACCCTGAAAGTCAACCATCAGCTCAGGGGATGCATCGGATATCCCCTTCCCCATAAGCCCCTGTATGAAACCATCATTGAGGTAGCCATTTCAGCAGCCACTCAGGATTTCCGGTTTCAGCCTCTAACTCTGGAAGAACTCTCTGACACAAAAATAGAAATATCCGTGCTCTCCCTCCCCAAGCCTGTTCAGGATGTCAAAGAGATCGAAATAGGGAAACATGGGATCATGGTCTCCAAAGGCCTCAACAAGGGACTTCTTCTCCCTCAAGTTCCAGAAGAGTGGGGATGGGACCTGGAAACCTACCTGGGCCAAGGGTGTCTCAAAGCAGGCTTAGAACAGGATGAATGGAAAAAGGAAGGCTGCTGTATTGAAATCTTTTCCGCTCAAGTATTTTCTGATCAAATCAAAAAATAAGAATCAGGGGGGTGAGTGTTTTTTAACAAGCACACTCAGGGTGCTGTGCCTGGTTTCTGCAAGTCCATCTGGCTTTTATTTCTTCCTGAATCCCTTTCTCTGGAGCATTTCTTCAGCCATTTCCTTCAGATCTCCTCTTCCCGAAATCCAACGGGGATCGGGTTCCTTGTTGAGCACATATTCCAGCTCTTCCCGCGCCTTTTCCACCTCATCCAACTCAAGGTAAGTATCGGCCAGATAGACCCGGGTTAAGGCATCCTGAGGACCAAACTGTTTGGACTTCAGCAGATGCTGGAGGGACTTTTCCTTGCTTCCGCCAGCTAGACCCGGCAGTTTGAAGTACACCCGGCCCAGCACTCTGTCCGGACCTCCATCCTCGTAGGAGCGGTCCAGCTCGATGACCTTGTTCATGGCTTCTTTGATGTCATCCACCAAAAACAGACTCTTGAGCACTCCTCTGGTTTCACCATAAAGCCCGTAGTTGACTCCCAGCCAGTAATGACCATCAGGCTTTTCCGGTTCCAATTCCACAGCTTTTTTACCATAGTAGATTCCTTGGGAAAATATCTTTTTCTTCTCCTTCTTGCTCTCGGTATGGTCCCCGATGTAATAAAGGATCCTGGCTATCCGCCAATACACATGGTACTTGTTCTCAGCCTTAGGCAAGGCTTCTCTGTATTTGGCCAGTGCCTCCTCGGCTGAAGCCATATCCTTCATCTGAGCATAGATCTCATCACCTTGAGCAATCAAATCTTCGGCTTCCTGCGCCAGCATGGAAAAAGAAAAACTCGATAACACCAATACCAGAATAATGGTTTTGATCCTCATTGACCTCTCCTTTTTTGCCAGTATATATAACACAATTCTCAGCCCAGGACAATGAAATCCAGAAACTTAGTCAAAATAACGGTCCGCTTTCTCATCCAGCTCAATCATGAATTTTTCTATGTCCTGCCTTTCCTTCTCCATCTCATCCTGGGGCAGGGAAGAATGTATGAGGAACGGCTGGCCGTAAACGGCCACCACTCTGGATAGAGGATAGAAAACCAAGAATTTATCCCAGCTCTTCAAAAACTTTTTCCGGGAAGCAGAAAAAGTAAAAGGAATAACATAAGCCCCGGTTTCCCGGGCCAGCTTAAGACTTCCCACCTTCAGTTTTCGATCCGGACCTCTGGGTCCATCGGGGACGATGATCACTTCTCCGCCCCGCTGCAGCTTCTCCTTCATCTGATTCCAGGCTTTGATGACCGCATGGGAGCTTGAGCTTCTTATGGTGTGATATCCCCATCTGGATATGATCCGAGCAATGATCTCTCCATCCTCACTGGGGCTCACCAGAGCTGTGATCCCTCGGCGGCGAAAAAAATACGGGGCCAGTAAAATGCGGCCGTGCCAAATAAGAAATATGACTGGTTTTTTTTCTCTTCTTATCTCCTGATAGCGGTTCCTCCCTAGGACAGCTATCCTGCAAGATTTAGCCCAAAGCCACAACAACAGCCGGCCTAAAGACCCTATAAGAGACCAGCGTAACTCCTGGAGAAGCGGCATCGGAGACATCATATAAAAATAATCCCCACGGGTAAAGCACAAGCTTAAAAGCATTTCTTTTTCGATGATAGGGGGTGAGGGATGGGGGGTGAGGAAGCCCCTCAGTCCCTTTTTCCTCTTCCATATCTATCCACCATAAAACCTGTGATAAAACCAAAAAGCCCCAGTCCAACCCCATAGGGGAGGGAATACGGCCAAGCAGGCAGATCCAAAGGAAAAGCCCTCACCTCACACAAAAAACTCACCACCGAAAAACCCCCTCCCATCAGCAGGCTCAAAAATCCTGCCAACGGAAATCTCTTCTTGAGAAAAATCATGGCTATCCCGGGTATGAAAAGTCCTTCTGCCATGATCTCAGAGGCAAGGCCTAATGTTTTGAGGATGCTCCGGAATTGGGTGGCCACTAAAAAAGCCGAAGCCCCCACTATCAAAGTGGAGATGCGGCTGGCCAGAACCGCCTTTCCCTGAGGGGCAGAAGAGAATAGCTGCTGGTAGATATCTCGAGTCAGGGATAAAGCCCCGGTGTTGATGGCCGTATCCATGGTGGACATGACCGCTGCCACTACGGCCACCAATAAAAAGCTGCCTAAAAAAACGTCTTCTTTTGAAGAAATGATTCCTGAAAGAATGGGGCCTTCCCATCCCCGTGAGAAAAATAAAGGTAAGGAATAGAGGCCAATAAAAACTAAAATCCCGTAGAGAATGAAGAATGTCCCAGAGGATAAAAACAAGCCTTTCCTGGCAGCTTTTTCCGTGCGGGCTGCCTGTATCCGCTGCCAAGCTATAGGGGATATAGTCCAGGCCAATGTAAAAGAAAGGACGGTCAAAAGATTCTTTTTCAAATCAAAGAAAAAATTAAAATAATCTTCCTTTCCCAGATGAGAAGCCAGCATGGAAATTTCTTTCAGAGAGGACGACGGGGAAAGATAGAGGAAAAGACCAATAATACCTCCAGCTAACATAACAAATTGAAGGCCATCGGTAAGAGCCACTGAAAAAAACCCCCCGAAGATAGAATAAAACAGGACCACCGCTATACCCAGGAGCAGGCCGTACACATACCAAATGCCCAGAAGCGATTCGAAAATACGCCCTGCGGCCACCATCTGGGAGGAAGCCAACAGGATCATGTACCAGATGATGAGGACAGAAGCCAGATGCCGCACTCCTCTCCCGTAACGCCGCTCAACCAGGTCAGGCAAACTTACCATGGGAAGTCTCCGGATGGGCCGGGCAAGAAAAATACCCAGAAGAAGAACAGTGAGGACAGCAGGAACTCCCATGACCCAAAAAGAACTCACTCCTTGATGGAAAGCGACATCTGTAGAAACCAGCGTAGAAGTGGCCCCAAACCAAGAAGCCACCAAAGAAGAATAGACCAGAATAAAGGGAAGCTTTCTGGAAGCTAAGAAGAAATCTTCGATATTCCTCATCTTCCGAGAAAAGAATATACTGGCCAAAACAAGGGCTGCAAAATAAAGGAAAAGAGCGAGAAAAAAGAGTATCGGCATCCTGCCATATATACCAGAAATATCTTTCCCTTAGCAAATCAATAAAGCATTGCCAAAGCCGTGATGAGCATAAATATCTATCCCCATTGGAAAGGGTGAGGGATGGGGGGTGAGGAAGCCCCTGTGAGGACTGAGCGGGCATGGTTCC
>JBKHJA010000138.1:0-4177 GCA_046538375.1 Candidatus Aminicenantota bacterium
AGAGGGAAATGTACCCTTTTTTTTACACAATATGAGGATCTATGTTAGGCTTTTTGACGAAATTCCGCTTTTTGATTGACTGGGAATGCTATTTATTTTTTCATCCAAATACACGGTAATATCTATCTCGCTTAAAGGAAAAATCAGGCAGGCTGTGTGGATGATAAAATCATTTGAAGGCTTGGCGGGCAAGGATGGATTATTGTTAAATAGACAGATAGCTGTACAGTTCCTGATGTTGCATCTCACATAAAAATGTGATATTAATAAATGCGTGAGAAATTAGGTGTGGAGGAAGTAAGATGCAGCGGCAAAATATAACCCTTTCTTTACCTAAAGATATTATCAAGAAGGCGAAAATAGTGGCTATAAAGAGGGATACCTCTTTAAGCAATCTCGTACGCCAGATATTGGAAGAGATTGTCAAAAAAGATGAAGGTTACGATTTAGCCATGAAAAAACATTTTGAGATTCTTGAGGAAGGGCTGGATTTTAAACTTAAAGGGAAAATCGCCTGGAAGAGAGAAGAGCTGCATGAACGTTAAGAGTTTTGTGGATACAAATATTGTTGTCTATGCCCACGATCGAAGCTCAGGAAGAAAACACAAAATTGCCAGAGACATTTTGAGAGAATTATGGCACAAGCGGCTGGGCATCCTGAGTACACAGGTGCTGCAGGAATTTTTCTATATTGTCACCCAGAAGATTTCTGATCCCGTCACTCTTTCCAAGGCAAAAGAATCTATCCGGCATCTCTTATCTTGGGAGGTTGTGGTCAATGATGGCCCCAGTATAATCAGGGCTGTTGATATATATGAAAAATTTAAATATTCATTTTGGGATTCGCTCATAATCCAGGCAGCCATTTCTGGAAAGGCTGAGATACTGCTTTCAGAGGATCTTCAAAGCGGCCAAATGATAGATTCTCTTAAAATCATTAATCCGTTTGAATAAAAAAAGGGGAAAAAAAAGGGGACGGTTCCCTTTATTTTCCGAAAATTATGGGCGGATGTTGGACAATTCGCACTCTTTTGTTTACCATTTTATTCTGATATAATACGAATGAATCAAGGAGACCAGGAACATGAAAGAAGATATTCATCCTGAATACGGAGAATGCAGGGTGATCTGCGCCTGCGGCAACACATTCACCACCCGCTCCACCAAAAAAGAGATCCGGGTGGAGATTTGCTCCCAGTGCCATCCTTTCTTTACCGGAAAACAGAAGTTCGTGGACAGCGCCGGACGGGTGGAAAAATTCAAGAAGAAATATGAAAAAGCCAAAAAATAAGCGAAATGCTTCAAGAACTGGAAAATATAAAGGAAAAATATAAAAAACTCACTTCTTCTCTATCTGATCCTTCCACTGCTTCCAACCCTCAAAAAGTCAGAGAAATTGCCAAGGAAAGGGCAGATCTTGAGCCTGTGGTCAAAAAGTACGAGGAGTACCAGAAGATAAAAAAGGACATCCAGGACTCAGAAGAGATTCTGGGTGATCCCGAATCTGAGACAGATTTGAGGAAGCTGGCAGAAGCTGAGCTTAAAGAGCTTGTGGAGAGGGAAGAGAAGATCGAGGAGGAGCTCAAGCTCCTTATGCTCCCCAAAGACCCCAACGATGAAAAAAATGTGTTCCTGGAAATAAGGGCAGGAGCAGGGGGCGATGAGGCTTCGCTTTTTGCCCAGGATTTATTCCGCATGTATTCCCGGTTTGCTGAGAAAAAGGGCTGGAAAATGGAAGTGATGAACACAAGTTACTCTCCTATAGGCGGCTACAAGGAGATCACAGCCAATATAAGGGGAGAGCGGATCTACTCCCAGCTAAAATACGAGAGAGGGGTGCACCGTGTGCAGAGAGTACCGGAGACAGAGGCAGGGGGGCGGATTCACACCTCCACCATTACGGTGGCTGTTCTGCCCGAGGCTGATGAGGTGGATGTGAAGCTTGATCCCAAGGATTTGAGGATCGAGGCCTTTGGAGCCTCCGGTCCAGGCGGGCAGAATGTGAACCGCAATTATACCGCTGTGCGGGTCACTCATGAGCCTTCGGGTCTTGTGGTCTCCTGCCAGGACGAAAAATCCCAGCACCGAAACAAAGAAAAGGCTTTGAGGATTCTTCGTTCCAGGCTTCTGGATAGAGTGCAGAGAGCGCAGCAGCAGGAGATCGCGCAGAACAGAAAATCACAGGTTGGAACAGGGGAGAGAAGCGAGAAGATAAGAACCTATAACTTTCCCCAGAACAGGGTCACCGACCACCGTCTGAATTTGACCCTGCACAGGCTGGAGTCTGTTCTGGATGGAGATCTGGATGACATTGTGGACGCCCTGACGGTCCATTTTCAAACCCAGATGATTTCAGAGAAAGAGGCGAAGTCTGCCTGAGTCGAAAAGCCGAAAGGGGGACGGTTTTCTTTTAAGCACGAATGGTATTTCTTAGAAAATCGACTCCTCGTAGCAACGGAAGAGGGCGATGGATCGCCACCACGCGGATTTCCCCAGCGAGGAAATCCGCTCCGATTCCGGCTTCGCTCCCCTCTCTTTCAGAGAGGAACCATGCCCGCTCAGCCTCCATACGGGCTGGCTTATCCATCGCCCGCTTCCATTGCAAAGGTTTAAAAGTGATTTTCATCGTTCGTGGTGTATTATGCTCATGATTAATTCACAAGAAATTCTCTTTTAGGCGATTTTCCGTTGAGTACAATAAAGGAAGCATTCAAGAAAGGACAAGGGCTTCTAAAGGAATTTCCTCAGCCTTCTGTTGAAGCCAGGCTTCTTCTCCTCAAGGCAGCCTCGATTTCAGAGGAAAAATTTCATTCTTCGCCTGATGCAAGGCTTTCCAGAAAGGAAGAGAGGCAGTTCTACAAGTTGATTTCCAGGCGGAAAGCCGGATTTCCTCTTGCCTATCTCACCGGGATAAAGGAATTCTGGTCCATTCCGTTCAGAGTGGAGGAGGGGATTTTCATTCCCCGTCCGGAGACAGAGCTGATGGTGGAGAAAGTAGTGGAGCTTTCGGGTGGGGAGAATGGGAAAAATGAGACCATCGTGGATATTGGAACAGGGTGCGGCAGCATCGCCGTTTCCCTGGCCAAAGAGCTGCCCGATGCCAGAATCACAGCTACTGATAATTCCAGAAAAGCTTTAAAACTGGCCCGGCTGAATGCCTCCCGTCAGCAGGTATCCAACATCACTTTTGTGAGGGGAAGCCTGTTTGCGCCTTTGAAGAAGAGGCTTGAGAAAAAATGCGATTTTATTGTCTCCAATCCTCCTTATGTATCAGAAAGGGAGTGGAAAGATCTTTCCCCTGAGATCAAAAATCATGAATCCAAACAGGCGGTTGTGGCGGGTGGAGAAGGCCTGGAATTTATACAACAGCTCATCCTGGGAGCACCGGTGTATTTAAAGCCTGGAGGATATCTCATTATTGAAATAGGGGAAGGGCAGAAGGAAACTGTCCTCTCTTTATTCGGTGATGAATGGAGCGAGGTGAAATCCTATAATGATTTAAACAAAATCCCCCGCCTTGTAACAGCACAAATATAAAGAAAATATAAAGAGAACCGTCCCCTTTTTTTAAGAGATTTGGACGTGCTCATCAAGGTAGAGAGCAATGAAAGACATTCAGTATTTTCCTGATGGGAATTCCTTTGATATCATTTCCTCTCGATCCCGCCTAAGTTCTTTATCTATTGCCTCCCGATGATCGAAATAAAAAGCCAGAGCGTCAAAGATTTGTGCCAGGTTGAGGTGGGGAAGCTCTCTCTGGATTTCTTCCGGGCTTAAGCCCATTAAGTAATACCCAGCAATATTGGATACTGAAGTTCTAGTTCCTTTTATGATCGGACTACCTCCGCAGATATTTTTATTTACTGTTATGTGGAAATGATTGATTTTTTCAGGTTTTAAGGATTTTGTCATGATTTTTTCCTTTCTTATATCCAGTGGAGAAATATTAACATAGGCAGTTCATTTGAGCAAGGTAAGGGTATGTAAAAAAAGGAAATAAAAAGGGAGAGAAATTTGAAGGGTTAGAAAATGGGGACATGTACAAATTTCAGCCAATTTCTATCATATATAAATACTAAATCAGGAAATGGGTAACATGTCCCCATTTTCTTGGTGCTCCCCTACATCTTATTCATCTCTCTGATGTGTTCGATGGAAGGCATGAACTGGGTGGTCT
>JBKHJA010000139.1:0-4117 GCA_046538375.1 Candidatus Aminicenantota bacterium
TTTTCTGAAATTGGGATCGTGTCCCTAATTTCCCATAATTCATGAATAATCCAGGATAAATGTTATATAAAAAATGTTGTAATTCTGCTCATTCAAAATATAATATGGATTCTTGAATCCCGTTTGGGGGAAATCCTTATATTTAACAAGGAGGTTTTAGATGAGAAGAGGAATTGTTAAATGGCTTCACCTGTTCATTATCCTGTGCTTTGTGTTTTCGCCGCTGGCTGCTTTGGAGGAGCCAGAAAAAGCTGATTTAGAAGGTCTGGACCAGTTTATCAAGGATCGAATGGAGGAATGGAAGGTTCCTGGCCTAGCTATCTCTGTAGTCAAGGAGGGTAAGGTTATCTATTCTGAAGGATTTGGATTAAGGAATGTCGAACAGGAGCTGGAAGTGACACCGCGCACTCTTTTCGCCATAGGTTCCTGTTCCAAAGCGTTCACCGCTGTGGCCATGGGGATATTGGTGGATGAAGGGAAGCTGGATTGGGACAATCCGGTAAGAGAATATCTTCCCGCTTTTGAACTCAAAGACCTGTTTGCTTCTCAGAGGATGACTCCACGGGATCTGGCCTGTCACCGCTCCGGCCTGCCCCGGCATGACTTGATGTGGTACTCATCACCGTTTTCCCGCAGCGAACTCTTTGATCGGTTGAAGCACCTTGAGCCCAGCGAGGATTTTCGGACCACTTTTCAGTACCAGAATCTGATGTTCATGACCGCGGGTTATCTGGTGGGACAAATCACTGGAAGCACCTGGGAGGATTTCGTAAAAGAGCGCATTTTCGATCCTTTAGGAATGAAGGACAGCAATTTTTCAGTCGAAGATTCCAAGAAGGCCGATGATTTTGCTCTTCCCTATTTAGAGCATGAAGAACAGGTGATGGAGATTCCTTTTCGCAATATCGATAATGTGGGTCCCGCCGGTTCCATCAATTCCAATGTCGAAGAAATGGCCAACTGGGTATTGCTCAATCTCAACAAAGGAAAGTTTGGAGAGAATCAGATCATATCAGAAAACAATCTTCAAGAAGTTCATTCCCCACAGATGATCAGTTCCAAAAACATCAGGTATGATGAGCTGTTCTATTCCACCTATGGGATGGGATGGAGCATAAACTCCTACCGCGGACACCTGATGCTTACCCACGGGGGAGGAATTGACGGATTTTCTGCCCTGGTATCTCTGATGCCCCGTCATAACATAGGATTGGTCATCCTGACCAATCTGAACGGGTGTCCTGTTCCTTCCATCGTGGCCTACAATGTCTGTGACCGCCTCCTGGGACTTGATCAAGTGCCGTGGAATAAGCGCATTAAAGAGCAGATAGAAAAGGCAGAAAAAGAGGTAGAAGAGGCTGAAAAAGAGAAGGATAAAGACAGAGTGCCCAACACACAGCCTTCTCATCCCCTGGAGGATTATGCCGGAGATTACCGGCACCCTGGCTACGGCGTTATTGCTGTAAAAAAAGACGGCGACCTGCTGAAGACTGTTTTCAATTCCATCGAGTCTGAGCTTCACCATTACCATTACGACGTTTTTGAACTCAAGAATGAGGTCTATGAATTCTTCGGGATCAAGCAAAAACTCTCCTTCTTTGCTGATGACAGAGGCCGTATCGCCAGGCTCTCTATCCAGTTGGAACCAGCTGTGGATCCCATCTTGTTCACCAAGATGGCTGAAAAGAAGATGATGGAGAAGAGCTTTCTCCAGAAATTCGAAGGGGAATATGTCCTTGGTGAAACCACTGTCAATATCAAATTGAAGGGGGAAGATACCCTGATCCTGACTGTGCCCGGCCAGCCTGATTATGAGCTGATTCCTTATGAAGGGACTGAATTCAAGTTGAAGGGCCTCACCGGCTACAGCCTGGAATTTGTGGTAGACGAAAGAGGAGAGGTAACAGAGGCCAAGTTCAAACAGCCCCAGGGAGTGGTTACAGCCAAAAAAAAGTAAATTCCTCACCCCTATCACGGAAAAAGAGATGCTTACGGGATTGATTGACCTCTGTCTTTTTTTTTGATAATTTAGTGATCCTTGTTCCCTCAATTTTATTCCTAGGGATAAACACGGAGAGGTGTCCGAGTGGCTTAAGGAGCACGCTTGGAAAGCGTGTGTGCGGCTAGATGCCGTACCGTGGGTTCGAATCCCACCCTCTCCGCCAAGAAAAGACCATCGCTTATTCAACCATAAACACAAGGAGATAGAATGGACACCAAGGATTATGTGGTCTTAGAAGATTTGTACGGAGCTCACAATTACGATCCCCTGGACGTGGTGATCACCAGAGCCAGGGGAATCTGGGTGTGGGATGTGGAAGGGAAAAAATACCTGGATTTTTTAAGTGCATTTTCTGCCTTAAACCACGGGCACTGTCATAAAAGAATACTCAAAGTCATGAAAAGTCAGGCCGACCGGCTCACCTTGATTTCCCGGGCTTTTCGCAACGATCAATGGCCCCTTTTAGCCCGCGAGCTCTGTGATTTCACGGGTTACGAGATGGTGCTGCCCATGAACACAGGGACAGAGGCCGTGGAGACCGCCATCAAGGCCGCCCGGAAATGGGCCTATCAAAAAAAGGGGATTGCTCAAGATCATGCCGAAATCATAGCCTGTTCCAACAACTTTCACGGACGGTCAGTCACTGTGGTCAGTTTTTCCACTGAACCTTTATACAGGAACGATTACGGTCCGTTCACTCCTGGCTTCGTCATTGTTCCTTACGGAGATGTGAATGCCCTGGAATCAGCCATAAATTCCAATACCGCGGCTTTCATGTTAGAGCCTATTCAAGCTGAAGCAGGGATTATCATTCCTCCTGAAGGCTACCTGAAGAAAGCCAAACAGCTATGCGAAAAGAACAATGTCTTGTTCATGACCGATGAAATTCAGACCGGTCTGGGCCGCACAGGAAAACTGTTTGCTTGTGACTATGAACAGGTCAAGCCTGACGTCATGATTATCGGCAAATCGCTGGGTGGAGGAGGATGTGCCATCTCCGCAGTCCTTTCTCCTCGGGAGATTTTAGGCCTTTTCAAGCCCGGCGAGCACGGTTCCACTTTTGGGGCCAATCCTCTGGCCTGTGCTGTGGCCCGTGAAGCTATCCGGGTGCTTCAGGAAGAGGGATTGGCCGAGAATGCTGTCAAGCGGGGCTCATACTTTCTGGATAAGCTGAACACCATCAAAAGCAAACACATCAAGGAAGTCAGAGGGAAAGGACTGCTGATCGGGATTGAACTGGTCCCAGAGGCAGGGGGAGCCAGACGTTTCTGTGAGGCTTTACAGCAGGAAGGCCTGCTGTGCAAGGAAACCCATGAGAATGTCATCCGGTTTGCTCCCCCGCTGATCATCCAAGAAAAAGAACTCAACTGGGCCTTCAAGCGAATCCAGCGCGTTTTAGAAAGGGACGTCCCCTAGAGGGACATCTTCACTGGATAAAAATCTGACCTACAGGTGATGAGATCTAGAAAAAATTCATGTATTTGAAGAAGAGGCTCTGTTGGACTTATCCCATCCTGATGGCGGCGACAGGGTGGCAGCGATGGCGGCTGCCAGCACCACCGCTCCTCCCATCAGGGTCCTCCAGGAGGGGATTTCATCAAGAAGAAGAAAGGCCAGAATGATTCCATAAACAGGTTCCAGAGAATTGATGATGCTGGCGGTCTGAGCTTTTATAAACCTCATTCCTTTGATGAACAGACTGTGGGCCCCGGCTGTGCACAAAACCCCCAGGGCGCAGAGGAGAAGGATGTCTCTGGTGTTCAAGCTGGGCCGGAGAATGAAAAAAAAGGGCAGAAGGATCAGGGCGGCAAAGAAATCCTGAAAAAAAGCAATCACCAGACTGGATAACTGCTGGGAAAGCTGGCGGTTGAGAATGGTGAGCACTGAAAAGGTAACCCCTGAAAAAACTCCCCACAGAACGCCTCGATAGGTGGTGTTTTCTAAAGCAAATCGAGGGACAATCAGAAAAATGCCCCCAATGCACACCAATGCATAGAATATGTTGATTTTTATCAGCTTTTCTTTGAACAACAGAGGCTCCAGAAAAGCTGTCAGCACCGGATAGCAGGAAAATGAGAGAAGCCCCACCGCCACTGTGGAAACCTGGATGGACCG
>JBKHJA010000001.1:0-59189 GCA_046538375.1 Candidatus Aminicenantota bacterium
TTTCTTCTGCTTTTTGATCGATTTCGTCAAGGTGAGGAATAATTTTTTCTTTGAAAGGGATGGTCACATTGAGACCGGCAACAGCGGAAGTTCTTATTTTTGCCAACAAATCAGCCAGGGATTCAGGGCTCACAGGATAGGTATGGTAGAAGCAGTTGAGGTTTAAACGCTGGAAATACCGGTTGAAGATCAAGGGAGAGGCGCTGTGGTCAAGATTCTCTCCCATAAGACCGAATAGGATTTTCTCAGCCATTTTCCCATTTCTTTAAGGAGGTATAAAAATGAGGAAAAGAGACGCTGTGGCAGGAAAAACCTTCTATCTCTGTTCCCCCTTCGGCAGCGAGTCCAGCCACAGCCATGGCCATGGCTATCCGGTGGTCTCCGAAGCTTTGAACAGAGGCCCCTTTCAGCTTTTGAGGGCCTTCCACTGTAAAGCCGTCTTTCATCTCGTCTATTTCCACTCCCATTTTTCTTAAATTGCTGACCACAGCGGCAATCCTGTCGCTTTCCTTAACCCTCAGCTCCGATGCGCCCTTGACCACGGTCTTTCCTTTTGCCTGGGTGGCCAGAAGAGAGATCAATGGAATCTCGTCTATCATAGTGGGAATTACATGGTGTTTGATTTCCACACCTTTCAGCATGCTTGAAGAGACCACCAGTGTTCCCACAGGCTCTCCACAGATAACCTTTTCTTCATGAATGCTGATTTGACCTTTCATTTCTTCAACTATTCTCAAAAACCCGGTGCGGGTGGGATTGAGTCCCACATCGGGAATCACAACATTGGAATTTTCAACCAGCATGGCTGCTGTTATGAAAAAAGAAGCAGAAGAGAAATCTCCAGGAATGATGATTTTTTGACCTTTGAACCTCCGCTCCCCATAAATTTCAATCAGACCATTTTTTCTCTTTATATCCGCTCCAAAATAACCAAGCATCCTCTCGGTGTGGTCTCTTGAAGGAAGAGACTCTTCAATCTCTGACTTCCCGTGGGCTAAAAGAGAGGCCAGGATGAGAGATGATTTTAACTGAGCACTGGGAATGGGGATTTTATATTTTATTCCCTTCAGTCTTTGCCCTCTGACAGCCAACGGCAAAAAGCTTCCGCCGTTTCTTCCATCGATCCAGGCCCCCATCTTTTGAAGAGGTTCAACCACTCTTTTCATGGGTCTTTTTTGAAGGGAAGAGTCTCCAGAGATGACAGAGAAAAAATTCTGGCCTGAGAGCAGTCCGGCCAGGAAGCGGGCTGTGGTTCCTGAATTCTGTGCTTCAAGAACTGCCTCAGGTTCCCTGAATCCGTAGAGGTTTTTCCCCTGGATGGTCACTTTACAGCCTTTTTCTTTCTTGATTTCTGCTCCTATCTCCTGGAGACAGCGGAGTGTGGCCAAGCAGTCACCCGCCTCAGAAAAATTTGAAATTTCAGTTTCCCCAAGACCCAGGCTGCCGATAAAGGCTGCCCGGTGGGATATAGACTTATCTCCGGGAACAGGAATTTCCCCTTTGAATCCTCTGCTTTTCTTAACTTGAATTTTCATGTTTTTCATTTATTGTGGATTGAAAATTTCTGATGGAACGAAGAAAATCCAGAAGCTCCTCACGGCGGCCTTGTTTGATAAGTTTCTTTATCCTTTTTAGCCTCTGTGTGAATTCATCCATAATATTTATGATGCGGGAAGAATTCGTTGATAATATCCCTGCGCCCATCTCCTCATGAGTCAAAGAGAGACGTGCTGCCCCCAGAAAACCGGTGGCTGTTAAATCCTTCCATAAAGAATCTTTTCTGGTAAAATCTCTGGCCAAAACAGAAAGAGAAAGAGATAAAACATAGGGCAAATGGCTGGTCATAGAAACAAGATCATCATGTTTTTCCTCATCTATTTCATAGGGTGAGGCCCCGATTTCCTCCAGGATTTTGAACACCATTGGTTTTCCCTCCTGACTTTTTTGGGTGGGAAAGCAGAGGGCAAAGATTTTTTTCTGAAAAAGGCGGGGAGAGGCAGCTTCAAAGCCTGCTTTTTCTGTTCCGGCCATAGGGTGGCCTCCGATGAGGATTTTTTCTGGATGCTTCCTCATGGCAACACAAATCTTTCTTTTTGTGCTTCCTGAATCGAGAAGGATGGCTCCCGGTTTCATGCATACGATGATTTTAGGAAGAAGCTCGAGAATGGAGAGCACCGGTGTGGAGAGGAAGATGAAATCCGCTTCTTTAACCGCCCCTTCAAGATCATGAGTCACATGATCTGCGATTTCTTTGATGTTTGAATTCAACACCACCTCTTTTTTGTCCACCCCGATGATTTTTTTCCCTATTCCATTCTCTCTTAGAGCCAGGGCAAAAGAGCCGCCAATCTGTCCCACGCCCACCACACAGATGATCAATTCTTCCATTTTTTCCATCATATCTTCCTTTTCACTGCCCCGGTTAAAGGTTTCAGCTCATCCATCATTCGTTTGAATTCCTGTAAATTCAGGCTTTGAGGGCCATCACTCATAGCTTTTTCCGGGCAGGGATGGACTTCCACTAAAAGGGCATCTGCTCCAGCGGCCACAGCTGCTTTGGAAGCAGGAATGACCAAAGATCTGAGTCCTGTGCCGTGGCTGGGATCAATACAGACGGGCAGATGGGAAAGCTGATGGAGGAGGGGAATGGCTGTCAGATCAAGGGTGTTCCGGGTGTATTTCTCGAAAGTTCTGATCCCTCTCTCACAGAGAATGACCCGGGAATTGCCGTTAGAAAGAATATATTCGGCGGCCATCAGAAATTCTTCCAGTGTGGACATCATCCCCCTTTTCAAAAGGACAGGTTTTTTGGATTTGCCCACCGCCTCAAGAAGAGCATAGTTCTGCATGTTTCTGGTTCCCACCTGGAAAATATCAGCGACTTCTCCCACTAAATGCAGGTGTTCAGGTGCCATCACTTCGGTGACCACCGGAAGACCGAATTTGCTTTTTGCCTCCAGAAGAAACTCCAGGCCTTTTTCCTTAAGGCCCTGAAAACTGTAGGGAGAAGTCCGGGGTTTAAAGGCTCCCCCCCTTAAAATCTTTGCTCCAGCTTCCTGAACTGCCTGGGCTGTTTCCAATATCTGCTCCCTGCTTTCTATGGCACAGGGCCCCGCTATTACCACCACCATTTCATCTCCTACACTGACACCGTCTATGCGGAAAACACTCTTCTGGGGCTTGAATTCTCTGCTGGCCAGCTTAAAGGGTTTTAAGATAGGTATGACATTCTCCACTCCCGGAAAGACTTTAAAATGCTCAGGAAGCACCTGTCTTCCGTTTCCGATCAACCCGATGATGGTCCTTTCTTTTCCCTTGGAGAGGTGAGCTTTGAATCCCAGCTTCTTCACTTCCTTAAGGATGGTGGAAAATTGTTTGAGGGTGTGTTGAGTTTTCATCACGATTATCATTTTTATTCTCCTGTGAGGTCTGGTCTGAATTGGACGGTTGGACCCAAATATTGATGTTTGATCTCCTCATGCCTTTTAGGCAAATAAGCATGCACCATGACCCTTATGATCCTGTTCAAGGCTTTGGGGACATCCATTTCCTGAGCGCACAGCACAGGAATGTATTTCCACCCCATCTCTCTCAAGATGTAGGCAGGGAACTCGGCATCAATATCAGGCGTGGCTGTGAAGAATACGCTCACCATATCCTCCTTCTTTATATGGTTTTCCGAGATGATTTTTGTCATAAGCTCTCTGGCCGCTTTCAAAATGAGCTGTTTTTCATTCCTTTTCACCTGAATAGCTCCCCTTATTCCCCTCAACCAGACTTTTTTTCTTTCGTCCATCAGATGACCCTCCTCATTTCTTTCAGGAAGTTTTCTACTTCCAGTGGGACGTGCTTCTCCTTTTCTCTCCCTTTGACCAGGTTGATCAAGGCGCTTCCCACAATAATCCCGTCCGAAAATTCTGCCGCCTTTTCAGCTTGATGGGGACTGGATATGCCAAATCCCACACACAGAGGCTTTGAAGTGATTTTCTTAACTCTGCGGATGTGGCTGAATAAATCCTCAGAAAGTCTTTCCCTGATACCTGTTACTCCTGTGAGGGAGACAAGATAGATGAACCCCTGTGAATGGCGGCAGATTTCTGTTAATCTCAGAGAACCTGTGGTGGGGGCAGCAATGGAGATCAGATCTATGTCATGAGCAGAGAGAGCTTCCTTCAGGAAGAAGCTTTCTTCCAAAGGAAGGTCGGGGACGATCACTCCCTCGATTTTGGCTTCATTTATTTCTCTTGCAAAATTTTCCACTCCTCTCTGGAGGATAGGATTGAAATAAGACATTAAAATGAGAGAGGCGCTCAAGCTGCCTTCAAGGCGGGTGATTTCCTCTAGGAACAGAGAAAAATCAAATCCGTTTCTCAAAGCCCACTGGCTGGAGTATTGAATCATTTTCCCGTCTGCAAGAGGATCGGAAAAAGGAATCCCCAGCTCGATGCAATCTGCCCCTGCATCATCTGCTCTTTTCAGAAGTTCTCTGAACAGCTCCTTAGAAGGATAGAGAGCAGTGAAAAACGGGATCAGAGCTTTTCTCCCCTGAGAAAGAAGAATCTTGAATTTTACCCCTATTTTACCCAAGTCCGGCTCCTTTCTTTTTTATAATATCCAGGTCTTTATCTCCTCTTCCTGAGAGATTGACCACCACAACGCTTTGGGAGTTTAGTGAGGAGGCTAATCTTTGGAGGCAGGCCAGAGCGTGGGCTGGCTCCAGAGCAGGTATGATGCCCTCCAGCTTGGATAATTCCCAGAATGCCTCCAAAGCCTCCTCATCACTCACTCCTTCGATTTTTATTCGATGGCTGTCTCTTAAACAGCTCAATTCCGGGCCCACTCCTGGATAGTCGAGTCCAGCAGATACGGAATGAGTGGGCAGGATTTGACCTTCTTCATCCTGAAGGAGATAGGAATAGGTGCCGTGAAGAACACCTGGTTTCCCCTTTGATAGTGTGGCTGAGTGTTCACCCGGATTCAATCCCCTGCCGCCTGCTTCTGCACCGATCAGATTGACCTGCTTATGTTCCAGAAAGGGATAAAAGAGTCCCATAGAATTAGACCCTCCTCCCACACAGGCGACCAGAAAATCAGGCAGTCTTCCTTCCAGGGAGAGGATTTGTCTTTTTACTTCCCCCCCGATAACAGACTGAAAATCTCTGACCATAAGAGGATAAGGGTGGGGTCCGACCACAGAACCCAGCAGATAGTGTGTTGTTTGGACATTGGTGACCCAGTCTCTGATAGCCTCATTGATGGCTTCCTTTAAAGTTCTCTCACCAGAAGTGACTTTTTTTATACCCGCGCCCAATATTTCCATTCTCATCTGATTGGGGGCCTGCCTGATAAAATCGAATTCTCCCATGTAGATGACACATTCCATCCCCAACAGGGCGCAGACAGCCGCTGCGGCCACTCCGTGCTGACCTGCTCCTGTCTCAGCCACAATCCTCTTTTTTCCCATCCTCCGGGCCAGGAGGGCCTGCCCCATACAGTTGTTGATCTTATGGGCGCCGGTGTGACAGAGGTCTTCTCTCTTGAGATATATCCGGCATCCATATTTTTGGCTTAAGTTATGGGCAAAATAGAGGGGAGTAGGCCGCCCCACATAATGATTGAGACAATGGTGAAATTCTTTTTGAAAAGAGAAATCCGCTTTTGCCTGCACATATGCTTTCTCCAGCTCGATAAGATTCTCCATCAGGGTTTCAGGAACGAATCTCCCTCCATAGCTGCCAAATTTGCCTAAGTTCTCAGAGCATCCCATGTTCTCACCTTTAAAATAAATTCTTTCAGCCTCTCCGGGCTTTTGGTGCCCTCCGCCTGCTCTACTCCCCGGCAGACATCCACCCCGAAAGGGGTTATGTTTTGGAGCACTGTTTCAATATTTTCAGGGTTCAATCCACCGGCCAACATGAACTTACCCCATTTTTTGGCTTTCTCAACCATTTGCCAATCCGGATGGATTTTGTTTCCGCTGCCTTTAGGAAGGTCGAGCATAAAAAAAGGAAGAGAGAAATTTTTGATTTCTTCCAT
The DNA here is from genome assembly GCA_046538375.1 of Candidatus Aminicenantota bacterium. GTDB lineage: Bacteria > Acidobacteriota > Aminicenantia > Aminicenantales > Aminicenantaceae > JBKHJA01. The sequence goes on from JBKHJA010000001.1 coordinate 6,037, forward strand.
AACATGCCTTCTGTTTATCTCGAAAACCTTTATGGCTCTTGGGCCGAATTCTCTGATGTAGGTTTTGTCTTCTTCTCCGTGGAACTGCGCATAGTCCAGGAAACAGTGGTTTATGATTTCTTTGACCAGAGTAACCTCATCATTCTTGAACACTCCCACTTTGTGGATGAGAGGAGGAAGTGAGGATATGATTTCCCTCGCTTTCTGGGGTGAAATGCGGCGGGGACTCGGTGTAAAAATGAAGCCAACAGCATCAGCTCCTAGGTCAGCCGCCAAAAGAGCATCTTCCATGTTTGTGATTCCACAGATTTTTATCCTTGTCATTTTTCCCTCAATACAGAACAAAATCTCTTTAACACATCTTCCGGATGGGAAGCAGTCACCAGTGCTTCTCCTATAAGAAAACCATTGACTCTGAATTCATGGTAGGATGACAGATCATCCTCATCTCTTAAGCCGCTTTCCACAATCTTTATTCTTGAATCAGGAATCAAAGGCAGAAGACTTTTAGATGTGTTGAGATCAACCCGCAAAGTCCTCAGATCCCGATTGTTGATTCCTATGATTTTTGCCTCTGCCTCCAGCGCCTTTTCGAGTTCATCCTGGGTGTTGATCTCGACCACAGCTTCCATCCCTTGCTCAGCCACAACATTCAAGAACTTTTTTAGCTTCTTTGGGCCAAGCAGGGAGGCGATCAGGAGAACAGCATCTGCTCCTGATTCTCTTGATTCTAAAATCTGATACTCATCGATGATGAAGTCTTTTCTCAACACAGGGATATGAACGCAGTTTTTTATGGTCCGAAGGTCCTTTAGGCTGCCGTGAAAGTAGCCCTCCTCGGTTACCACCGAGATGGCAGAAGCGCCGTATTCCTGGTATATGGAGGCTAATTTCTTGATCCTGCCTCCAGAAAGAAAGGCTCCCTTTGAAGGCGAGGCCCTTTTGATTTCAGCAATGATGGTCCTTCTGCCAACAAGAGAGTGGGAAAGCGAAGAACATGGAGGAGAATTTTGAACTCTGCGCCACAGCGCAGAAAAAGAGAGGGACTTCTGCTTCTCTTCCCATTCTTTTCTTTTATGCGCCAGGATGATTTCTAAAAAATCAGACATTTTCTTCACTTTCTTACTAAAAGGGGGACTGTCTTTCTTTTGCGCTTTCCTCCTTGGTGAATGAAAGAAAACCAGAAAATAAACTGGTGGCCTTTCCCGAATCGATGGAATCTCTGGCCATTTCTATTCCTTCCTTGATATCTCTGGCTTGTCCTGAGACAAAAATTGCTGCCCCGGAATTCAGCAGAGCGATATCTCTTTCCGGCCCTTCTTCCCCTTTCAAAACTTTATGAAGAATCCGAACGTTCTCCTCCACAGAGAAAGCCCTGATTTTTTCCAGTTTTCTGTATTTGAATTGATAATCCTGGGGGACAATCTCCGTTTCCTCAATGCTTCCGTTTGTCACAAGGAAACCTTTGGTGGGCGCACTTATGGAGATTTCATCCAGTCCGTCTGAGGAATACACCACCAATGCCTTTTCTGTCCCTAAAAGAGCCAAAGCCTTGGATACGGGACATAACAGGTCTTCGGAGTAAACGCCCAACAGCTGTCTTTTTACCCTCAGCGGATTCGCCAGGGGGCCGATGATATTGAATAGAGTCCTCACTCCAATCTCTCTTCTTGGCTGAAGAGCATATTTCATGGCTGGATGGAAGAGAGGGGCATAAATGAAACCGAAGCCAAGCTCATCGATGGCCAAAGCGACTTTTTGAGGAGGAAGAGCAAGGTCCACTCCCATGGCTTCTAAAAGGTCAGCGCTTCCGCATCGGCTGGAGACGGAGCGGTTGCCGTGTTTGGCAATATTGAGGCCAGCACCGGCTGCGATAATAGAGGAAACTGTGGAAATATTGAATGTGGAATGCCCGTCGCCCCCAGTGCCGCACAAATCTATCAAATCTTGCCTCCGTGTTTCAACACCAACCGCCTTTTTCAGAATTCCTTTAGTCCCTCCGATGATCTCCTCCACACACTCACCCTTCATCTTGAGTGCGATTAAATAAGCCGCTATTTGGGCGGAACTGCAGCTTCCGGACATGATTTCAGCCATCACTTCTTCTGTTTCAGTTGAGTTTAAGTCCCTTCCCTGGGAAAGGGCAGATATGGCCTGTTTAATCATCCCTTCCTCCTGTTTGAAGAAAATTCCTTAAGATTTTCATCCCCTCTTCGGTGAGAAAGGACTCAGGATGGAACTGAACTCCTTCCACTTTTTTTCCGTTTAATCTTAAGCCCATGATTTCTCCATCCTCCGTGTAAGAAGAAATCTCAAGACAACCTGGAAGTGATCCCTCCTCCACAATAAGGGAATGGTAGCGGGTGGCTGAAAAAGGATTGCTCACTCCCTCATATATGGTTTTTTCATCGTGGTATATTTTTGATAATTTCCCGTGCATGAGCTTTTCCGCTCTCTTGATCTTTCCTCCATAAGCGTAAGCAATGCATTGATGTCCCAGGCACACTCCCAAAACAGGAATACGGTCTGAAAAAAATCTAATAAGCTGGCTGGAGAGGCCGGCTTCTTTTGGACTTTTAGGCCCCGGTGAGATGACCAGAAAATCAGGCGACAGCTCTTCAGCTTCTTTCAAAGTGATTTGATCATTCCTTTTGACCATCACCTCTTCACCAATTTCCATAAAGGCCTGAGCCAGGTTAAAAACAAAAGAATCATAGTTATCTATCAGCAGGATCATGTTCTTCCTCCGCAGCCATTTTTACGGCCTGGTAAAGACCTCTCATCTTGCTCAATGTCTCCTGGTATTCCATGGAAGGAATGGAATCAGCCACGATTCCTGCTCCGGCCTGAAGGTAGTATTTTCCTTTCTGATGGATGATCATCCGGATAGCAATGCACATATCCATATTTCCGTCTAAACCGAAATAGCCAACCGCCCCTGCATAGGGGCCTCTTCTTGTTCTTTCCAGCTCCTCGATGATTTCCATAGCCCTGATTTTAGGAGCGCCCGTGACCGTGCCGGCCGGAAAAGCGGCTGCGAAGAGATCCAGAGCATCAAAACGAGGATCTAACCTGCCTCTTACTTCTGAGACCAGATGCATCACATGGGAGTATTTTTCCAAATTCATTTTTTGCTCGATTCTTATGGTGCGAGGCACACAGACTTTTCCCAGGTCATTCCTTGCCAGGTCCACCAGCATCACGTGTTCGGCTTTTTCTTTCTCGCTTCCAAATAGCTCCTCTGCCAATCGGCTGTCTTCCCGGGGGTTCCTTCCTCTGGGCCGGGTGCCGGCTATAGGATGGAGAGAAGCCCTTGTATTGGTTAGCCTGACCAGAGCTTCAGGCGAGGAACCCACCAGTTGAAAGGAATCGAAATCTAAACAGAACATATATGGAGACGGATTGATCATCCGAAGCTTTCTGTAAGTCTGGAAAGGGGAGGCTGGAGTTTTACCTGAAAACCGTTGGGAGAGGACCACTTGAAGAATGTCTCCCTCCAGAATATATTCCTTGGCTTTCTCCACCGCCTTCTCGAATTCTCTCTCCTTGAAGTTTGGTCGGGGCTTCTTGAGTTGGAATTTCTGTTGAGGTTCCTTTTTCCTGGTTAAAGGGGCCTTTATCGCCCGGACGATTCTCTCTATCCTGTTCAAAGTGGTCTGTTTTTCTTCATTTGATCCTTTCAAGGCAATAATCTTGGCTCTGTGCTTAAGATGGTCAAAGACCAATATCTCTTTGACCAGGTAAAGAATGCCCTCGGGCAGGTCAAGCTCAGAGGCCAGATGATAGGGAAGGATTTCTAAATGACGGACCAAATCGTAGCTCAAATAGCCTACCCAGCCGCCCAGAAAAGGAGGTAGTTCTTGACTGCTTTTGACTTTACAGGAAAAGAGTATCTGCCGGACCTTTTGTAGGAAATTCTGCCTCTGGAAAGAGATCTCCTGGCCGTCCAGGATCATCTTTTTTTTGTTGATTATCAGGGTAGAAGAAGGATTGAGTCCTATGAAAGAGTAGCGGCCAAGCTTTTCTCCTTTTTCCACACTTTCCAGAAGGAATTTGGCTCCAACTGTCTGCAGCTTAAGGAAAGCTGAGACAGGAGTGTCCAGGTCCACTCCGATTTCTCTCCATACAGGAAAAAGCTTCATGTTTTCTATCCTTTCCATCCTCCTGAATAAAAAAAGACCCACTCATTCTCTGGGAATTGAGTGGGTCTTTTTAGATTCTTATTTGGAGGGTTACGAAAGGGACAGTATCTTTACAGACCCACCCTTGTGTACCACCAGTAATAGTAGCAAGAGCGGGTCTTTATGGTTATTTTTCTTTCAGCCCTTTCGTTTTTCATCTGTCTCATTATAGTGGGACAAGAATATTTGTCAAGTTTTTTATGAGAAAAAATGAAGTATAGGAAGCATCTTTTTAATCCGGAAAAAAAGATGTTTACTGAAGCATAAAATTTCGGAAAAAAAATTCCGCTTGACAATTTAATTTTACTTTTTTATATTTCTTTTAATGAATTTCGTAGAAAAGTATTTCATCAAGTACTGCAGAGTCAAATCACACCTCCATTGTAACTAAAATCCTTTCTTAACCATCCTCATCTTAATCTCAAAAGTCCTTTTTTGAGATTAGCTTGCTTCAAGAGCAACTCCCAAAAAAACCAAGGAAGGAAAATGAGCTTTTGGATAAGGAATTGTATTGAATTCAGAAAATTTGGAAGTTTTCTTATGGATAAATAAGGAGGCAGTCCATGAAGAAAATAAAAATGGTTATTCCCAAGGGAAAAATGTTCAGCAGGGTGGCAGGACTTCTGGATGATTCCGGCATCATGCTGGAGACCAATGAGAGGAAATATATACCCCGAATCGGAGATCCTGAAATCGAGGCAAAAATCATGAAGCCCCAGAATATTGCCCAGCTTGTTGAATTAGGATCTCATGATATAGGATTCATAGGATACGACTGGATAGTTGAAACCGGCTCAAAAGTTGTTGAGGTGATGGATTTGAGATTGGATCCCGTAAAAATTGTGGCGGCTGCATCTTTGGATTTGAAAGAAAGCGAGCTTAAAAACAGAAAGATCATGGTGGCTTCAGAATATGAGAACATTTCGCGAAAATATCTAGAAAAAGAAAATTACCACTATATGCTGATCCGAACATTCGGCACCACGGAAGCTTTTCCACCTCAGGATGCTGATATGATTATTGATAATACCGCCACCGGTCAGACACTGAAAGAACACAACTTGAAGGTGATCGCCGAGATCATGGATTCCTCAACCCGTTTTATCGCCAATCAGAATGCTGTAAAAAATAGCTGGAAAAGAAAGAAAATAGACGAGCTGAAAATGCTGTTCAATGCCGTGTTGAATGCGAGGGACCGAGTCATGCTGGAAATGAATATCCCTTCTCATAAACTGGAAGAGGTTGTCCGCATCCTGCCCTGCATGCGGGCGCCCACTGTTTCCCCGCTGTATAAGGATATGGGCTATGCGGTGAAAGCTGCTGTCAAGAAAAAGGAGACGGTCAAGCTGATACCCCTGCTGAAGAAGATCGGTGCCACTGATATCCTGGAGTATGAATTCAAAAAGGTGGTCATATGAAAGGGATGATAAAAGAGGCTGTTCTTAAGCTTGGCGGTTATTCTGTTGCTCAGGATTTCTCAAGGGTAAAGCTCAACCAGAACGAATCGCCGGTTGATATCCCCACTGAAGTCAAGGAGGAGATACTCAGGAGGCTGAAGGCGGTCCATTGGAACAGATATCCTCCTTCAGAAGCAGATTCTTTGATCCAGAAAATTGCCCATTATGCCGGTTGTTCTACCTCCAGAGTCATGGTGGGCAGCGGTTCTAACGAGTTGATTCAGGCTTTCATTTATGCCGTTTGTGATTCAGGGGACAGTATATTGGTTGTTCAACCTGGCTTTTCGATCTATAAAAGAGTGGCCAAAGTGATGAACATCAATGTTGTTGAAGTCCCTTTAAAAGAAGATTTCAGTTTTGATGTGGAAGCCATCATAGAGAGAGAAAAAAAGGCAAAACTTGTGATTTTGGCTTCTCCTCACAATCCGACGGGGACCGCTTTAAAGTTTGAGGAGATCAAGAGGATAGCCCTGAATTTCAATGGAATGGTCGCTGTGGATGAAGCTTATTATGGGTTTCACAGAGAAACAGCGCAGGGGCTCATCGATGAACTGAATAATATAGTCATTTTTAGGACTTTCTCCAAAGCATTGGGATTGGCAGGCATCCGGCTGGGCTACTTATTGGGCAGAGAAGAGACGGTTAGGGAATTGCTCAAATCCAGGCTTCCTTTTTCGCCAGGAATTTTTCAACAGGTGGCTGGTGAGGTGGCTTTGGAGAAGATAAAAGTTATTGAACAAAATGTGGATAGGATCATAGAGGAAAGAGAGAGGCTGTTTCGCCGATTGAAGGAGATTAGACATATCCAGCCCATTCCATCCCACGCCAATTTTCTATTGTTTGAATCAAAGCATTGGTCTGGAAAGGAGCTGTATGAGCGTCTCTACGAAAACGGAGTGGTTGTGCGGTATTTCCATGTTCTCAGGCTAAAAAATATGCTGAGGGTGACCGTGGGAACACCTGAGGAGAATGATATTTTCCTGGAAAAAATGGAACAAATAACCGAGAGGAATTTATAGTGAGAACAGTTCTTTTTGATATGGATGGTGTGCTGGTGGATGTTTCCCGTTCCTACCGTTTGGCCGTGAAAAAAACCGTCCAGCATTTTGTTGACCGAGCCATCAGTTTCTCCCAGATTCAGGAATACAAAAACAGAGGCGGATTTAACAATGATTGGGATCTTACCCAAAAAATTCTTAAGGATTATGGAAAAAGGATCACCAAGAAGGCAGTCATCCGTATTTTTCAGGGTATCTATCTTGGAGAGAATTATGATGGGCTGATCAAAAACGAAAAGTGGCTGCTGGATGTGAAAATCCTTGAAAATATCAAAAGGAGATACAAGCTGGGAATCGTCACCGGAAGGCCCAGGAAAGAAACCTGTTATACTGTGGAGAGATTTGGCACCGAGTCCTATTTTTCTGTTCTGGTCACCATGGATGATATGCCTCCAGAAAAAGCCAAGCCAGATCCGTTGGGCATCAGATTGGCATTGAGGCGCCTGCATGCTGGTGAGGCCTATTATATCGGGGATACCATCGATGATATGATGGCTGCCCGCAGAGCCGATGTCATTCCCATCGGTGTAGCCAGTGACGCCGTTGGTTATGAAAGGCAGACAGATCTTCTCCTCCGCAGCGGGGCACGATGGGTCTTGAGGGATATCAATGACATCCAGGAGATACTGAAATGAGCCGCAGAGCAAGCTATGAGAGAAGAACAAAAGAGACAGAAATATCTGCTTCTGTGAATTTGGATGGAAAAGGCATACACGATATCGATACGCCTGTAGGCTTTCTTACCCATATGCTGGAAACATTTGCTATTCATGGTTTATTTGATATCCGTTTAAAAGCCAGAGGCGATTTCCATGTTGACCAGCATCACCTGATCGAAGACTGCGGCCTTGTTTTGGGCAGGGCGTTTCACAAAGCGCTGGGAGACAGGAAAGGCATCAACAGAGCGGGATATTTTGTTTATCCCATGGATGAAGCGCTGGCCGTGGTGGCAGTGGATATGGGAGGAAGGCCTTATCTTCAGTATGATGTGACTTTCAGACGGCGGTTCTGCGGCCGTATGGATACTGATTTGCTGGAGGATTTTTTTCAGGCATTTTCTGTCAGCTTGAAGGCCAACATTGCTGTCCGCATGCCTTATGGCCGAAGTGACCACCATAAGATGGAGGCCATATTCAAAGCTTTCGGTAAAGCGTTTAGGATGGCCTGTTCCAAAAACCCCATAGAGATACAAAATATTCCCAGCACAAAAGGAGTGATTGATCATGATCGGGATCGTTGATTACGGGGCTGGAAACCTCAATTCAGTGAAAAAGGCATTTGATTTTCTAAAAAGAGAGAGCAAAATATTGAAATCAGCAGCTGAATTTACATCCATCAACCGCCTTGTCCTTCCTGGAGTGGGCTCTTTTGGTCATGCCATGGAGAGAATCAGAGCCACCAGGCTTTACGGTCCCATAAAAGCGTGGATTGAGTCAGGAAGACCTTTTCTGGGAATCTGTCTGGGACTTCATCTTCTTTTTGAATCCAGTGAAGAATCTGAAAGAATTGAAGGATTATCGGTTTTCAAGGGGACTTGCAGGAGGTTTACTGAGAAGAAAGTCCCTCAAATCGGATGGAACAACATTCGGTTTGAGAGAGAAATCAATTTGTTAAGGGGGATTCGAAACGGCGAGTTTTTTTATTTTATCCACAGTTATTATGCGGTTCCTGAAGAGAGAGAAGTGGCAGTGGCCGCATCACATTATGGTGTAAATTACACTTCCATAGCCCTGAGAGGAAACGTGTTGGGGATTCAGTTTCATCCTGAAAAAAGCGGCCCAGCGGGCCTGAAGCTGCTTCAAAATTGGGTGGAGCGATGCTGACTGTAAGAATTATTCCCTGTCTTGATGTTGAAGACGGGAAAGTGGTCAAAGGGATAAAATTTAAAGGAATCCGGTATGCCGGAGATCCGGAGGAACTTGCCGGTTTGTATAACCACCAGGGGGCTGATGAGATCATCTTTCTTGATATTGCAGCCACTTACAAAAGCCGGAAAATCATGATAGATGTGGTGGAGAAAGTATCCAAAAAGGTCTTTGTTCCCCTGACCGTAGGAGGGGGAATCAGAAATATCCAGGATATGAGAGAGCTGCTCAACGCCGGCGCTGATAAGGTTTCCATCTGTTCAGCTGCCCTTGAGAACCCGGAACTGATTAGAGACGGGGCTGCGGTCTTCGGTTCCCAGTGCATGGTTCTTTCCATTGATGCCAAAAGGATGGATGATTCGTGGCACGCCTTTGTCAAAGGAGGAAGGGAGGATACAGGAATCGATGCCTTGGAATGGGCCCAAAGAGGCGAACAGCTTGGAGCCGGTGAGATTCTCCTCAATTCCATCGACTCTGATGGGACAAGGGCAGGTTATGATCTTGAATTGACCAGACGGGTCTCAGAAAAGGCTTCTATTCCTGTCATCGCTTCTGGAGGTGCTGGGAATTTAAACCAGATTTTTGAAGCCATTGAAACCGGAAAAGCAGACGCCGTTCTTGTTGCCTCTTTACTCCATTATAAAGAATACAGTGTTTCAGATATCAAAAGCTATCTAAAAAAGAGATGGATTAGAATCAGATGATCATTTCTTCCATAGATCTCCATAAAGGTAAAGCTGTTCAATTAAAACAGGGGCGGAAAAAAATGCTTGAACGAGATGATCTTCTTACCCTGGCTGGAGAGTTTTCAAAATTTGGTGAAATCGCCGTGGTAGACTTGGATGCTGCCTTTGGTAACGGCAACAACGATGCGGCCATCCAGCAAATATGCCAGGTCGCAGAATGTCGGGTTGGAGGAGGAATAAGAAGTATTGATCGGGCAACAGAAATTCTCGGTTTGGGAGCAGAAAAAATTATCATCGGCACCAAAGCCTTTGAAAAGAACAGGGTCAACCACCAATTTTTAAAGTCCCTGTGTTCAGTCATCGGCAAAAACAGAGTGGTGGTGGCCATCGATTCCTTTGAGGGAGAGATCGTCGTGCACGGCTGGCAGCGCAGAACAGGATTGAACTTTGAGACCGTTTTAAAAGAAGTGGAAAACTACACTTCAGAATTTCTTTTTACCTGTGTGGAAAGAGAGGGCATGATGAAAGGAACAGACTTTGGCCTGATTAAGGATTTAAGAGCGGCTACGGATTTACCCATCACAGCCGCTGGGGGGATATCGGCTCTACATGAAATCGAGAAATTATCTAGACTTGGGGTCAATGTCCAGTTAGGCATGGCTCTTTATACAGAAAAAATCAGCTTGCCCCATGCCTTCATGGCCTCGCTGAGGTGGGATAAAGATTTGATTCCTACTGTAACCGTGGATACTGGATCACAGGTGTTGATGCTGGCTTACAGCAGCAGGGAGTCTTTGGGCAGGACTTTTGAGACAGGTAGAGTCTGGTATTTTTCCCGCTCCAGAAATAAGCTCTGGATGAAAGGGGAGACTTCTGGGAACTTTCAGAAATTTCTGAAGGTCAGGACAGACTGTGACGGCGATGCCTTGTTGATGACAGTCGATCAAAAAGGAAACGCCTGCCACACCGGAACATATTCTTGTTTTGGGAATAAAGCCTTTTCTCTGAAGGAGCTTTATGATGTCCTCTTAGATAGAATGAAAAATCCCTCACCTGAATCTTATACATCCTCTTTAACAGAAAAAGCGTTAGGGAAGAAAATCATGGAAGAAGCAGAAGAATTGGCGGAGGCACGGAAAAAAGAAGAAATTATCTGGGAGACAGCCGATATGCTCTATTTTATCAGTGTTCTCCTCGCCAAAAAGGATGTTCCTTTAGATGCCGTCTTCCAGGAACTCAAACTGCGAAGGAGAACTCCAAAAAAAGAGAAAGAGTGATAAACCAGGAGGAGCCGTTGAGAAAGACGAAAATAAATCAATGGGAACCAGAAGTTTTCGATCAGCTTGAATTTAAAAATATGAGAGATGTTCAAGAAATCATAAAAGAAGTAAGAAAAAAGAAGGATGAAGCGCTGAAAAAATTTACACTCCACTATGATCACGTGAAGATTGACCGTTTTAAAGTGGAGAAAGATGAAATAAGATCCGCCTGGTCCATGGTCAGTCAAGGATTGATCTTGTGTATGGAAAAAGCTGCCCGTAATTTAAGAAAATTCTCCGAAAAACAAAGGGAGACATTCAGAGATTTCGATTTTGAGATAGAACCGGGAGTCCTTGTGGGGCAGAAAGCAATACCTGTAAAACGGGTGGGAATTTATGTTCCAGGAGGAAGATATCCGTTGATTTCCTCCTTGATCATGGCTTCCATACCGGCAAGAGTTGCCGGTGTTGAACAGATTATGGTCTGTTCACCGCCTTCACCAGGCGGAAAGATTCATCCAGCGATTCTGGCGGCTGCCCGTATATGTGAAGTGGATGAGATATACAAAGTTGGTGGTGTTCAGGCAATTGCCGCCATGGCCTACGGAACTCAATCCATAAGGAGAGTGGACAAGATCGTGGGTCCCGGAAATAAGTATGTCAATGCGGCAAAAAGAATTGTCTACGGACAAGTGGGAATTGATTTTATCGCCGGACCTACGGAACTTTTAATCATTGCCGATAAAGATGCTAATCCTTCCTTTCTTGCCGCGGATTTAATCGCCCAGGCAGAGCATGATGTCAATGCTGTACCCATGATGGCTACGGATTCGGATGAGCTGGCATCTGCAGTTCAGGATGAGATAAAAAAGCAGCTTTGCCCATTAAAAACAGCCGAAGTGGCCAGAAAGTCATTACAGAAAAACGGCATTCTTCTGATTTTAAACTCCATGGATGAAGCTGTTGAATTTGCCAACAGAAGAGCTCCAGAACACCTTCAACTCAGCCTGAATGATGCCCATTCTTTTCTACACAGATTTAAGAATTATGGATCCCTGTTTATCGGAGAATATTCCCCTGAAGGATTGGGGGATTACATCAGCGGCCTCAACCATATATTGCCCACCAATTATGCTTCAAGATATACGGGCGGTCTGGGTGTAAGAAATTTTATCAAGACGCAGACCCTGCTTAAGGTGAACAAAAAAGGATTATTAAAGATCGGTCCTGCTGCCGGGAGTATGGCAGAAGCGGAGGGGCTTGAGGGGCATGCTCATTCTATCAGGATCAGGATGAAGCGTTTTTGCCCTTAAATTTTGGAATCGGGGAGAAGCTATATATTTATACTTATCACTGTCTTGAAAAAGCTGCCATCCTTCACGGGGCTTTGTAAAAAAGAAAACAACAGCAGTTGATAAATGGGGTTTAAATAGAATCGGCAAAAGAGCGGAGTTTTTTATTCAGGTGGGGCTGCTTCAATTTCTTCAGTGCTTTTGATTCGATCTGTCTTATTCTCTCGCGGGTGACGTTGAACTTTTTTCCCACTTCTTCCAGGGTGTGCTCTTTCTCTTCACCCAACCCGAATCTCATCTTTAAAATTTTGGTCTCTCTCTGGTCGAGGGTTTTCAATGCTTCTTCGATTTGCTCTTTGAGATTTATATAGATGACTGTATCCGGCGGGGAAGGAATATCTGTATCTTGGATGAAATCGCCCAAACTGCCGTCGCCTGTATCGCCTACCGGCGCCTCGATGGACAGAGTTTCCTGGTCGATTTTCATGATTTCCCTGACTTTGTCTACTGGAATTTTTAGTCTTTGAGATATTTCTTCGCAGGTGGGGTCTCTTTTTTTCTCTCTACCTAAAGCTCGGGCTGTTTTTTTGAGTTTTTGCAGGGTTTCCGTCACATGCACAGGGAGCCTTATGGTGCGGGCTTGGTCAGAGATGGCTCGGGTTATGGCTTGTTTGATCCACCAGGTGGCATAAGTGGAAAATTTATTCCCCATCCTGTATTCAAATTTGTCTACCGCCCTCATCAATCCGATGTTTCCTTCCTGTATCAAATCAAGAAGCTCCAGGCCGCGGTTTTGGTATTTCTTGGCAATGGATACCACCAGCCGCAGATTGGCAGCCACCATCTCTTCTTTTGCCTTCTCCCTGGTCCTGTTTCCAGCATCTATAGCCTGCAGGATTCTTTCTATCTGCTGAGAATTGAGACCAGTTTTCTGGTGGAATATATGCAGCAGCGTATTGATTTCACTGAGTTTCTGCTTCAGGTGTTTTTGCTGTGGAGTCCCCTTGGCCTGGTTGAGGGATGGTTTGAGCTTTTCCTGGATGTCGGCCAATTGGCGGGCATTCTTCAGTCTGGCGTGAATATTGGCGGTGATTCTATCCTTCTGTTCAGGCCGGATGCGAAGATCGTTCACCAAATTCCTTATTTTTATGACCAGCCGGCCGCGCCGGAAAAGATTGTTTTTTGTGAGAGGAATTCGCTTCAGCCCGGAGTTCAGCTTCTTGATATCCTCTATTTTTTTAAGAATCTTTTTGGTTATTTCCTCCAGTTTCCCTCCGGAAAGCTGGCCTTCGCTGTAGTCAAAAATTTCCCGGATGATTTCAGGATCCTCTTTTATTTTTTCTTCCAGGTAAAGAACTTCATTCAGGATCAGACCTGTCTTAGAAAGAGCATTGACCATGTCTTTTTGGCCTCTTTCCATTCTCTTGGCGATAACAATTTCTTGATCTTGGGTGAGCAGAAAATAATTGCCCATCTCTTTAAGGTAGAGTCTTACGGGATCTGTAGTGGACTCCAATTTTTCTGAGGAGATGACCTCAATATTATCTGTGCTGTTGTTCATTTTTCTCCCCTACAAATATTATCGACTCAATAAAAACGCATTAAACACTTTTTTGGTTGCATTTTCAATAAAATTTTTTAAGATGATGAGACGGATGGAAAGTGGATATTTTCTCTAGGAATCGGCATTTCCAAAATGGCAGCCAGTCCCGCGGAAAGGAGAAAAGCTCCGTTTTCCTCCGATGGCATTCTTATCAGCTTATCTGGCTGTTTTTCCATCACTGATTTTACAATGCTTACCACCCTGGGGGATAATTTGACATCCATTTTCTTCTGTACTATAAGTCTTTTCTCTACCCAGGGAAGTGATCTTGATCTAGAAATGAGACGGTGGGTCAATCTGACCGCATATTCCCGTGTGAAACAAAAAAATGGCTGTGTTTGGGATCAGCGTCCATGTCAAAATAATGACGGTCCTGTTTTTGGTTGTTCTGCTTATCATGGCCAGCCATCCAGGCCGAGCCCAGGTGCAGTACCCCTTGCTTTTGGATAAAACCGGTTCTTCAAAGGCTGGAGCCCACTGTATCATCGCTGCACACAGAGGGATTTATGGACTGGAAAACAGGTTTCTCAACATCAAATGGACCGATGAGGACAATTTTACAGAAAAAGCAGCGGGAATATCTTTCCGGCTGGGCAAGACCATCCTTCTGGACAATGTTTTAGATCATCTGAGTTTTTTGATACAGCACGAAGTGTTTGGACACGGAGCCAGATATCGAGAATTTGGTTATAAGAATAACAGCTACAGACTGAATCTTCTGTTTCCTTATGGAAACGGAAAGGGATGGGCAATAAGAGGGCGTCCTGAGGTTAACAGGAAAATATCCCCTCACGAAAATATGGCCTCCATCATCGGAGGTTCAGAATCCAATACTGTGTTATCCAATATATTGAGGTTCAAATGGCTGCAGAGGGGCAAGATGAATTATCGGGAGACTATCCTGTATCTCTTTTCAGCCAATGATTTGGGTATGTATATACTCCGCACTAAATACAATTTAAGGGGAGAGGCGGGAAATGACGTTTTGAGTTACTTGACAGCCATAAACACATACCAAGGGTATCCCCATGGGGTTGGATATAAGTTGACTCTGGATAGGCTGGCCGGTCAGGCCTTCATAAACATGCTCAATCCCTTCAATTATTTTTCTGTTTACGCTTATTTTTATACTTACCTGTGGTCAGGAGAAGAGAATTTCAACATACCCATGATCCATATCGGAAATATGAGATACATTCCCTCCTTCCGCCTGGGGTTGAGTCCTTTTGGATCTGAATTTTATTTTGAAAATTTCTTTGCTCTCTCTTCCGCGGTCATTCATGTTTATTTTCGTTATGGTGACCCCACTTTTCATAAATTTTGGGGATTGGGCCTCCATGGTTTGAACCTGATGCAGGATGATAATTTGACCATCCATGCTCAGGTGGACCTGTGGGATCAGCCTTCGCTTCTTCTGGGAGGGGAGACTGTAAAGCCGGGTCCATCCGGTTTGGGAGGAGCCTTAATGGCCACCCTGTTTTATAAATTAGCAGGAGCCGGTTCCCGCTTTCAGCTGGCAGCCCAAATCGGCTACAAAACAGCGGGATTCCTGGAAGGAGAAAATCTCCGGGCCGGATTCATCGCCAGATTGGGCCTCAGTCTGATAGAGTAGGATGGATGCAGGAAATAATTTCATGGAATTAACATGTGTGCTGAAGCGTCTCATTATGAATATTCATGATCATCACGGTTTTTGAAATGCTTCTGTGCATTTCTTTTTCCCATCCCTCACCCCTTTCAATCCATATATATTTATACTAATCACGGTTTTGAAATGCTTCTGGGCTTGTTTTTTTGACAGGGAAATTTCTGTTTGATATAAGCATAGAGGATGCATCACACAATTGAGGATCATCTTATACCCAAGAGGACTGAGATAGACAAGGCAAATGCTGAGATTTAAGCTGCCTGGCAGCCGCCTGGCTTGCCTTTTCCTCATCTGGATAGTCTTTCTTTCCCTGTTTTTCCTAACCTGCTGGGAGACCCCCGAGTCTCTCACCCGGAAAAGGATCAAATCTGTTGAAAAAGGGCTGCTTAAGGCTGTGGTGCTAAGAGGACAAAAGCTTGAGAAAATGAAACTTTCTAAACGCATGAAATACTACCGGGTATCCGCAGTGAGCTTGGCTGTTATGGATGAATATCAAATAGATTGGGCCAAGGGTTACGGGGTCCAAGATAGGAAAGGCATGACCAAGGTAACCAGTGAGTCCTTGTTTCAGGCCGGTTCTCTCAGCCAACCGGTGGCGGCTTTGGGTGCTCTCCATTTTGTGAGCACAGGGCGTATGGGATTGGATGAGAATGTCAACCATATCCTGCAGGCCTGGAAGGTTCCTGAGAATCAGTTCACCAGAGAAAAGAAGGTTACCCTGAGGGGTTTATTGAGTCACAGTGCAGGCTTGAATGCCTTTAAATTTAAGGGCTACTCCCAAGAGGAAGCCATCCCTTCACTGCTCCAGGTTCTGGGTGGTCAGAAGCCAACCAACTCCCGGCCCGTCCGGGTGGTCAGCGTGCCAGGAACCCGGATGCGCTATTCTGAGGGAGGGTATGCAGTTTTGCAGCAGCTCATGGTGGACCTGGAGGGAAAGCCCTTTCCTCAAATCATGGAAGAGACAGTGCTGGAGCCTCTGAACATGAATCACAGCTCCTTTGCCTGGCCTTTGCCCGTGGGGTTGAGGGAAAGGATGGTTCCTGGTCACCACCGGGATGGACAGAAAGTGGAAGGCGGTTGGTTCCTGTATCCTGAAAAGGCGGCAGCGGGACTGTGGTCAACCCCTTCTGATTTGGCCCGGTTTGCCATAGCCATCATGGACACAGCCATGGGGAGATCCCAGAGAATCATCTCTCCAAAACTGGCCCGCGCCATGTTGACTGTTCAACTTGGAAATAAAGGTTTGGGTTTTTCCATAGGCGATGAGGGGGACAATCTCAATTTCAACCAGAGAGGAAGCAATCAGGGATTCGAATGTTATTTGATCGCTTATCCTGTCAGGGGTAAAGGAGCGGTGATCATGACTAACAGTGAAAATGGTGCTTATCTGATTGATGAAATTTGCCGGGCCATTTCAGAAGCCTATGATTGGCCCCATTTTCAACCCGAAGTCAAAAGCTTGTACAGACTGGATCCCTCTGTCTATGCTCAGTATGTGGGAAAATACGAAGTCAATTCCGATTATACCTTGACTGTCACCCACCAAGATTATTACCTGATCATTCAACCCACAGGACAGGCGCCCACCAAATTTTATGTGGAAAACCAGACCACTTTTTTCTCTACCGATCCTTATATCCAAATCCAGTTTGTCAAAAATGCCCAGGGGGAAGTAAGCGGACTGGTTCTGAGACAGCGGGATACAGGACTGGAGGCTAAAAAGATAGAATGAACCCTGGAACGCCAAGAGTATTAACACTTGACTCCCTCATAGGGCTTTAGTAAAAGTTAAGAGTGTCATCTGGTTCGTTTGTGGTGTGATGGGCATATATTCATGAACAAGCTTTAAACTTTAAACCATGAATACAACACCGCAACCGGGGAAGCGAAAGCCCTTTTCCGGGTAAGCTAATAGAAAATTATGCGGAAAATATAAAATCTTACACATCTCCCATACTTTTCATCTAAAGCGAGGAGGTTAATCAATGGCCAAAATGTTAAAAGCAGAAGAGAAAACATGGGGGATGGTGGCCCATCTGGCAGCTCTGGCTGGGTTCATCATTCCTTTAGGAAATGTCATCGGCCCACTGATCGTGTGGTTGATCAAAAAAGATGAGTCACCGTTTATTGAGGATCAGGGGAAGGAATCTCTCAATTTTCAGATTTCCATCACCATCTACTGTATCGTGGCTGCTGTGTTGATCGTGGTGGTCATCGGTATTTTCCTTTTGATAGGACTGGCTATTTTAGATCTGGCTTTGATCATTATTGCGTCGGTAAAGGCCAACGGCGGAGAGAAATTCCGCTACCCCTTAACCCTAAGGCTTGTCCAATAAGTTTTCTTCCCCCGGCCTTTTTCTAGATGGAAGCGTTTGTTTCCCGCAGAAATGGATTCCTTTCCTGCCCTGGAAATAATACCAGGGCCACTTGAGTTTCTTTAATCCCGAATTTCCCCATAAAAGCCGTGAAATAAGGGAAAGGGCGGCCCCAGAGGTAAATTAAGACCAATCCTGAATCAGAAAGAGGCATGCTTTGAAGATTTGCACTTTTAATGTCAATTCCATAAAAGCCAGAAAGGATTTGATTGTCAATTGGCTGAAGCATAGGGAGAATGACCTGGATATTTTGTGTTTTCAAGAATTAAAAACAGTGGACCAGGATTTTCCTTACCAGGATTTCGAAAATATGGGATTTTCTTGTGATGTGGCTGGTCAAAAAGGATACAATGGTGTGGCCATCTGTTCGAAATTTCCCCAGAGAAGGGTGTTAAAGGATGCCATCGAAAAGCACTGGGATGAACAGAAAAGAGTCATAGCGGTTAAGGTAAAGGGAATCGATCTGATCAATGTCTATGCTCCCCATGGAGATATGAGGGGAACGGATAAATTTCAGTATAAATTGGATTGGTACAAGAAACTTTGTGCCTTTCTCCAGCAGCATTACTCAGCCCGCGATTATCTCATGGTGATGGGTGATTTTAACGTGGCCCTCCAAGACAGGGATGTCTGGTCACCGGAGATCCTGGCCGACTCTATCGGAACCATGCCTGAAGAGAGGCAGGCCTTCCGGGAACTTATGGAGTGGGGTCTGGTCGACGCTTTCAGGCATCTCTATCCGGATAAAAGACAATTCACCTGGTGGGATTACATCGGCGGCGCCATCTGGAAGGATTTGGGCATGAGGATCGATTATGCCCTCTGTACCAGACCCTTAATCGAGAAATTGGAGAACGTGGAAGTGGATTTATGGCCGAGAAGGAGAAGAAAGCCCACCCCTTCAGATCATGCTCCACTCACCGCCGCTTTCG
Organism: Candidatus Aminicenantota bacterium; assembly: GCA_046538375.1. Lineage (GTDB taxonomy): Bacteria > Acidobacteriota > Aminicenantia > Aminicenantales > Aminicenantaceae > JBKHJA01. The sequence continues at coordinate 24,393 of JBKHJA010000001.1, forward strand.
CTCCCTTTTCAGAAGAGAAAGGCAGGAAGACAAATAGACGGTTCATTCCACAGCGGTGAACACGTCGTGCATGTTCATCCGGCCGTCAGGAATGGGACGCCAGCCTTTCAGTCGTTTCCTCGCACCGTAGATTTCCTTCATGCTGTAGCCAAAAATCCAGGGGGCATCCTGGAAGATGAGATGCTGGGCCTGGCGTAAGAATTGTTTTCTTTTCTCGGTGTCCATTCCCTTCTCCGCCTTCTCCAGGAGATGGTCCACAGCAGGATTTGAATAACCGGTATAGTTTCCCCTTCCTTTGCTGTGAAGAGTGGGTTTGAGGATACCGATCGAATCCAGACTGGCATCACCCCAACTGGAAATGAATAGAGTCCGCTCCTGCTTCATAAGAAGAGTCCTGAGCACCCCCCATTCCCAAAGCCGCACCTTGGCTTTGACCTTGACCCTGGCCAACTGAGCGGATAGGGCCAGAGCGATTTCGTTCAAGTCCTGCACGGTATCCAGCTCCACTTCAAGACCATTCTCATATCCTGCTTCTTTGAGCAGCCTCCGAGCCTTCTGGGGATTGTGCTGATAAGGTCTCAGATCATCATGGTAGCCAAATGATCCCAGCATCAAAGGGCCGGGCAGCCGCACGGCCATTCCTTCCAGGATGGTATTGATGATAGAGTCTATGTCCACGGCATGGTTCATGGCCCTCCGGACTCTGGGGTCATCAAACGGAGGCCTGGTGCAGTTCATACCCATGTAGAAACTGCGCGTTCCTCGGCAGGAGAGGATGCGGGTGCGGGGATCTTTGGCTATGTTGCTCATCAAATGGGGAGGAACCATCTGAATCAAATCGCATTCCCCTGCTTTCAGAGCAGCCACCCGGGTGGCAGTCTCAGGAATGGGTCTGAAGATCAGGGTCTTTATGCGGGCTTTTCCTGCTGGAGGAATCTCCGGAGAGCCGCCGTAGTATTGATCAAAGCGCTCCATGATGATGTGTTCGCCTTTCCGCCATTCCACGAATCGAAAGGGCCCTGCTCCCACCGGATGTTCGGCAAAATAGGATGAGCCCACCTTCTCCACATAATCCTTGGGGATAATTTCTTGAAAAGGAAGCATGGCTATCAGGGTGGGCCACGGTTCGCTGGTCTTGATATGGACAGTGTAATGGTCGATTATGTCCACTCCGGTCACCGGCCCCAGAAGGCCTTTCCGGGGCGAACTTTGTCCGTCTACAGCTCCCCGGGTGATAATCCGCTCTATGGTGAATTTCACATCTTCAGCGGTAAAGGGTTCCAGGTTGTGGAAGCGGATGCCTTTTCTCAATTTGAATTCCCAGGTGTTTTTATCAACCAGCCTCCATTTTTCTGCCATCTGGGGCACCACCTTCATGTCAGGCGTGCGGGTGACCAGTCCGTCAAACATGTTGCGTATCACTGTCTCCACCACCCGGTCGCGGTGCATGGCCGGATCCAGGGTGGAGACAGTCTGGGAAAGCCCGATAATCAAAAGCCCCTTGTGTTGAGGAGATCTGCACCCTGCTGTGGTGGCCAGTCCTATACCTAGAAGCAAAAATAGAGGTTTGGTGAATAATTTTCTCATTGACATTCAGTGGGCAAGATGACAGGCAACCAGGCGGCCTTCTTCTGTGGATCGGAGTTCTGGCTCTTGCTTTGTGCAGTCCTTCACCTGGGGGAGGGGACAGCGGGGGTGGAACCGGCATCCAGAGGGAGGATTCACCGCAGTGGGAGTTTCCCCTGAAATCCGGAGGCCTTTAGGGCCTGGCTGCTGGCCGACTTCCAGGACCGAATCCAGAAGAAGCCGGGTGTAAGGATGCTGCGGTGAATCGATGATTTGATTCCTGGTTCCTGTCTCCACAATTTTTCCCAAATACATGACCGCAATGCGGTCGCTTATCTGAGCAATCACTGCAAGGTCGTGGGCGATAAGAAGATAAGTCAAATCAAATTCCCGCTGGAGATTTTTCAACAGGTTCATGATCTGGGCTTGGATAGAAATGTCCAGTGCAGCCACCGGTTCATCAGCCACTATAAACCGGGGATGAACCGCCAATGCCCTGGCAATCCCGATGCGCTGCCGCTGGCCGCCGCTGAATTGATGGGGATAATGGCCGGCCCATTCACAGGAAAGCCCCGCCTGTTCCATAAGCCGGAATACTTTCTTTTCCTTTTCCTCTGCTGTCAGGTTGAAGTGGAGTTTCAAAGGGAGAGAGAGAATTTTTTTGACCGTCTGACGGGGATTGAGTGAGGCATAGGGGTCTTGGAAGATGATCTGCATCTCGGTGCGCAGGGGGCGCAGCTGCCGCCAGCTCAGGTGGGTAATGTCCAGGTCTTTGAAAAGAATTTGTCCTTCAGTGGGTTCCTCAAGCCTGAGGATGGTTCGTCCTAGAGTGGACTTGCCGCAGCCGCTCTCGCCCACCAATCCAAGGACTTCCCCTGGATAAATGTCGAGGGAGACGCCATCCACTGCCCGGATGTGCGCTCCTTTTTTCCTCCGGGTTTTGGTGACCGGAAAATGTTTCTTGAGATTCCTGATTCGAATCAGCGGTTGATCTGCTGGGTTTGAACGGCCAGCATTCTTTTGGTGGGTGCCAGGATTGTGTCCAGCAGGTTTTCCGTATCCTCCGCCGCCAGGAGTGATGATGCGGAGGAGATCCCCGCGCTTCAACTTATGGGGTTTTCGAGGATTGAGTACTTTTTCTCTCTTGGTTCCGGGATTCAGGACCCATTTGCCCTTCTGGCCGGGCTGGCCCCCAAACAAACCTGGAGGGGCCATCTTCTGCCGGTCTGTCTTTCCCATCTGGCTTACTCCATCTGCCAGCACCCGGATATCCTTTTGCAGACCCCGTCCTCCTGGCCAGCGTCCTCTGCCTCCAGAGTGAGGGACCAGCTTATGCCTTTCTATACGAACCGGAAATTCGGTTTCTGCCACTTCCACGGGCAGGTTGATGGAATTGGAGGTGTTGGTCTGGACCCCGTCCAGGCCGTCTTTACCCGGACGGCCCCCGTCGCCTCCTCCTAGGACTTCTTCGTACACGAAGACCTGCTTTGTTTGAGGGTGTCGACCGCTCAGACAGCACACAGTGGTGCAGCCGCAGCCTGAGGCCTTGGCTCTCTCCGGGAGAGCCTGAGCCAGGGCGCCGATCACCACATCAGCCACCCGCTGCATGGTGTCAGAGCGGGCTCCTACTGCTGCCGGAAATCGAGGATTGACCACGGTTCCTTTTTCTCCTGCTTGGATGATGACAGGGCGAAAGCAGCCGGAGTTGGGAGGTATGGTAGGATCGGTAAAACAGCGAACCGCAAAATAGACACCCACCTTGAGGTTAGAGCGGGGAAGATTGATGGCCCCTTGGGCTTGGGGATCAGTGCCTGAAAAGTCCATCTTCATCTGATCACCGGCGACCTCCGCACACACCCTGATGGCCTTCGGAGGACCGCCCATACCGTCATCATCCATGGCATCCTCATACTCATACACGCCGTCGGGGATTTTCTCGATTTCTTCTCTCATCCGCTTTTCCGAGTACTCCTGCACCGCTCTCATGCCAGCCAGCAGTGCCTCTCTCCCGTATTTTTTTACGGCCTCCAGGAGGCGGCGTTCGCCGGTACGGCAGGCAGCGATTTGAGCGCTCAGGTCGCCCCGGAATGTTTCTGGAGTGCGGACATTGGCAGCGATAAGGCCGATCAGGTCTTGATTGAATTCACCCCGGTGGCAGAGCTTCATCACCGACAGCCGCACTCCCTCCTGGAAAATCTCTTGATTATCCCCTGCGTAACTGGCTGGAAGACGTCCTCCTATATCCTGATGGTGTCCGATATTGGAGACAAATCCCATCAGTTTTCCTGCTTGGTAAACCGGAGCAGAAACAGTGATGTCGTTCAAGTGGGCACCACCGCCCACATAAGGATCATTGGCCAGAAAAATGTCTCCTTTGTGGATGGATTCATTTTCTGATGGGGAAAGAATAGCCTGACTTAAACCTAAGAGAGAGCCCAGATGGACAGGATTGTGTTCCCCCTGAGCCACACAGTTCCCCTGGGCATCGAACAGGGCACAGGAACAGTCTTCTCTTTCCTTGATTCCGGGGGAATAACTGCTCCTGACCAGAGCCAGCCACATTTCGTCAGTGATAGTCAGGAACAGGTTGTTCAGCAGTTCAAAAGTAATAGGATCCACTCTTTCCATGAACATTACCTCAATGCCTGGTCAGCATAAGATTTTCATGAGAATCTCTTCGAGCCTTCCACCCAGGAGGAATCACTGTGGTGGAATTGGGTTCTTCTATGACGGCCGGCCCCTCAATCTCGGTGACCCTGGCTGGACAGAGGTTGGTCCGTTCATAGATAGGCGTTTCCACCAAGCCCTGGCTCTGTTTGAAAAAGACTTTCCTTTTTCCTTTGAAAACCGATTGATTTGCTTTGGGATGATAATGCGGCAGCGCAATATCTGGACTTTTTACAATTATAGTGACCCTTAAATTGACCAGCTGGAGAGGATGATGGGGGTGGGAGTGTCCGTAGAAGTGGTGGTGTTCAGTATGGAAACGATTTGCCACTTTCTGCAGATGGTTTTGCTTCAGGGGTCTGGAGGGGAACGAAATGTTAAGCCAGTGAGTTTGACCTTGGTAGCGGATATCTGCGCTTCGCTTCACCTGCCCTTTTTTGCTGGGCACCTGTTTTTTTAACTGCTGGCGGGCTTTCTTCTCCAGGCCGCCAAAAAGGTTTTCTATTTCTTCTGTTTTCCTGGAGGAGAGGGGCATCATCCTGGCCAGGGAAACATCCACCCGCAGATCACTGGCCAGCAGCCCGTAACAGGAAAAAAGGCCGGGTTCCACAGGAACGATGACTTTGGGGATTTGAAGTTCTTCAGCCAAATCCGCCCCATGCGCTCCTCCAGAGCCGCCAAAAGCGATCAGGGTGAACTGTCTGGGATCCTGTCCTCTCTCCAGAGAGATAAATCTGAGCGCCCGCAGCATATTGGCGTTGGCGATCTGGATGATACCTTGGGCAGCCTGGAAAATGCTCAGCCCTAACGGTTCAGCGATCTTGGATTGAATGGCAGTGCGGGCTGCCCGGGCATCCAGGGGCATCCTTCCTTCCAGGAAGTATTTGGGATTGAGACGCCCTAAAACCAAGTTGGCATCGGTCACCGTAGGACTTTTCCCTCCTTGGCCGTAGCACACTGGTCCAGGATTTACCCCTGCGCTTTGAGGGCCCACATTCAAGGCTCCCCCAGAATCTATCCAGGCAGTGCTCCCTGCTCCAGCGCCCACTTCAGCCAGATCGAGGCTGGGCAGGCGAAGCGGATATCCTCCTCCTTTTTTAACATTATGCCCGTACAGGCTTCCTCCGATCTCCTGTTCTGAGGTGAAGGGAGATTGCCCGTCCTGTATCAGGCTGGCTTTGGCTGTGGTGCCGCCCATATCAAAGGAGATGGCATTTTTCAGATTGAGTAATCTGGCCAGGTGGGCGGAAGCGGTCACTCCTGCTGCTGGTCCGGACTCCACCATTTTGGCCGGGAGTTCTCTAGCCATGACCGGAGTCATCATGCCTCCGTTGGATCCCATGATACGCAGGGAATTGGCACTTCCTTTCTCCTGCACTGCCTTCTCCACTTTGCTTAAATATTGGTCTACCAGAGGGCGCAGACAGGCGTTGATCACGGTGGCCGATGTCCTTTCGTATTCCCGAATCTCAGGCAGGACTTCTGAGGAAAGGCAGACCATAACTTCTGGATAATACCGGCTGATGGTTTCTTTGACTTTATACTCGGAGGCAGGATTGAGGTAGGAGAACAGAAAACACACAGCCAAAGCACTCACTTTTTCCTGTTTGACCAGTTTTTTCAGGACAGGGTCCAATTCTTTTTCATTGACCGGGGTCAGGATATTTCCGCTGGCATCGGTCCGTTCCGAAACTTCTTTCCTCAGGCAAGAAGGAATGAGAGGAGGGATTTTCTCTGTAAAAAAATCATAGGGTTGGGGCCTTTTCTGCCTGGCGATTTCCAGGATGTCTCCAAATCCTTTGGTGGTTATTAAGGCAGTCTTGGCCGTTTTGCCCTCTAAGATGGCATTGGTGGCTGCAGTGGTGGCGTGGATGAGAACACTCATTTCCTCAGGACTTTTCTGGGCCTTGTTCAACAGTTCTTCCCAGGCTTGAAGAAAGCCCAGGGAAACATCTGGAGTGCTGGTGGCAACTTTGGTGGTGAATGTCTTTCCTTCTTGTTGATCCATCAGCAGACCATCGGTAAAAGTCCCTCCGATGTCAACACCCACTTTAAACCTGGTCATGGTTTTCCTCTTTTTTGGGGAAGTCAAGATGACACCTCACCTGCCAGTTTCCATCTACAGTGAGGAGCCGGGGTTTTTCTTTCCGGCAGCGTTCCATCAGATGAGGACAGCGGTCCTGGAAGGTACATCCAGGCGGCAGGTCAGACAGATCCGGAACTTCCCCAGGAATGGGGTAGATGTACTTTTTTCTCTGTAATGCGGGAAGGCATTCCAGAAGACCCTGGGTGTAGGGGTGTCTGGGGGAAGAAAAGACCTGGGAGGTCAATCCGTGCTCCACAATTTGTCCGGCGTACATCACCGCCACCCGTTTGCAGAGATAGTCTATGGTCCCTATGTCATGGGTGATAAGAAGGATCGAGGTTCTGTATTTTTCTCTGATTTCAGCCAGAAGGTTCAGGATTTGCACCTGTACGGTCACATCCAGGGCGGTGGTTGGCTCGTCAGCAATGAGCAGTAAAGGATTGCAGGCCAGCCCGGCAGCAATGATGGCCCGCTGACGCATCCCTCCGCTCAACTGGTGAGGATACTGGCGGGTTCGCTCTCTAGGAGATGGGATGTGGACCAGCCGCATGAGCTCCAGAACCCTCTGTTGAATAGTCCCTCTCTGGGCCTGGTTATTCTTCCTTTCTGGCTGCCAGTGGTGGATTTTTAGAACCTCAGCAATTTGATAACCCACCTGAAGCACAGGATTGAGAGTGGTCAGGGGATCCTGGAAAACCATGGCTATGGACCGTCCCCGTATCCGCTGCATTTCCTTTTCCGGCTGCTGGAGCAGGTCCACACCTTGGAAAAAGATTTCTCCGGAGACAATCCGGCCCGGTGGGGATATAAGGCGGAGGAGGGAGAGAGCAAATACACTTTTTCCGCACCCGGATTCTCCCACCAGTCCCAGAGCCTCACCCTGGTTCAGGATCAAGCTTACTCCATCCACTGCCTTCACTGTGCCCTGGTGAGTAAAGAAATAGGTGCTCAGATTGTTTATGTTCAGTAAAGGTGACCGGTAAGCTGCGGGGTTTATGTTTTTTTTGTTCTCTTTGATCTTCATCTCATCTGACTCTTGAGTCTGGGGTCCAGGACTTCGCGCAGCCCGTTTCCGAACATATTCACTCCCATCACCATGATGAGAATAGCCAGGCCGGGAAAGGTGGCGATCCACCACTCTTCGAGGAGGTAGGCTCTGCCTTCGCTGACCATCCCCCCCCAGCTGGGGAAGGGAGGCTGAATACCCAGACCCAGAAAGCTCAAAGAGGCTTCCAGCAGGATGATGATAGCCACGTTGAGAGTGGCGAACACCATCACTGAGGAGAGCACATTGGGGAATATCTCTCCAGCCATGATACGGCCATGGCCGGCCCCCATGGACTCTGCGGCCTCCACATATTCCCGGGTTTTGGCGGACAGAGTGTCCCCCCGCACCAGGCGGCAGAAGGGCACCCAGCCTTTTATGGTCAAAGTGATGATGATGTTCATCAATCCCGGCTTGAGAAAGGCCATCATGCCGATAGCAAAAAGCATGAAAGGAAAAGCCAGGAGAATATCCACTATCCGGGATATCACTGAATCCAGCCATCCGCCGAAATAGCCGGCCAAAAGGCCCAGCACAGATCCTATAAAGGCAGAGAGGATGACCACCACCACTCCTACCAGGATAGAAACACGTGCCCCATACAGGATCCGGCTCAACAGATCACGCCCTTGCTGGTCGCAGCCTAAGGGATAGGTCCAGTCACCTCCCTTCATCCATGCCGGCGGTTTGAATCGGTTTGTCAAACGGCCGTGAAAAGGATCATGGGGAGAAATGAGGGGAGTGAAAACAGCGCACAGGGTGAAGAGAAACACCACTCCACCGCCCACCACAGCCAGTCGGTGGCGGCGGATCTTAAGCCAGAATGAGCGCAAGTTTCTTGAATCCATCCTCATCCTATTCTCTATCAGACATTCTCAATCCTGGGATTGAGGTAGGTGTACAGCATGTCGGTAGCGAAATTGATGACCACATAGGTCACTGCGTAAAGCAGCACAGCGCCTTGAACCAGAGGGTAGTTGCGGGCATAAATGGCATCCACTGTCATCCGGCCCAGTCCGGGCCAGCCGAACACGGTTTCGATGATCATATTGCCGCCCAAAAGAGACCCCAGTTGAAGGCCCACCACACTTATCACCGGAATCATGGCGTTTTTGAGAGCATGATTCAAGGCCACCACTCTTTCCGGAAGACCCTTAGCCCTGGCGAAAAGGATGTAATCCTGCTGAAGCATCTCCAGCATGGAAGCACGAGTCATCCGCATGGTCACCGCTGCTGTCCATCCTCCCAGGGCCACAGCTGGAAGCAGCAGGTGACGCAGGGCACTCAGGAGGGCCGCTCCGTTGAGGGTGATCATGGAATCCAGAACATAGCAGCCGGTGATGGTTTTTAAAGAAATACCATAGTCGATCCGCCCTGAAACAGGCAGCCATTCCAGTCTCATTCCGAAGATGAGAATGAGCAGCACTCCGATCAAAAAGCCGGGCATGGAGATACCCAGCAGGGCTGACCAGGAGGCTCCGTGATCCAGGATTCCATGCGGCCGCATGGCTGAGATCATTCCCAGAGGGATGGCCACCAGCAGGGCCAGGAACATGGCGGTGAAGGTCAGCTCCACGGTGGCCGGAAGATAATCACCGATCACTTCTGTTACCGGGCGCTGGTGAGTGAAGGAGAGGCCTAAGTCGCCCTGCACAGCTCTGGTGATGAAGTAAAAATATTGAACAGGAAAAGGCCGGTCCAGGCCGTATTGATGCCGAAGCTGCTCCACTTCCTGTTGGCTGACTCCTGCCGCTTCCCCCATCATCAGTTCCACCGGATCGCCGGGAGTCAAATGCAGGAAGGAAAAGATGATGAAACTGACACCCATAAGCACCAGGATGGTTTGGGCCGAACGCTTGGCTAAGAACCGAATCCACATGCGTTTTTATTTGTCAGGCCGTTTTTAGGCTGGGCCGTTTTGACTTTAGGATAACAGAAATCTGCCCTCAAATAAAACAGCCCCTCTTTTTTCTTGGTAGAAGGTGAGGAATGGGGCTTCCTCACCCCCATCCATCATGCCTTTGTATTATATATTTACCACAGTATTGGAAGTGCTTACATCCTTTTTTCTTGACTGGTATTTGCGGCTTGTAATACATTTATCCTTCTGCAAAAATGTCCATCAGGGTTTCTTGCGAGCTTACTGCTCACTCAAGCTTTTTCAGAACTGGACCTCTATCAGGAAAGAACCCCCCGGGAACAGCTCCTGGAGAGAGAAACGAAGAAAGCGAAGTGAGAGAAATTTCTATTTCTTAACATCAAAGGAGGATGGCATGAACCGCTGCTTGAAAGGATGGATAATCTTTTTTTCCTGCCTGTTTGTATATCTCCATGGTGGGGACGGGCAGCCTGTGGAGGAAAAAACTTTTTCCATAGCCTTGACCGGAGACTCCATTATCACCAGGAAGCTGTCGGTGTACCAGGAGCCGGAGTTCAGGAAAATGATCGAACTCATTCGACAGGCGGATGCGGCCTTCACCAATCTTGAGATCCTGTTCCACGACTACGAATCCTACCCCATGCACCAGAGCGGGGGAACTTATATGAGAACCGATCCTTCCCTGGCTGCAGAGCTTTGTTGGGCTGGCTTTGATATGGTCTCCCGGGCCAACAACCATGCGGGTGACTATGGTGTTTTAGGCATGCATTTGACAACCAAGTATGTGGATCAGGCAGGTTTAGTCCATGCTGGAGTAGGGGACAGTCTTGCCGAAGCACGGGAAGCCAGGTTTCTGGATACGGCCAAAGCCCGTCTGGCTTTGGTTTCGTGTGCTTCATCCTTTCCTGACCATGCCCGGGCTGGAAAGACCCGAGGCGGTATCCCTCCCAGGCCCGGACTGAATCCTCTGCGCCACCAGACTACCTATGTGGTGACACCCCCACAGTTTGAAATGTTAAAGGAAATAGGGGAACAGTTGGGGATGAAGCTCTCAGAAAAAGAGGAGGAGATTAAGTTTCTGAGTTCCCGCTTCATGAAAGGAAAAGAGCCCCAAGTTCGCACTGAACCGCTAAAGGAAGATCTGGAAGAAATTGCTGCTGTGGTCGAAAATGCCAGCCGCTTGGCGGATTATACCCTGGTGAGTATCCATGCCCATGAAAGCAAAAAGGAGCGCTTTGTTCCAGCCCAGTTTCTGATCACCTTCGCTCACGCCGTGATTGAGGCAGGTGCGGATGTGGTGGTGGGACATGGCCCTCATGTGCTCCGGGGAATTGAGATTTATCAAGGGAAACCCATCTTCTACAGCTTGGGCAATTTCATATTCCAGAACGAAACTCTTCTGCGCCTGCCTTATGAAAACTACCAGCGCTACAAATTGGGCCCGGACAAGCATGTGGCTGATTTTAATGATGCCCGCTATGACTTGGACCGGAAAGGATTTCCAGCCAAGGAGGAATTCTGGGAGTCGGTGATCGCTGTTCCCTGCTGGATGGGAAAAAAGCTGGAGGAGATTAAACTGTATCCCATAACCTTGGGGTATGGGAAACCGCGGACTGTCCGCGGCCGGCCATTATTTGCTGAGGGGGATTTAAGATTAAAGATTATCCAGCGCCTCAAGCGTTACTCCCAGCCTTACGGCACTGCCGTTGATTATCAGGAAGGAATCGGAGTAATAAGATTATCTTCTCAATAAAGGGAACGGTTCTATTTTATCAGCCATTAAACTACAGTTTTTCATTCTATGGAGAATCCAATTTTGGAGATGAAATCCATGCTGAGAGAAGCATTTCCAAAACTGTGATGAGTATAGATATATATGTTGATTGAAAGGGGTGAGGGATGGGGGGTTCCAAGGGGATATGCTTACCACGCTGAGGTTCCTTTTGACCTTATGAATTTGGAGTGATATAAACCTGATAAGAGCTAATCGCTCTTCATCGAAAAGAGAGGAGGATATCAATATGGGTCATCGTTCAAAGATTTATGCAGAGAAAAAACATCTTTCGCCGATGAGAAAGGTTTTAAGGATCAAAGTGTTCTTGATGGCACCTTTTTTCTTTCTTATTTTTCATTGTGCAGCCGGATGCCAGGGAGTAGATAAAAATAAAGAAGACATAAGAATTGCCGTGGCCAGATTTTCCCATGAGACCTGCACTTTTTGTCCCCAGCCCACCACCGTCGAGGATTGGGAATACTATGGTCCGCCCACCCGTGATATTGTGGATACCAACAGGGGATACATAGGGGGCTTTAAAAACATGTGCCAGGAGTATGGAGGCGTTGAGCTGGTGGGGATCATTTCACCTCGAGGGGCCAGGGGAGGTTCTTCGGGAAGCTGGAACACCAGAGAGGTTTTTGAAAAATACTCTAACCTCATCATCGAAGATCTGAAGGAGTTAGGCCTCTTTGATGGGATTTTTCTTTCACTCCATGGAGCCATGGCTGTGGAGGGCATCCCCAAGCCTGAAGCTGAGCTGGTGCGAAGAGTGCGGAAAGCAGTGGGTGATATCCCCATCATGATCACCTTGGACCTTCATGCCAACGAAGATCACCAGCTTTCCGATGCTGCTGATGGGGTGTTCATTGTCAAGAGGTATCCCCATTACGATACCTTTCTTCAAGGAGAGAGGGCAGCCCGGGTGATGATCAACACCATCCGCGGCAGTTATCAGCCCTGTATGGCCACCCGAAAGCCAGGAGTGATCACTCCCAGTGTTTATCAGGGGACAGGTGTCTCTCCGGCCATGGATATCATGGAGCGGGCCCGCCGGTGGGAATGCCGGTATCCCGGTGTCTATGTGTCTGTGGCTTTCGGATTCGCTTATGCTGATGTCCCTGATGTGGGAGCCACGGTCATGGTGGTGGCCGACAGCGACCAGGAACTGGCTGACCGGATTGCTGATGATATGTCTGACTACATCTGGAGGATGAGGGAAGAGTTTGCCGGGAAAAAGCTTCCCCAGACCAAACAAGGAGTGGCTCTAGCCATCCAGGCCGTAGAAGCTGGGAAAACTCCTGTGGTGATCGCTGATCACAGCGACAGAACCGGTGGATCCACCCACATCCTGGAAGAGTTGATCAGCCAAGGCGCCAGGAATTTCTGCATAGCCACTCTCCGGGACGAAAAAGCGATCCAGAGGATAAAAAAGACAGCGAAGGTGGGTGAAAAGATCACCATCCATGTGGGCGGATATACGGACAAATTTGCTGGAAATCCAGTGAGGATTGAAGGAACCGTTGAGTTTCTCGGAGATTATGGACAGAGGGGAACTGTGGCCGTGCTTCTTTTTGGCGAAAACAACCGTATCATACTCACGCCTCAGCTCACCCAGGTGACCACCCCTGATTTTCTGGATCCTCTGGATATAGACATCAAAGACCTGGATATCATTGTGCTAAAGTCCCGGGTCCACTTCAGGAGAGGATTTTATGAAACCGGTTTGGCCGGGGCCATCTTTGAGGTGGACGCGCCAGGATGGGGTCCTGCCGATTTGAGCACTCTTCCTTATAAAAATATTCCCAAGGATATTTATCCTGTGTACAAGAAGGACTGACCCTTAAATCGCCATTTTTGCGTATTGATGTGGATATGTGATTCCCATGCTGAGGTCAGCTATTAAAATTGAAAGCCCAGCAGATTCCAGTAATAAAGAAACCACATAAAGACCGCCGCTGCCAGTAACACCAGGGTGTAATGCACCCTGGCGCATCCCAGCCAGTACCTGTTTTTCCAGGCGAAGATGGTAAAGATTAAAGTCCCTACTCCCAGAACGATAGAAATAATGGGAATAACAAGAAATACTTTTAACAGAGTAGGAACGCCGTAGGAGACCTGCATGGGATCGCTGAGAGTGGCTACTAATCCGATTAGAAACAGCACATTCAACATGCTCATAGACCCTGCCAGCCAGCGGGCTGTCTTGGGCTCATCTCTTTTCTCTTTTCGACGCCTGCACACCACCCTGTACAAAGCTCCGATGGGCCATCCCAGGGTGGACAAAAATAGAATGACACACACGGCCAGCAATATGTAGTGAAAAACAGGAGCCTGGTACCATTTTAATTTGTAGAAAGCAAAGTAGGGTATCTGGTTTAAATAAGCATGGGTGATATGGCCTTCCGCATCTTCTTTAAACAGAAGAATATCCTGCCCGTCCAGTTCATGGAAAACCAGAGGTTCTACCTCCACCCACTGTTTGCCTCCTCCCAATTCTTTGGGTAAAGGAAGCAGCAGGGTACCCTCATCGGTCGCTTTAAATTTGAAGGCAGAAAAGAGATTGGCTACTTTTTCGTAAGTGGTAAACACACTCCTGGTCATCCCGTAGCTTCCTGTATATCGTCCTGCCCTCTTCTTGAAGTCAGCTGGGGGCTCAGGCTCGGGAACTTCAGGAACAGGATAGTAGCGGTCCAGAAAAGCCTGCAGAAGTTCCTCCCGAGGTGTTCCTGCTCCTCCCTGACTGTTGTAAGAGACAAATAAGCCCACATTTTTTCCAGGGATGAGCATGAGGTCTGTATGAAAATACCTGGTGTCCCCTCCATGGCCGATCATCCTCAGATTATTCTGGGTCCTTTCCCAGAAGCCGTGGGCATTGCCGTCCAAGCGGGAATCGGCGGAAAAAAGCTGAGAGTGCATCAGTTTTGCTGTTTCTTCTTTTAATATTCTTTTTTCTCCATATTTTCCGTTCTGGAGATGGGCAATCATGAACTTGGCCATATCCGTTGCTGTGGTGCTCATCGAACCTGCCGGGGCCATGCCGTTGATCAGCCAAAAATCCTTGGCCTTAAAAAGCCCATTCTTATGGATATAACCTTTGGACATATGATCTGCTAATTTTTCAGGAAGGGGCTGGCGGAAAGTGCTCATGTTCATATCCAGAGGCTTGTAGATATTTTCCTCCACGTATTGTTGGAAAGGCATTCCTGATGCTATTTCCACGATATACCCGGCCAGGGCCGTTCCGTAGTTGGAGTAGGCTGTGATTTTGCCGGGGGGGTAAATCCTGGCAGGCATGTGGTTGGCTAAAAATTCGCCAAGGGATTCCAGGTCTTCGGCTGTGCGGGCTGACATTCCTGTCCACACATCTTCGAAACCCGGAGTGTGTGTCAGGAGGTGAGTCAGGGTGATGGAGTCAGGATAGGTTTCTGGAATTTTAAAATCTTCCAGGTAAGTGTTCACATCTGTGTTTAAATCGAGCTTGCCCTGCTCGAAGAGCTGCATCACCGCGGTCCAGGTGAAAAGTTTGGATGCCGAACCGGGCCGGAATAAGGTCTTATCAGCTTCCACAGGCTTTTTCTTCTCCACATCCGCATAGCCGTATCCCTTGGCGAAGAAAATTTCTCCATCCTTAACCAGAGAAAAGGCGGCTCCAGCGATATGATGGGAAGCCATGTGAGCGGACATGATGCCGTCGATAAAAGTTTCCAGTTCATCAGGGTCGATAAGTCCAGATGGAGGATAGATTTCTTGTTCAGTTTCTCCTGCTTCAGGCCTGCTTTCTTGAGCAAGGGGGGTCAGGGGAATGAGCCAAAAGATGAACAGGAACACAGAGATGGCGTGGATAAATTTTTTCATTTTGCCTCCTTTATATGGGAAAAAAAGCAGAGTTCAGACTGCCAACTCACTATGGGACAACTCTTTGTTTTTGATTTGTTTTTTCAGCTCTTCGATCATGGCCTGAATCTGATCGGCTTCGGGCGCATCAGGTTCCAGACTTAAAAACTGCTCAAAATAATGAATGGCATCTTCATGTTCGCCTTTTTTGATCAGGGTCAGCCCTGCTTGATAATAGGCGGATGAAAACCCAGGATCCAACTGGATGGTCTTCTTAAAAGAAGCCAGAGCTTCTTCCAGTTTATCATATTTGTAATAGGTGATGCCCAGGTTGTAGTGGGCCTGGGGATTATCGGGCTGTATTTCTATGGCTCGGGAGAAAATTTCCTTAGCTTTTTCGTTTTCCCCTTTGCTGAAATAGCTTTCTCCCAGAGCAAAATAGACTTCTACCACCTCTGGATTCAATTCTACAGCTTTCTCTAAAACCGTAATGGCCTGATCGATCTCTCCTTTCCTGAGATAGGTTAGGCCCAGATTGTAATGGGCTGATAGGTTACCGGGGAATTTTTCGATGACTTTTTTAAAACAGGCAACCGCTTGATCGTACTGACCCTGCTCAAAGAACTCTATTCCAGCGGCCAAATCTCTGTCCTCATCTATGCTGGGGGGGATTTTTTCCAGTTTTATATTTAATTGTTCTTCCTGGCCAAACCTGATTCTGGCCTGAGACTGTAGAGTGTAATAGCCTTCCAGTTCCACGGTAATCTGGTAGACAGTTGGAGGTATGCCCACTTTGATAAATTTTCCATTCTTGTCAGATTTCAGGTTAAATTTGAGCCCTCGAGCTGGATCCAAAAAGGTGATTTTGGCCTCTTCCAAAGGATTTCCCTCCTGGTCAGTGACCGTCCCTCTGACCACCGTCTCTTGACCTGGACTCACATTAGGAACAGCCGACATAAAAATAAGGAATGCCAGGGTGGTTAAAATTTTAAGCGATGATTGACTGAGACTCATCTGTTTCTCCTTAAGATTGTTCTTCTGCGACTACTCTTCCGCTCACAGAAAACGGATTATCTTTGATTTTGACTTTTCCTGAATTTCGGTCAGTGACTTTTATCCTTAAAAGATATGATCCTGGCTTGAAATTTTTGAGTCTAAAAGAAGACCGGATGCTGCAGTCTTCCTCAGAGGTTGGTTTTGACTCAGGGGAGGGAACCCGGGCCAGCAGTTTTTCATCATGCAAAAAGGAGTATTCGATTTGAAAATCATTTAGGCCTGTTTCGGGGCTAAGGGTTAAATTATAAACCTCGAAATAAACGGTCATTTCCTCATCAGGACGGAAATTATGGGTGATTTTTGTGGAAATTTCTTTCTCGCCCTGTGAAGCGGCTTTTATCCCATTTGTTATTTTCTCCGAGGAAAGAAGTATATCGCTTATAGTCAATTCTTGGCTGCTGAAGGAGGGGACCGAGAACTCTTGGTGTACAGTTCCGATCTTTCCGCTGAAATTGTCCAGAACCAGAAGGTGGATTTTGTAGGATTCAGGTTGGAGGGAGAGAGAGGTCTGAAACTGATAGGCTTCCTGCGACAAAGAATCGATCTCTGAGGCTTTATGCTTTAGATTTATATCTCTGCTTTTCTCAAAGATGATTTGGCCCAGTTTGTTGCTCACTTCTATCAATACGGTTAAAGAAAAGTAATATTCGCCTTCTATTTCTTTTTGGGTAAGAGCAGAATAGGGGATTTCAATGGCTAGGGGGATATGGGTCCTTTTTTGAGGACCTTTCAAATAAAAAACATCATATTGGAGAGGAATATGATCGTAGGTGACCTGGGTGGTGATGATTCCCCGCAGCTTGTCCAGATCCTCAAAAGGATTTCTGGTGGCTTCGGCCATTATTTCCATATAGTCAAATTGAGAGTGCATAGAGTCAATATCAAAATGGGTGCTTCCTGCATCTCCCAATTTCAGACTTCTCTCCAGAACATAATTTCCGGTTCCCAGTTTGTCCACAAAAACAAATTCCAGGTTATAAGGGAGCCTGGGATTGGGAAGCCCCCAGTAGTTCCACACCTCTCTGGGACCGTGAAATCCGTGAAAGGCTGAGCCAGAAGGGCTCATGTCCCGCTGAATCTCGTTGGGAGGCCCCAGCAGGATATAAATCTTGCCCCTATCCGTACGCCAGCCATCAATACCAGAGGCTCCGAAGAATTTATTGGCCAGGGCTATCCTCTTGTAATATTCAAGCTTGAATTCATTCTCCGCTGTATTTGGATCAGGATCTCTTTTTTTCCAGAAATTATGGATGAATTTTCCCCGCTCTTCTTCGGTGGGAAGATTGATGAAGATTTTCTTTTCCACATCCGTGATGATATAAGGGACCACTTCTTCCAGCCACTGCTTGGACCATTGGCTCAGAGGTTCAATCTTTTTTTCCTCTGATGATGATGCCTGCTGGCTGAAGCCTGGTTGTAGAGGGAGCCATAAAATCAAAAAGAAGAAGAGGAGAGGTGAAATTTTTCTTTGAATCATAATAGGATTTTTGATTGAAACCTTATTATAATGGAGATGAAGGTGTCGAATCAAATCACCTGAAACCGTAGAGAAGAGGAAAATTGATGAAGTAAGAATCTCACCTTATGTGAAAGATGTTACGGCATGCACATGGAATTGCGGAAATGAATCCAGCTGGATGAAGTCGCAGGGTTTATTTCAACAATTTTCTTTGGCCTTATCCCTCCATTCGTTTGGTGATGGACAAAGAGAAAAGAAGAGGGAATTTCTGATGGAGAAAATTCCCTCTTCTGAGATTCTGCTATTTGGCCTTACCGAGTTAGTAATCGATGCGTACGCCGAACTGGAAGCGTCTTGGGGATCCTGCGACGGTCGGATTTCCGAAATCAAGTGTATCATATCGGAAGAAAACATCCTGGAAGTTGTTCCTGTTGGTTACATTGTAGATCTCGCCAAAGAGCTGGAGGCGGAACCGACTGATTTGGATGAACTTAGAAGTTCTCACGTTGAGATAGAATTGGTCAAATCCCCGCCTGGCATTGCGGTGTTCGTCGACTAAATCCCAGTTCTTTCCGTCCAGGTTGATGTCGGTTTTGTAGAAGGCGCTCCAGGGAAGGGCAGATCTGTAGTAGGCAAGCCCGCTGAGCTGGAAACCCAAAGGCAGATCCACGATACCCATCACGGCCAACCTGTGGGTGGCATCATAATTGTTCGGACCGTACATCTTCTCCCAGCGGTCAGGCTCATTGTCGTAGGTTCCAGTCTGTTCGGTCTCCACATCTGACCAGGACCGGCTCAGAGTGTAAGCGATATCCAGAGACCAGCCGTGGGAGTACCTTTTGGACAAGGTAACATACAGGGCCTTGTAATCGCTCTGGCCGTTCATCCTGAAGACATAGATATCTGCCTTGGACATATCCGGGCGCAAATATCCGGTACCCGGAATAACAGCGTTGTCGTTTTCAATCCGGCTGAACTTGTGCCCTCTGGACCAGACCAGGTCAAAGGCAACGGAAAAATCGGTGATGAATTCCCTCTGGAAGCCCAGAGTGGTCTGGACAGTGTAGGGAGCCACAGAATCTGGCTCACCCTTGTATTTGGTGAGCGGGGGTTCCATGGAAGGCCCGGAAATAAAAGGATTAGGCACAGAAGGATCAGGATAACCGGGAAAAAAGATGTACTGGATAACCAGCTGGTCCATGATCCCGATGAGAAGCCCCAGGTTCAACTGAGGATTCTGGGAGTAGGTCCCGATCCCGCCTCTGATGGCTGTCCTTCCGTCTCCGATGGGGTCGAAGCTGAAGCCGAAGCGGGGGTTGAAGTGGCGGATGTTGGTGTTATCAATATCTATGAATTGGACGGTGTAATAGTTGTACCTTAGCCCGAAGTTGAGGGTTAACCGCTGGGAAACTTTCCAGGAATCCTGGGCAAAGATTCCCACCTCCCAGTAAGGGCTGTCGACATCAGCGACTTGGGGAGATTTGATGAGGAGCAGGGGATAGGTGGCGGGATTGGCTGGATCAAAGGGCTCGTCTGTGGTGAAAACATAATAACCAGGGATGTACTGGTTCACATAGCCACCCAGCCAGACATAGGAGGCATCAATCCCGAACTTTATGCTGTGGTCTCCCAGAAAGAGGCTTAAATTGTCCACGAACTGGTACCGGTTTTCTGCGATTTCCTGAGGGAGGTTTCCGAAAGCACCGAAGTAGCCCGAGGGTCTCTGGATAAAATAACTGTCGTCATCATAGGGCGAATGGTAGCCGTACCAGTTTCGGGAAAAGAATGCTCTGACCTCGTTCATGGAGTTATCAGAGGGATAGTAGGTCCAGTTGAACTGAAACTCGTGGGTGTATTCATTGTGGTTGAAGCTTGTCGATTTTGTGAACATTCCACCATAGCAGAAATCATTGAGGTCCGGTTTGTCCAAGGTGTAACGGAAGAAAATAAGGTTTTTTTCGCTGAACTGGTAGTTGAATTTGGCTAAAATCTGGTTCCGGGTTTGATCATAAGGTATGGTTTCTTTGGGGACCAGAGGAGAAGTGATGGTGTTGTACTCCGTATGAGAAACGCCTTCATAAAGAAGGAAGAAGTGGGCCTTATCTTTCTTGAGCGGCCCCCCGATGAAACCTGAATAGTTGTAGTGGTCAAAAGGTGCTTTTTCGTACTCGTCTTTGCTTAGTTCTCGGCCTTCATACTTTTCATGCTTGACAAAGTAATTCACATCATCAAACACCTCATCACGGTAGAAAAAAGCCAGCCGTCCACGAAAATCGTTTGTTCCTGAGCGGGTGATGGCGCTGCGGATCATGCCGCTGGCATTCCCGTATTCGGCCTCGTACTGGTTGGTCATGACCCGGAATTCCTGGATGGCATCAGCCGGAATCTGTGACCGGGTGGTGTTTCTTCCTACCCATTCGTTGGAGATTCCGTCGGTCAGAATCTCTTCACTTCCCAGGGGCTGGGCATTGGAGCGAGAACCAGCCGTGCCTGCTTTTATGAGAGTCAGATCACCGAAATCTCGATCCAAAAGCGGCAGTGAGTCGATTTTTACCCGATCCACCACAGCACTGACCTCAGATTTGGTCACCTCCACCATGGGCGATTCAGCGGTAACAGTCACTTCTTCCTCTAGAGCTGCCGGAGATAAAGTGAAATCAATGGTCAATCGTGCTCCCACACTGAAGCTCATTCCTTTTTTGGTTTTGGTGGTGAATCCAGCCAGACTGACTTCTATTTCATATTTTCCTGGCTGGAGTCCGGAGATGATATACCGTCCATCAGGTTGAGTGGTGGTGCTTTTTGTGTAACCTGTTTCTGTGTTCCGAGTAGTGACGCTGGCTCCTGGCAAAAATGCTCCCTCCTCATCGGTGACTGTTCCCTGCACTGTAACCAAGGTGGTTTGGGCGATGGATTTTCCGTTCATAAGAAAGCAAGCAGCAAGGATAAAGGTTAGACAGAGTAAGATGTTTTTTGCTTGCTTGAAATGATTCATTGATCCCCTCCTTCTAATAATAATTTTTCTTTTCTTGATTGAATCGTCTCCTCAAATTATCCTTTTTCTATCACCTCCTTTCTCTATTTTTTTGTAGAAGCCGTTTTCTCTTCACCTAAAAATCCTTTTCCCCAATGAGAAAGAAGAATTTTTTTCAGTGATTTATCATCTCTCTTTTCAACGGCCTTTATCAAATCCAGGTGATCTTTATGAGATTGATTGAGCCAGGCACGGTTATCAGTAAGCAGAAGAAGCTGGTTGGCGTAAAATAAACATTTTTCCGTCATATTCACCAGGGTTTGATAAAGAAGATTATTCCCGCACAGGCTCCATAACTTGTCATGAATCTTCATGTTTTGTTTAAAGTAGGGAACAATTTTTTTCTGTTTGTAATAATAGTTTAATTTTTTGGTCCATTTTTTGAGTTCCGTTATATCCTTATCGGATAAAGTCTTCAGAGATTTTTCCGTGGCAAAGGTATCGAGAATCCTCATGAGTTCAAAGAGTTCTTTGATTTCTTCCAGTGTTGCTGATGCCACCACCACCTCTTTTCTCGAATTTATGATAATGTATTGTTCTGCTGAAAGTCTCTGAAAAGCCTCCCTTACAGGAGTGGTGCTCACCTTGAAGAGCTCTGCGATTTCTTTTTCCTGGATCCTTTGATTGGGACTGAGTTTTCCCTCCATAATGGCGTTCTTGAGGTATTTGTAGAGAGTTTCGCTGATGGTGGTGGGAATCCCTGAAATTTTCATTTCCCCTGACCCGCCTATTTTCATAATACAGTATATATGATATAAACCATATTTGCCTTTATGCTAAAAAACTCAATCCTGGTTGTCAAGCTTTTTTTGGTTTGGTTGGTTTGGAATCTCAAGTGGCTTCTAAGGCCATCCCCTAATAATGAAAAGATGGGATACAAAAAAAATTGGGTGAGCTCCACAGGAATAAGTAATTTTGACATCCGATTTTCCTTGTGCTAATAGATTCTAAAATTGCAGACAAAGATATGCTTAAGCATTGGTGATGCCTTCAGCATCAACCGGTCTATTTTTATGACTTATTCATAGAGAGATATATGCAGGCCTGAACGGAAAAAAACCAGTATTTTAGCCAAAGGAGGATGGAATGAAATTCTTCGAAGATCCAAGAGCCAAAGCTGGCCGCAAGGGATTTGCCTTAGCCTGGATTTACTTCACCATCTATGTTGCGGTCATCATGGTCCTGTCATTTACCCTGGGGAATAAACCTTATGTGTGGGGATTGCCCCGATGGGTGGCCATAGGGAATGTGGTGATTCCTGTTGTGTTTGTGGGGTTGTTGATCTGGGTGGTGGAAAAATTAATGCCCGATATTCCACTGACAGATAGCGAAGATTCGGAGAAAGAAGAATGAACCCTGCCGCCATCTCCTTTTTGGCTTACACCGCCATCCTGGTGGCCATCGGCATATGGTCCTACCGGATTGTGGAGAAGGTGCCCATCTCCAAATACGAACAGGAATTCTATGCCGCTGGCAGGGGACTGGGAGGGATCATCGTGGCCTTGATCATCGCCGGAGGATTGGCCAGCGCGGGCACTTTTATCGCCGGGCCCGGGATGTGCTATGCCTACGGATATTCTTGGGTATTGATGAACAATTTCCAGGTATTCATGAACCTGATGCTGCTGGCTCCCATAGGTATTGGAGTGGGGATAGTGGCCCGCAGAGTCAATGCCGTTACTTACTTGGATATATTTAGAGCCAGATACCAATCCAAAGCCATAATAATCATGCTGGCCATACTGGTGACGGTGTTCCTGCTTCCTTACATGGCCACACAGTTTGTGGGAGCGGCCAGAGTGATTGCCCAGATGACAGGGATGGGATATTTTCCTTCCCTGGCTCTTGGATCACTGGTGGTTTTGGTTTACTGTGTGTTGGGAGGTATGCGGGGAACCTCGCTGGCCACTCTCATCCAGGGCATTGTCATCACCACTGGGTGCATCCTCCTGTTCATAGGAACCATAAGGTATGCCGGCGGCTTTCAAAATTCCACAGCCATCCTTGCGGCTCATGATATAAAATTCTTGTCCCCCACCATGGGCGGACGGTTTTCGCCGGCCTTCATTTTCTCCATTGCCTGCATCACCGGCTATTTTGTGGTGGGCATGCCTCATGCCATGCTGGGGGCTCTAACCTACAGGAATTCCAGGGCTTTAAAAAGAGGGATCTGGATGGGGGGCATACTGGTTTTCCTGTGGACTCTCCTCTTATGCATGGCCGGAGTCATCGGGCGGGCCATAAAGCCTGACTTGGCAGTACCTGATGAGATCAGCCCCTGGCTGGCCATGCATGTGATGCCCGAAGCTCTGGGAGGAGTGGTCCTGGCCGGGATAGTGGCCGGCATCCAGACCACAGTGGCGGCTATGGCCATCATCATCACCTCCAGTATCGCCAGAAATCTTCTCAAAGAGCTCAATCCCCGAATATCCAGTGAGAAAGTGAAATTTGCTTCCAGATTGACCATGGGAGTTTGTTTGGCCGCGGCCATAGGCTTGGCCTTACTGCAGCCGCCGTTGATCCAGTGGATTATATTCTTTTCCATCGGAGGGCTGGAGGCCGCCACTTTCGGACCTATACTGCTGGGAATTCTATGGAAGAGGGGAAATCAATGGGGGACCATTGCTTCCATAATCTGGGGAATGGTCATCTATGCCTTGGCAAACACAGCAGTGCCTCAAATAGGAATAGGAGGGACCCATCCCTCCCTTGTTTCGGTGGCCACTGCAGTGGTGGTTTACGTTGTGGTCAGCCTGCTGACTTCCCCTCCTTCCCGGGAAATAGCCGGGACATTCTGGGGAAAGCCCAGAAAAGCGATATAATATACTGCAGAATTAAAAAGACTACGCAGGATATTTGGCCGCCTTTTTGCTTGACAAGGAGAAGAGGCGGGAATAGCATTTGAGTGGGCATGTCCTATCATTCATCCCCTATGAAGTCACTGAGAGATAATTTCTTAAACTTTTCATTAAAATTCCATAGATAGAGAAATGGTATGTCCATATCTACACCAAAGGCGAAAGGAGAAGAAATGTTTTCTATCGAAATAACTTTTAAGGGCGTGGGGATTCCTGCCATGTTGCTGATCCTTCTTCCAGCTTTGATCAGCCTAGGTTTTGGCCGAACCGAAAAGCCGGTGCTTCACGGACAGCACTGGGTGGCTGTCACCGGAAAACCTCTTGGGGCCACGGCTGGGGCCATGATCTTCCAGAAAGGAGGAAACGCCGTGGATGCCGCCTGTGCCATGCTGGGAGCTGTGTGCACCATGTATGATGCCTTGAGCTGGGGAGGGGAGACCCAGGTGTTGATTTACAATCCGGAGACCAAGAAAGTCTACGGCATCAACGCTTTGGGCGCTGCTCCCACCGGAGCAACACCTGAATTTTTCAAGAAGAAAGGGTTGGATTACCCCCCATCATACGGGCCCCTGGCTGCGGTCACCCCAGGGACGCCTGGAGGATTGATGGTGATGCTGGCAGAATTCGGGACCATGAGCCTTAAAGAAGTTCTGGAGCCGGCCATCCACATGGCCAAAGGGTATCCCATAGAAAAACAGTTAGCGGACAGTATAGAGAGGAATAAAGAATGGATCAAGAAGTGGCCTTATTCCAAGAAGATTCTGCTCACTCATTTGGAAGAAGAACGAGAAGCTCCTTCACCAGGGGAGATTTTCCGTCAGCTGGATCTGGCAGATACTCTGGAGAAACTGGTAGAGGCAGAGCAGGAAGCTCTGGCCCAGGGAAAAAGCCGCAAACAAGCCATCTACGCTTCGTATGACCGCTTCTACAAAGGGGATCTTGCCCGGGAGTTCGTCCGGGGTTGCCAGGAGCAGGGAGGACTTATCACCATGGAGGATCTGGCCAAATGGAAAGTGCACATCGAAGAGCCTGTGATGACCACCTACAAAGGCATCGAAGTCTATAAGCTCACCTGCTGGGTTCAAGGACCTGTTCTCCTGCAGATGCTCAACATGCTGGAAAATTTTGACCTGAAAGCCATGGGCTACAACACAGCCAGATACATCCATACTCTTTACCAGGTGATGAATCTGGCCTTTGCTGACCGCGATTTCTACTACGGAGATCCTTATTTTCCTCCAGAGGAACCGATCAAGGGTCTGCTTTCCAAAGAATACGCCAAGGAGCGGATAAAGCTTATAGATTGGGAAAAGAATGATCCTGGAATCAAGCCCGGTGATCCCTATCCTTTCCAGGGAGAGAAAAATCCCTTCCTGCCTCTTCTTCAGAAGTGGACCACAGCGGGACTTATGAAACCAGAAGAATGGAGCGATCAAAAGCTGAGCGCCTTTGAGAAAGACTTTGAAGCGGGAACCACTTCCATCCAGGCAGCCGATGATAAGGGATGGGTGGTTTCAGCCACTCCCAGCGGGGGATGGATACCGGCCTGTGTCGCGGGCAGAACAGGCATTGCGATGAGCCAGCGCATGCAGAGCTTTGTCCTGGATGAGGCCAAAAATCCTTTCAACGTGGTAGCTCCAGGAAAGAGGCCCCGGGCCACCTTGACTCCCAGCCTGGCTTTGAAAGACGGACGGCCCTTCCTGTCCTTTGCCGTCCAGGGAGGAGACACTCAGGATCAAAACATGCTGCAGTTCTTTTTGAACGTGGTGGAGTTCGGGATGAATGTCCAGCAGGCCTGTGAGGCTCCCAACATAGTCAGCTACCAGATGCAGAGCTCATTCGGAAAACATGAAGCCTTCCCCGGAAAGCTGCACCTCCACGAAGAGGTTCCACCCTGGGTGAGAGAGAAGCTGCAGAAGATGGGTTACAAGCTGGACTACAGAAAGTACACCTCTGGACCCATCAATGCGATTTTCTTTGACTGGAAGCACAGCACTTTCTGGGGAGGTTCAAGCAATTACGGCGAGGATTACGGGATTGCCTGGTAGATGCAGATGACCCCGGGCCAGTTTCTATAATATATGTATCTCCTATCTTTTGTTTCTGGATTCAATGGTAAGAAATAGGGAGCAGGAATATAAAAAATAGAACCGTCCCCGTTAAAAGGAGGGAAAATGAAAAAGCGGCTGTTATTCATTCTTATTTTTCTTCTGGCTTTAAGCCAACTTCATTTTGCCAGCTCAGCCAAACATATTGTCCACTATCAGATAAAGGCTAAGCTCCTTCCGGATGAGAAAGCGGTTGCCGGAGAGGAAACCCTGACCTGGCTCAATGATTCAGAAGAGTTGATTTCAGAGCTTCAATTCCATCTTTATTTGAATGCATTCAAGAACAACCGCACCACTTTTATGAAGGAAAGCAAAGGGGCTCATCGCGGGTTTAAGCTGGGCGAGGAGAACTGGGGCTACATAGAGATAAAGAATATTCAGGTCAAGAATGGTCCTGATTTAACTTCCACCATGGAGTACATCCAGCCCGATGATGGAAACAAGGCTGATCAGACGGTGATGAAGGTCACTCTTCCTGAGCCGGTTCCACCTCAGGAAAAGATAACGCTTGATATTGAATTCTACTCCAAATTGCCCAAAGTGTTCGCCCGCTCCGGTTTTTATGATGATTTTTTTATGGTGGCTCAGTGGTTCCCCAAAATCGGCGTGCTGTGGAATGGAGAGTGGAACTGCCACCAGTATCACCGCAACACCGAATATTTTGCAGATTATGGAGTTTATGAAGTCAGCATCACTGCTCCGGAGAAATATGTGGTGGGAGCCACCGGAAGAAGAATCCAGGAGATTCACACCCAAAAGGGGACAAAAACCTATACCTATTATCAGGAAGATGTTCACGATTTTGCCTGGACAGCCAGTCCAGACTTCGTGGAATTCAGGGAAAGATTCACCTTGGATGATCCTTCTGTGGATACAGAAATAATCCTGCTTGTCCACCGCAGTCATCTGAACCACAAGCAAAGATACCTCAGTGCTTTAAAGAACGGGATCGAATTCTACAGCCAGAACTATGGGGCCTATCCCTACTCCACTATCACTCTGGTCGACCCTGCGCCTGGAGCGGCTGGAGCCGGAGGAATGGAATATCCTACCTTATTCACTGCCGGGACCATGTGGTGGCTGCCCCAGGGATTGCTGATGCCGGAAATGGTCACCATTCACGAATTCGGCCACAATTACTGGTACGGCCTGATTGGCTCCAATGAGTTTGAGGAAGCCTGGCTCGATGAAGGATTCAACACTTATTCTGAGATCAAGGCCATGGCCAGATATTATGGAGAAGAGAGTTCCATGATTGATTTTCTGGGGCTCAAGTTGAGCGATTTTGTCCTGCAGAGGGCTCAGGTCATAGCCATCGGGAAAATGGATCCTGTTTTGAAGAATTCATGGGAGTATTACAGCAGCGGAAGCTACAGTGTCAACACTTATCCCAAAGCCGCTCTGATGCTCTTGACCCTGGAGAAGTATGTGGGGCAGAAGCTTATGTCAGAAATCATGAGAACATATTTTGAGAGATGGAAATTCAAGCACCCCACTTCTCAAGATTTCGTCAAGGTGGCAGAGGAAGTCAGCGGACAGGATTTGAGCTGGTTTTTCCAGCAGTTTCTCCACAGTCCGGGAAAACTGGATTATGCGGTGGGGAAAGTGAGTTCAGAAGAAGTCAAGGAAGCCAGAGGGATATTTGATAAAAAGCGGAAACAAGAAGATGAGCCTGAAGGAAAGGACAAACAGGAGAAAGTCTACAGAAATGAAGTGGTGGTGGTGAGAAAGGGAGAGTTGATCTTTCCCCAACACATCCTGGTCATTTTTGAAAATGGCGAGAAAATCCATGAGAAATGGGATGGAAAGGAAAGATGGAAAAGGTTTGTCTATGGCAGGCCTTATAAGCTTGAATCAGCCCAAATCGACCCGGAAAATAAAGTGGTCCTGGATGTGAATTACACCAACAATTCCCGCCTTCTTAAATCCAGAAAGCTTTCCCCGCTGAAGTTTGCGCTGAATTTGATGTTCGGGTTTCAAAATATTCTTTCCTGTGTTTCTTTTTGAGGGAAGGAGGAAGGGATGAAAGTATTGGCCAGCTTTGGAAAAGGATTAAAAGAGGCTGTCCTGCAGCCAAAAATGGTGGGGATGTTATGGTTCATCAACTTTATGTTTGGTTCGGTTATTTTTTATCTTTTTTACAAACGGCTGACTGATGTGGTGGGTGACACCCTCACAGCGGATAAGCTGCTGAAAAAGTTTGATTACCATTTCTTTTTTGAATTTTTGGTCCACAGCGGACAAGCCCTGAGCACCATCTTATTTGTGGCTTTGGTTCTGATGGTCATCTATTTTTTGGTCTCTGTTTTCCTTTACGGAGGAATCCTGTACAGTTTGGTCCATACTCAAAAATCGGCTTCCATGGAGCCGGAAAGGAAAGGCTTTGGTTCAATCTTTTTCCAGGGGTGTGGCAAATTTTTATGGCGTTTTTTCCGCCTCGCTGTTTATTCTCTTTTGTTGTGGCTGATTTTTGTTGTTTTCTTTTCTTTGATGGGTCAGATAGTCAAGGCGGTAACAGCCAAAGGGACTCACGAAAAACTGGCCTTCTATCTCTTTTTGGTGGAGGTGGCCTTAGGCCTGTTTCTTGTTTTCCTTATAAAAATGATTATGGACTATACTCGAATCAGGATAGTCACCGAAGATACCCGGTTTGTGTTCCGTTCTCTGTTGAATACCCTTAAGTTCGTGTTCAAGAAATTTGGGAAGACACTGCCTCTCTACTACCTGCTGCTGCTCACTGGATTTGTTTTGTTCGCCATCTATTGGCTGTTGAAAGCGGTCATCCCCTATCACTCTCTGCTGACCATCCTGATCATCTTTGTGGTGTATCAGCTTTATATGGCCAGCCGGGAATGGTTAAGGATAGCCTTCCAGGCAGCTCAGTTAGATTTCTTTTCACTGGCAGGAATTTGATATCAGAGAGAATAGTCAACAAAAAAATACACCCGTCAAATTCAGGGATGAAATAAAAAATGAGGAAAAAACCAGTTCATCCGGAAATTTTCGTGATAGAGGAGATGCTGGCTGTTGAGGAATCCACATCCTAGTGAGGAGGGTGGTTTACCGGAATGCTGGCGCCTTGCCCAGCCAGCCAAACAAGGCTCTGTCAGTTTGACAAAAAAAGTGGATTCACGCCATCGCCTTCCCCGATGATTTTAGGGGTGAATTTGCAGCTTTGTTTTTTCTTTTGGATTAGCACTTTAAGATGCGGGAGAGGAAGCATTTCCATAACCTTTAAGAGCATAAATATCTACAATGATTAAAAAGGGTAAGGGATGGGGGGTCGTCAGCACGCTGATTTTCCCCAGCGAGGAAAATCTACTCCCGTTCGGACTTCACTCTCCTCTCCTTTGGAGAGGAACCATGCCCGCTCAGTCCTCACAGGGGCTTCCTCACCCCCCATCCCTTACCCCCTTCACGGAAATGGGTGCTTAATGCTTGGAGATACTCATTTGAATATTCTTCAGGAAAATAAGATAATAGGGAGGACCTTTACAAAAATGAATCGGGATGTTCTGAAAGGTGTGAAGGTCTGACTTCTATTTTAGGAGGTGAGGAATGAAAAGCTATTTAAGGCCCATCCCCCGGAGGAAGTTTTTGAAGACCGGTATCGCGGGTGGAGCCGTGGTGGCCACTCTTCCTGTTTGGAAACTTTTCCCTACTTCTGCTCCTCCTCCTGATTTCCATGTCAATCCCGCTAGTCATCTCTCCCGGGAGACTCTGGAGAAACTGATCAAAGTTGCCCTCCAAAGGGGAGGTGAATTTGCGGAGGTGTATGTGGAATACAGTGTGGGCAACCAGATACATCTTGAAGAGAACAAGATTTATGGAGCAGGAAGGGGAGTGGATATGGGAGTGGGGATCCGGGTTCTCCATGGCGAGAAAACGGGCTATGCTTATTGTGATGATTTAAGCTTCGAAAAACTGAAACAGACGGCAGAGGTGGCCAGTTTTATTGCTGCTGAAAAGGAAACCAGGGAAACAGTGCCGTTAAAGCAGGAAAAGATTCCTTCTTATTACCTGGTGGAGGTTTCTCCTGACAGCATAGTCCCCAAGGAAAAAGCCGGGCTGCTGTGGAAAGCCAATTCAGCGGGAAGGGAATATGACAAAAGAGTGAACCAGGTGAATGTGGGTTTTTCTGATCAAAACAAGAAGATCACCATTGCCAACTCTGAGGGAACATGGGTGGAAGACACCCAGACCATATCCAGGCTTTTTGTCAGTATCAATGCCATGGAAGGAGACAGGAGGAGCCGCGGCTATGCTTACAAGGGAGGAACCCTGGGTTATGAACATTATGACTTAGAACTGGCCGAGGAACTGGCCGAGGAGGCTGGCAGAATGGCCGTTGCCATGCTTCCCGCCGAAGATGCTCCAGCCGGAGAATATCCTATTGTGATGGCTAAAGGACACTGCGGAACATTCTTCCATGAAGCCATCGGACACAGCCTGGAGAGTGATGGAATCAGGAAAAAGACTTCCTGTTTCTGGGACAAGAAAAGAAAAATGATTGCTTCCGAGAAGGCTTCTCTGGCTGATGACGGGACAGTGCCTGGAGCAAGAGGCTCCATCAATGCGGATGATGAAGGGACGCCCGGACAAAAAAATCTCCTTATTGAAAAAGGCCGGTGCGTTAACTTTCTGTATGACAGGTTGAACGCCAAATTGATGAAGGCGGAGCTGACCGGAAACGGAAGAAGAGAATCTTATCAGCATTATCCCATCCCCAGAATGACCAACACCTACTTGTTGGCAGGAGAGGATGATCCAGAGGATATCGTTAAATCAGTCAAAAAGGGCCTGTACATCGCCCGTATCGGAGGAGGAAATGTCACTTGGGTCACAGGAAGATTTGTGTTCTCTGTTCCTGAAGGATACATGATTGAGGACGGTAAAATCACCAAACCCCTCAAAGGAATCCAGCTGATGGGAAGTGGTCCAGAAGTATTGAAAAATATCGTGATGATAGGACCTGATCTGGAGATTTTGGGTGGAGGAACCTGTGGAAAAGATGGGCAGGGAAAGCCTGTTTCTGATGGGAATCCGACCTTGAAAGTCTCTGAAATAACCATCGGCGGGGCTAAAGTGTAAAGGGAGGTTGAGAATGAATTATCAGTCTTTAGCAGAAAATATTGTCAAAAAGGCTTTAAAATTAGGGGCAGATGAAGCAGAAGTCTATTTAGAAAACCAGAGAGAGTTTGAAATGGAGCTCAGGAACAAGGATGTAGAAACTGTCAAGCAGGCCACCTCCAAGGGAATAGGATTGACTGTGTTTAAAGACAAAAGACTGGGATTTTCTTATACTTCTGATTTTTCAGACCAGTCCATCCATGAATTCACCAAAAAAACGGTTCAACTTTCTGATGTGGCTGATCCCAAACCCTGGAATGGACTGCCTGATTACAAAAAAGGGAAAATTCAACAACTTGATCTTTATGATCCTTCCATCATGGATATCCCTAATGAAAAGAAAATAGACACAGCCAGAGAATTAGAAAAAATAGCCTTGGCTTATGATAAAAGAATCACCAAATCAAGAGGAGCATCTTTTGGCGATGCGGAAACAGAAACCATCATCGCCAATTCCAAAGGCATTTCCTATTCTACAAAAAGCACAGGGGTGTATTTTGGCGTGGCGGTAGTGGCTGAGCAAGGGGATGAGATGCAGTCAGGGGGATGGTACTGTTCCAAGACTCATTTTAAGGACCTGGATGCAGTGGAAGAGATAGCCAGGGAAGCAGGAAAGAGGGCCGTAGAGAAGCTGGGAGTCAAGCCTGTATCCACTCAAAAAGCTCCTGTGGTTTTCGACCGCTATGCCACTGGTGCCTTCTGGGCTGGAATCCTGTTTGCCATGAACGGAGACAGCGTTTTCAAAAAAACCACTTTTCTAACTGATTATCTTGATAAGCCCATCGCTTCAGAATTGATCACCATAATCGATGATCCCACCATTTCAAGACATGTGGCCTCTTGTCCTTTTGATGGAGAGGGAAAAATAACCAGAAAGAATGTTCTCATTGGTAAAGGAATTCTCAACATGTTCCTCTATGATACCATCACGGCCAGAAAAGCGGGTGTGGAGGTCAACACCATAGCCAGCCGCCGCAGTTACCGATCGCTGCCCTCGGCCGGTTTTCTGAATGTGGTGGTTCAAAACGGAAAACTCAGCCCACAACAAATCCTTTCAGGCATAAAAAACGGTTATTATGTCAAAGGGCTTAGAGGCATAGGGACAGATATCCCTACGGGAAATTATTCTGTAGGCTCTCATGGTTTCTGGATAAAGGACGGAGAGATCGCCTTCCCCGTAGATGGAGTGACCCTGGGTGGAGATGTGCTGGATATGCTGAAGAATATTGAAGTTGTGGCCAACGATCTTGATATCAGAGGAAGTCTGAACAGCCCTTCTTTTAAAATTGCTGAGATGACAGTGGGAGGAACAACGTAATTCCTTAAACTTGTGAAAGCTTTGGTGTTTATATTTTTTCCCTGAAAGATTTTTTAGAGAGTTCAAAAAAAAGTACTTGCAAATTTTTTTGAGAAACTGAATAATTATACACTCTTGGCGTTCACTTCTTTGAGTTTAAGACAAAAAGGGGTGCTTCGTTCCAAGGTGAATTTATTTTTTTGAGGTGTATAATGGCGGTTCAGATTTACGTGGGCAACTTAGCCTACAGAATGAAAGAGGAATCACTTAGAGAACTATTTGAACAGTTTGGTGAAGTGACATCGGTGAAGATCATTAAGGATCGTATGACAGGCCGGTCAAGAGGTTTTGGATTTGTGGAGATGGCAGAACAGGAAGAAGCTGAAAAAGCTATCCAAGAGCTTAACGACACAGAAGTTGAGGGAAGAAATCTCAAGGTGAATGTGGCCAGACCGAGAAGGGAATGAAGCCAGGAAATTGGATCCTTACCATCGGCTTGCCAACAAAAGATCCCCATTGATATAGAGCAAAAGAAATTATTCCCTAGACCAAGTAACATTCCTGATTTTCAATCCTCCCTAAAGCATTAAAGAATTCAACGCCCTAGGTTGTTTCGCAGCGGTGGAGGAGTGTTTATGTTTGTTTGACCATCGGTTGATATGCCCTGCGGCCTGCCGGGGTTCTCCCTCCCGGTTGACTCCAAAGTTTCTTCTGTTATAAGTTCTTTGGAGAAGAAGGAAGTATGTACAGTTTTCTGGATAAGTTCTTTTACCTGTTTCATTCCAGCCTGATGATTTTTATCCTGGGGGGATGGATCTGGCAGAAAACCAGATTAGCGAATCTTGTGGTGATTTTATTGACTTCCTTTTCTTGGTTTTTCCTGGGAATTTGGTATGGGTTTGGCTTTTGTCCCAGTACAGAATGGCACTGGCAGGTAAGAATGAAGTTGGGACATTTTGATATGCCCGATTCTTATACCAAATTTCTGGTTGACTCTTTGACTGGATGGGATATAAGTCAAAAAATGGTAGATGTTTTTGCGGTTCTTTTTTTGATGCTGGCTCTGACAGCCTCAGTGTGGACAAATGTGAGAGATTGGAAAAGGAAAGGATAATAATGCTGAACAAGCATGATTTGAGGAATACTCTTCGAAAAATAGACCACCGGGGCTACAAAGCTTATAAAGACATCAAAGGTGTCTACGACTTTGGAGAATTCACTTTGTATATCGACCATGTTCAGGGGGATCCTTTCGCTTCTCCCAGCCGGCTTCGGGTAGGAGTGGCCAAACCGACCGCTGATTTCCCACCTGACTCCTACTGCAGCCCAAGCAGGGAAATCGCTCTGCGGGATTTTATCGCCCGCATGTTTTACCAGGCTTCAAAGAGAATCGCCAGGGGTTCTCGAGGAACAGGGAAAAGCGGACTCATTTCCATAGACCAGCCAGGCCAGGAAATCCTGGAACGCACTTCAGCCTTCATCCTTGATTCACACATCGAAGCCAGGTTTATCATGGGGCTGCCAGCTTTCGGAAGAAGAATTGCAGGCTCCCATGCCGTGGCCATGTTTTTTGAGGAGCTCCCTCA
Organism: Candidatus Aminicenantota bacterium; assembly: GCA_046538375.1. Lineage (GTDB taxonomy): Bacteria > Acidobacteriota > Aminicenantia > Aminicenantales > Aminicenantaceae > JBKHJA01. The sequence continues at coordinate 57,775 of JBKHJA010000001.1, forward strand.
GATTGTCCACTCCTCCTTGTTTTTTAAGAATGTTGACCGCGAACATCTCTACAGCCATATAAAAACCGCAGAGGATGCAGATTCGCTGCGCCAGCAGCTTCGAGAAAAAGGCCTGGTGGCCTTTGTGGCTGATAAGGCTGTACTTCCCCGGGCCAGTGGTGTGGACCCTAGACCTCTTGCTTATGGCCGGGTGGTTCCCTTTGAATCTCCATCCACTCTGCGGGTGGAGATGAGAACACCCAACAGCGGATTGGTCACTGGAATGGGAATACGTGAAGGGGTGACCCTGGTGGTGGGAGGAGGATATCACGGCAAGAGCACTTTGCTTCGCGCCTTAGAGATGGGAGTGTACAATCATGTCCCCGGAGATGGAAGAGAACGGGTGGTGACAGATCCTTCGGCTGTTAAAATAAGAGCCGAAGATGGCCGGCGTATCGAAAAGGTGGATATTTCGCCTTTTATATCCAATCTTCCTTTTGGCCAGACCACCGAAGAATTCTTCACAGAGGAGGCCAGCGGCTCCACTTCCCAGGCGGCAAACACCATAGAAGCGTTAGAAATAGGAGCTAAAGTTCTGCTCATTGACGAAGATACATCGGCCACCAATTTCATGATCAGGGACCACAGGATGCAGGAACTGGTCTCCAAGGACAAGGAGCCCATAACTCCCTTCCTGGATAAAATCCGTCAGTTGTACACAGGTCTGGGGATTTCCACTATTTTGGTTATAGGAGGATCAGGAGATTATTTTGACGTGGCTGATTGTGTGGTGTGCATGATGGACTACAAACCCCATGACCTGACCAAACAGGCCTTAGCCATTGCCCGAAAATACAAAGCCGAGCGTCAAGCCGAAGGAGGCCCACACTTTGGCAGAATCACCCGCCGGATTCCTCTGGCTCACAGTTTTAATCCCAGGAAAGGGAAAAGAGAGGTGAAGATTGCCTGTAAGGGCAGGCATTCCATAATGTTCGGCACCCAGCGCATCGATCTTTCCGCTTTGGAGCAGCTCGTGGATATCAGTCAGACCAGGGCTATAGGAGATGCCATCTATTATGTCCGTAAATACATGAACGGGGAGAGAACCTTGGAGGAAATCATCGCCGGTGTGCTGGAGGATATTAGAGAAAAAGGATTGGATGTCCTCAACCCTAAGCCGGTGGGCGATTATGCCGCTTTCCGGGCTCTGGAACTTGCCGCTGCCATCAATCGGCTGAGAACGCTTAAAGTGCTTCAAGAGAAGAATAAATAAGTCTATAAAATTTTCCCCTGATCAAATTGCCGCTGCAACATGAAAGCTGCCTGTGGCTTTTCAATATTATATAACCTGGATTATTCATGAATTCGCTGGAAACAATGCATATGAGGGAGGAAATTGGGGACATGACCCAATTTTCTGAAATTGGGATCGTGTC
>JBKHJA010000051.1:0-18397 GCA_046538375.1 Candidatus Aminicenantota bacterium
AGGTGGAAATTCTGGTGGTGGATGACGGAAGCGGCGACGGGACCGCTGAGGTGGCTGAAAGAAACGGCGTCCACCATATTGTGCGATTCAAGAAACACCGGGGATTGGCCGCAGCTTTTTCGGCCGGCCTTCAAGCCTGTCTGCGCCTGGGAGCGGATATCATCGTCAACACAGATGCCGACAACCAGTACAAAGGCTCAGAGGTTCCCAGGCTCATCGCCCCCATCTTAAACGGCAAAGCCGACATCGTGGTGGGTGACCGCCGGACTCAGACCATCCCTCATTTTTCCTGGACCAAAAAAAAACTCCAGAAATGGGGAAGCAGCCTGGTCAAAATTCTGTCCAAGACAAAAATCCCCGATGCCACCAGCGGATTCCGGGCCATCAGCCGGGAGGCTGCCTTGAAAATGAATGTCCTTTCCAATTTTTCCTACACCCTGGAGACCCTGATTCAAGCGGGCAAGATGAATCTGGCGGTCAGAAGCGTTCCCATTGAAACAAACCAGACGGCCAGAGAGTCGCGGCTCTTTAAAAATATGTTTACTTTCCTGAAAAACTCAGGTACAACCATTGTTCGGACTTATGCCATGCACGAACCTCTGAAAATTTTTCTCACCCTGGCCACCCTGTTTTTTATCGGGGGAATGATCCCAGGAGTCCGATTCTTGATATTCTTCTTTTCCGGCGATCCCGGAGGACATATTCAGTCGTTGATCCTGAGCGCCATTCTGCTGATCCTCAGTTTTCTTATGGTGGTCATGGCTGTTCTCTCTGACCTTATCTCCTCCAACCGCAAGCTGATCGAAGAAGCCCTGTGGCGGATCCGAAGAATGGAAAACGACAGAGGGAAGGAAGAAAAATCTGATTGACCTCGAAAATTTAAACAGCACGCTTCTTAATCAAAAATGAGTGAAATCGTCATCCTGGGTGCTGGTTTATCGGGATTGAGTGCGGCCTATCATCTGAAAAAAGACTATGACATATACGAAAAAGAAGAAAAAGTGGGCGGCCTGTGCCGCTCCATCCACAGGAAGGATTTTATCTTTGACTACGGCCCTCATATCCTGTTTCCCAAAGATAAATACACAGCCGACCTCATCAGGAAACTTTTAGGAAAGAATCTTCGCATCCAGTCCAGGGAAGCCTGGATCTACCATAAATTCTGCGGCACCTACACCCGCTTTCCCTTCCAGTCGCATCTTCACGGTCTTCCTGTGCCGGTGGTGAAAGACTGCATCCTGGGATTTGTGGAGACCGTTTTAAAGAAAAGCAAAAAGCCTAGAAACTATGAGGAATGGATCATCTGGAATTTCGGCCGGGGCATAGCCGATCATCTGATGATCCCTTACGCCAGGAAAATCTGGACCGTGCCGCCGCGGAGGATGAACTTTGAATGGGTGTGGAACCGGGTTCCCCGCCTGTCTCTGGATGATTTGCTGGAAGGCGCCCTCAGGGACAATCCCCGGCTTTTCGGATTCAACACGGAATTCTGGTATCCTGTTCGCGGGGGGATCGAAGGCCTTCCTTTTTCTTTTGTGCCCAAACTCAGGAACATTCATTTGAAGAAAGAGGCCACCAGAATTTACGCCAGGAAAAAATGCTTGGAGTTCAGCGACAAAACCAGAGCGTACTACCAGAAGCTCATCTCCACCCTGCCTCTTCCCGATATCATCAGGCGCATCGACCATGCCCCGGATTCGGTGAGAAAAGCGGCCCGGGATCTCATGCACAACTCTGTCTACTGTGTCAACCTGGGGATAAAAAGAGAGAAGGTCAGCCCTTACCACTACATCTATTTTTACGAGCCCGAGTTTGCCTTCCACCGCATCAGCTTTCCGATGAACCTCTCCCCCCACACCACGCCTGAAGGCTGCAGCTCCATCACCACGGAAACATCCTACTCCCGGTACAAAAAAATAAGCCGGGAAAATATCGTGGAAAGGGTGATCGAGGACTTGGTCAAGGCCAAAATCCTGCTGCCCGATGATGAAATTTTGGTCTCAGACGTAGCTGATATCAAATGCGCCTATGTCATCTATGACCTTGACCATAGAAAAAACGTGAAAAAGATTCATGATTATCTCCGGAAACATGACATTTTCCCCTGCGGCCGGTTCGGAGAATGGGAATATTTCAACATGGACCACAGCCTGGCCAGCGGGATGCGAACAGCAGAAAAAATCAATCAGATTTATCAAGAATAAACATGTGAGGATGTCCCAAAGTGATGTGATAAAAAAAAGGTAAAATGTTGGAGGAAAATGTCTCCGCTCTAGTTCAGATTTTTACCCCCCAACACTAATCCTACTTTATTTTAAACACGTCACTTTGGGACAAAGCCAAACAGGTAAATAGGGGACGGTTTTGTTTATCTCCCCTTAGATCGAGCGCAGGGAGATAAGATTCAAACAGAACCGTCCTCTTTTTTTATTTTGAAAGAATTTCTCAAATCAGTTAAGATTTCGGGTGAAAAAAGCAAGAAAAAAGATCTCTGGATAAACATGGAAGCACACAAAAAAATTCACTCTGTTTGCTTTTTCGGGACTTACGAGAGCACATTCCCGCGGACACTCACTCTAAAACAGGCCTGCCAGCGGCTCAAAATCAAAACTCTTGACTGCCATATTCCTTTCTGGGAGAAAAAAAGGGAGAAAATCGAATTTTTCTCACTGAAATCTCTGCCCCTGATTGTCTTTCAACTGGTTTTTATATATATTCGTTTAATGATTCGATACCTGGGCCTTAAAGACCATGATGCGGTCATGGTGGGCTATAACGGCTATTTTGACGTGCCGCTGGCCAAATTTCTGGCTTTACTCAGGAGAAAACCGCTGATTTTCACTCCGGTTTTTCCGCTTTATGAGACATCCGTGGAGGATAGAGAATACATCCATAAAGATTCCATCACCGCCAAAATCATCCATCTCATCGATGAAGTAGGCTGCCGGCTGGCCGATCTCATCATAATCGAGACCCAGACCTACCTGGATTATTACTGCCGGGAATTCAAAATCCGCCGTGAAAAATTTTTCAAGATCCCCCTGGGGGCGGATGAGAAAAATTTTTTCTCCCGCCCTCAGGAAGCTCAACAAAACGATTCCCCAAACCTGAGGGTCCTTTTTTACGGAAAATTCATCCCCCTCCAGGGCATCCCTTATATCGTGGAGGCGGCTAAACTTCTGGAGGAGGAAAAGGATATAAAGTTTGAAATCATTGGCTCCGGGCAGTTATCAGAAGATATTGCGGAACTGGCGGAAGAATTAGAGGTCAAAAACATATCCTTCACCGATTGGGTCAATTACCTGGACCTTCCTGGCCGCATCCAGAAGGCCGATATATGCCTGGGCATCTTCGGCACCACCCCTAAGGGCCGGAGAGGGATTCCCATAAAAGTGTACGAAGCCCTGGCCATGAAAAAACCGGTCATAACCGGCAGTTCTCCTGCGGCCAGGGAAGTGTTCGCGCATAAGATCAACATCCTCCTGTGTGAGATGGGAAATTCCCGGGCCCTGGCCGATTCTATCCTGCTGCTGAAAGAAGATAGAAAGCTCAGAGAAGATATCGCCCAGGCTGGCTTTGAATTGTACCAGGAACTTTTCTCTTCCCGTAGAATCGCCCAGGAATTCAAAAAAGCCTTGAACAGATGTATCCAATAAAGGAGAACCGGTCATGAAGTTTAGAAAGCATTTCCAAAACCGTGATGAGTATAAATATAGATGTCGATTGAAAGGGGCGAGGGATGGGGAAAATAAGCGTGCTGACGACCCCCCACCCTCACCCCCTATAACGGAAAAAGAAACGATTACTGAAGTTTCATGAAATGCATTTGGATTTAAAAAATTTGATAAAATAGGAGGAAGATTCAAAAAGGAGTGAGGATGGAATGAACCGTTCCAAAACAAAGCAGGCCACAAGCGTCCATTTTGAGCTTCAGGACAAAAGCCGCTCCTCCTTCCAGAAATACAAACATCTGACCGTGGGGGATAAAGGGCTCTTTTATCTCCTCCTTTATGAAATCGTCACTTCCCTGTTCGGAAATTTCCCGGGAGCCCTGGGTTACTTTTTCAGAGGAAAATTTTACAGATTTCTTTTAAAAAAGTCGGGGAGGGGTGTGATCTGGGGAAGAAGCGTCACCCTCAGACACCCTCATAAAATCGAGATCGGGGACCATGCGGCCATAAACGACTTTGCTGTCCTGGATGCCTACGGAGGCCAAAAAAGCGGCATCAAAATCGGAGATCAAGCCCTGGTCAGCAGAGACACCGTGCTCAACAGCAAGGGAGGATTCATCGACATAGGCAGCAGGACGAACATCGGGATGATGTGCATCATATTCTCCAGGGACTGCACGGTGAGGATTGGAAGCGACGTGCTGGTGGCTGCACACTGTTATCTCATGGGAGGAGGCAAACACTCCATGGAGAGAACAGATATTCCTGTGGCCTTTCAAGGAGCGGAATGTGAGGGGATAGAGATCGGGGACAATGTGTGGCTTGCTGCCGGGGTAAAGGTGCTGGACGGCTGCAGGATAGGAAGAGACAGTGTGATCGGGGCCAACTCCTTTGTAAACTCCGACATCCCTGAATTTGCGGTGGCTGCCGGCTCCCCCGCCCAGGTCATAAAAATAAGAAAATGATTATGAAAAAACAAAATGATCAACAAACTGCAGGAAATTTATAAGTTCAAAAACCTGGTGTACAACCTGGTGGCCAGGGACCTGAAAGTCAAGTACAAAGGATCCATCCTGGGGTTTTTCTGGTCGCTTCTGAACCCGCTGGTCATGCTGATCGTGTACACCATTGCCTTCAAATACATCATCAAAATCAGGGTGGAGAATTTTCCTATTTTTTTCCTGTGTGCCTTTCTCCCCTGGACATTTCTGAGCCTGTCTCTTTCCATGTCGGTAAGCTCCATCAAGGACAATGCCAACCTGGTCAAAAAAGTCTATTTTCCCCGGGAAATCCTCCCCCTCTCCATAGTCCTCTCCAACCTGGTCCAGTTCCTGCTGACCTTCCTCATTCTCATCCCCGCCCTTCTCATATTCAAAGTCAAGCTTGGTCTTCCTTTGGTGCTCCTGCCTCTGCTCATCGTTTTTCAACTGGCCTTCACCCTGGGATTAGCCTACATATTATCGGCCCTGAATGTCTTCTTCAGCGATATCCGGCATCTTCTGGAAATTTTTCTTCAGATCTGGTTCTGGCTGACCCCCATCATCTATCCGGTGAGCTTTGTCCCGGAAAGGTTCCAATCCCTCTACCGGCTGAACCCCATGGTCTCATTTGTGGAAGCCTACAGAGATTCCCTCCTCTACAACCGATGGCCTTCGCAGTATGAACTGCTCGCTCTGTTTGTGGCGGGAGTGGTTTTTTTCATCATCGGCCATGCGGTGTTCAAAAGCTACAACAGGAGGCTGGCAGAAGAAATATGAAAGACGCCGTCAAAATCAGCAACGTCTCCAAGAAATTCAGGATCTACCACCAGAAAAATCTGAACCTCAAATACGCGGTGCTGAATTTCCTGACCGGGAAGAGATCATCCTATTATGATGAGTTCTGGGCCCTGAAAAATATCAACATGACCATAAAAAAAGGGGAAACCATCGGGGTGATCGGGGAGAACGGCTCCGGCAAAAGCACGCTGCTCAAGCTTACCGCCAAAATCCTGTACCCGGATGAAGGCGAAATTTCCACCCAGGGGAAAATAGCTTCCCTTATCGAGATCGGAGCCGGCTTCCACGCCGAACTCTCGGGAAGAGAAAACATCTCCATCAACGGCTCTATCCTGGGGTTTAACAAAAAAGAAATCCAGGACAACCTGGAGAAAATCATCGCTTTTTCTGGACTTGAAAAATTTATCGACAATCCCATAAAAACCTATTCGTCGGGGATGTATGTGAGGCTGGGATTTTCCATCGCCATCCACGTGGATCCCGATATCCTTCTGGTGGATGAGATCCTGGCCGTAGGGGATGAAAAATTCCAGAAAAAATGCCTTCACAAAATAAACAGCTTCAAAGAGGAAGGAAAAACCATTGTCCTGGTCTCCCATGATCTTCAAACCATAGAAGAGATGTGCGACCGGGTCTATCTTCTGGATGACGGGCTCCTGGTCTCACAGGGAAATCCGGTGGATGTGATCTCAGAATACCACACCCTGATCTACACAAAGGAAGAAAAGGGGCTGAGGGAAGAGCAGAAAGAAATCTCAGGGAAAGAACCCGCTGGTCAGGAGGAGGCTGCCCCTCCACAGGAAGCCTCAGCTCCCCCGCCCCCTCAAGCCAGCCGCTGGGGAAGCAGAGAAGCGGAAATCACCAAAATTGAATTTTTTGACAGGCACAACAGGAAAAGTGAAGTTTTCAAGACAGGAGACCCGCTTAATGCGAGGATCCACTACACAGCCCATCAAGAAATCAAAAAACCTGTGTTCGGGATCGCCTTTTACAGGGAAGAGGGGGTGCACATCAACGGCCCCAACACCAAAACGAGCCAATATGATATCCATTCTATCCATGGGAACGGTTTCATCGACTACACCATTCCCTCTATCCCTTTTCTTCCCGGAACTTACTTCTTTACCGCCTCCATCTATGATTATACCTGCCTGCACGCCTATGACCACTGGGAGAGATGCTTCCGGTTCTCTGTGGTGGAGACGGATAAAATAAAAGAGCGGTACGGAGTGGTGTACATCCCCTCCAAATGGAGGCATCATGGCCGAGGATAAAAACGACCATCTCCTGGACATGCCGTTTGACCAGTACCAGCGGCACCGGGCAGCAGCAGAGATCATCTCCATCATCAAGAAGGAAACAGGAAGAAAAAGGCCCAAAATCCTGGACGTGGGCGGTTATTTCAAGAATGCCGCCGGCCAGGACACTTTCCCTCTTAAGGAATTTCTGCCCGAGGAAAACATCCTGGTTCTGGACACGGCTGAGTGCCGGCTTACTCCCTATGTCCGGGGAGATGCTCTGGCCGTGCCTTTCCCTCCCCGGACATTCGATGTTCTAAACTGCCAGGATGTCCTGGAGCACATTCCTTCAGAAAAAAGAGAGAAGTTCCTGGATAATCTTTTGAAAACAGCCAGGGATTTCATCATCCTGGGAGCACCTTTCAGGACAGAAAACAGTGTCCTGGCTGAGAAAATACTGAACGAATACATAATGAGGACCCTGAAGGGCAAGCACAAAGAGCTGGAAGAACACCTCAGCCGCGGCCTTCCTGATTTCAAGGTCATGGAGTCTTTTTTGAAGAAGAAAAAAGTAATTTCCTGTGATTTCCCCTCCGGCTATTTGAACAACTGGCTTCTGGCCATGATGGTCAAACATTATCTGCTGGAGCTTCCTGACTCCCAAAAACTGGTCACCCTGGTGGACCGCTTCTACAACCGCAGTTTCTATGAAAGCGACCAGCGGCCGCCCGCATACCGCCGTATGTATGTGATAAGCAAACAAAAAAAACACAGGCCGCTTTTGAAACTAATCTCTGACCATTTCAAAACTTACAGAGAAAAGCACAAGGATTTGACCTTGGAAAAAGCTGACTTCTCCAACCTGCAGACTCTGCTGAGCCTGGAGGCATTAAGGGATAAAAACAAGCTGGAGCAGATGGAAAGACAGATCGATCAGTTGAATAAGGTGGTCTATGACCAGAATAAAACCATGGGGGACCAGAATATCCACCTCAAGAATTTCACCAGGGAAGTCCGGGAAAAAGCCAAACTCATCGAAAACCTGAAAAAAGAAGTCGAAGACCAGAAGATTCACCTGCAGAACTACAGACAGGAAGTGGAGAAAAAACAGAGCCTGATAAAGAATCTGCAAAAAGACATATACGATAAAGAAGTCCACATCCGGAATATCGAAAACAACATGAACATGATCCTCAATTCCAAGGTCTGGCGGATGGCAGATTTTTTCAGGAGGCTTTTCTACATGAAGATGCTGAAAATCTTTCCTCCGCTGCAAAAAGCGGTGCTGACCATTTCCAGGGAAGGATTCTCCTCTTTTAGGCAGAAAGTCAAGAAAAGAGAGATGCTGAGGACCAGGGACATCTATGATATCTGGATGGAGCAGAATGCACTGGATGAGGAAAAAATAAAGAAAATTAAGAAAGAAATAGAAAAATTTCCGAACAATCCGAAAATAAGCATCATCATGCCGGTGTATAACGTGGAGAAAGTGTGGCTGGAGAAGGCTGTAAATTCTGTACTAGGACAGCTTTACCAGAACTGGGAACTGTGCGTGGTGGATGATGCTTCCACCAGAAAACAGGTCAAAGAAACCCTTAAAAAATACAGGGGGAACCAAAAGATAAAAATCAAGTTCCTGGAGAAGAACAAAGGTATTTCAGAAGCCTCCAATCAAGCCCTGTCCATGGCCGCAGGGGAGTTTGTGGGCTTATTGGACCATGACGATGAACTCTCCATTGATGCGCTGTACGAAAACGTAAAACTTATAAACAAAAATCCCGAAGCTGATCTGATTTACAGCGACGAGGACAAGATAAACCCAGAGGGAAGGCGCACAGAGCCGTACTTCAAGCCTGACTGGTCACCAGACCTCTTCCTCTCTTACAACTACATCTGCCATTTTTCTGTGTTCAGGAGAAAGCTTTTGGACCGCATAAAAGGCTTCCGGAAAGGATTCGAAGGAAGCCAGGACTATGACCTTCTGCTGCGGTTTACAGAAAAAACCAAAAACATTTTCCACATTCCCAAAGTCCTTTACCACTGGAGGCAGGTCAAGGGCTCAGCAGCCACCTTTCATAAAGAAAAAATCTCCCATATTGAAAACACCATGAAGGCGCTGAGGGAGGCATTAAACAGGCGGAAAATTGAGGGAACCGTGGAAAAAGGGATCCATTTTGATGAGTTTGAAAGCTACCGGGTCCGCCGCCGCATCCAAGGCTCTCCCCTGGTTTCCATCATCATCCCCATGAAAGACATGGTTTCATTCCTTAAAAGAAATATCCGCAGCATCCAGGAAAAAACAGAGCACAAAAACTACGAGGTCATCGTTGTGGACAACAACAGCCAGGAAAAAGAAACCCGTGATTATTTTGATGAGCTGAGAGAGAAGGACAATATCCGCATCGTGGAGTACAAACATGAATTCAACTTCTCCAAGATCAACAATTTCGCGGTGACTGAAGCCAGAGGCCAGCATATTCTGTTCTTAAACAACGATATTGAAGTCCTCTCCCCGGGCTGGCTTTCGGCCATGCTGGAGCATTCCAGCCGAAGAGAAGTGGGGGCTGTGGGAGCAAAATTGATCTTTCCCAACGACACCATCCAGCACGCCGGCACAGTCCTGGGATTAGGGGGAGTGGCCGGACATTCCCACAAACATTTTCCTTCTCAAAGCAACGGCTATTCTGGAGCGTTGAACACCATCCGCAACTACAGTGCGGTGACCGCGGCCTGCATGATGACCAAGAAAAAGCTTTTTGAAGAGGTGGGAGGATTCGACGAGATCCACCTTTCGGTAGCTTTCAACGATGTGGATTTGTGTCTGAAAATAAGAGAAAAGGGATACCTGATTGTCTACACCCCCTATGCAGCTTTGTACCACTACGAGTCCACCAGCCGCGGCTATGACCTCAATCCTGACGAAATCATGTACATGAAAAACAGATGGGGAAAAGTCCTGTTCTCTGACCCTTACTACAATCCCAACCTCACCTTTGACAGCGAAGACTTCCGGATCAAAATTCACTGACATGGGATGCCATCTCTCCATCATTATCGTCAACTGGAACACCCGGGATCTCCTGCGTCAGTGTGTGGAATCCATAAAGGCCCATATCCGGAACATCACTTACCAGATTGTGGTGGTGGACAACGCCTCCTCGGACGGCAGCGCGGAAATGGTGGAGAAAAGCTTTCCAGAAGTGAACCTCATCAAAAATAAAGAAAACCAGGGATTCGGGCGGGCCAACAACCAGGGATTGGCCCAGGCTAAGGGAAAATACATCCTTTTTTTAAACAGCGACGTGAAAGTCAATGCCCGCTGCCTGGACCGCATGTTCGAATTCATGGAAAAAAATCCGGAGGTGGGAGCCTCCTCCTGCAGGCTGACCTTTCCGGACGGAAGCCTCCAGCACTCCTGCCGAAAATTTCCCAGCTTTAAAGTATTCTTTCCCCTTGTTCTGGGGTTGAGGTATTTCTTTCCCCGCATGAAAGTTTTCAGAGACTACCTGATGCTGGACTGGGGCCACTCTGACACCAGGGAAGTGGACCAGATCATGGGAAGCTTTATGTTCACAAGAGCCCGGGCTTTACGCCAGGTGGGAGGTTTTGACGAGAGATACTGGATGTATTTTGAGGAAGTGGACCTCTGTCTGCGGATGAAAAAGGCTGGCTGGAAGATCGTCCATTATCCTGATGCCTCGGCGGTCCATTTCTTATCCAAAAGCTCAGGGCAGTGGCCTGAGACCAGAAGAATCCTTGAATTTCAAAAGAGCCTTCTTAAATATTTCAAAAAGAACAGAAAATCCTATGAATACCTTATTTTGTGGGCCTTGAGTAAAATAAAATATCTTTTCCTGGCTCCTTTTTTAAAACTCAAGGAAATAAAAAAATCAGAGTGACGGGATAAAAAAAGGATTAAATGTTGGAGGAAAATGTCTCCGCTCTAGTTCAGATTTTTAACGCCATTTACCCTCCAACATTAATTCTATCTTCATCCAATCACGTAACTTTTATAAAACTTAAATTTAAGGGCATAAGAAATGGAACAGGAAAAAGTCAGTTTCATGGTGGTTAACTGGAACGGCAGGGAAACTGTGGAGGAATGTCTTGACTCCATCCTGTCCCAGACTTACAGGAATACAGAAATCATCTTTGTGGACAATCATTCCTCTGACAGCTCCCTGGATCTGGTCAGAAAAAAATACAACATTCACCACCTGATGGCCCTGGACAGAAACTACGGCTATGCCCGGGCCAGCAACATGGGCCTTGAAAAGGCCAGCGGAGAATACCTGGCCCTGGTCAACAACGATGCGGTCCTGGACACCTTCTGGCTGGAAAAGGCCCTGGCTGTCTTTCAAAGTGACCAAAAAAAGAGAGTGGGCAGTGTGGCCACCAAAAATATCTATTATCATCAAAGAAACACCATCGACACCGCGGGAGTGGAGTTTCTGGGGTTTGGCGCTGGGTGGGATTACAAAGGCCTTGCTGTGGATTCTCCGGAAGTCAACCGCAGAAAAGAAGTGTTCGGGGCCTGCGCCACCGCGGCCCTGTACAGGAAAGAGGCCATCGACCGGATCGGCCTTTTTGATCCCCGCTATTTTATCTATTTTGAAGACACAGAGCTGGCTTTCAGGCTGAGGCTGTTCGGGTATGGATGTGTGTATGAGCCGGAAGCGGTCTGCTACCACCACGGCGGGGTGAAGCAGGATAGAGAGAGCCGGTTCTACATCCATTACGGCCGGAGGAACATCGAATTTCTGTTCATCAAAAATATGCAGGGACCTCTTTTGGCCAAATACATGTGGAGCCACTTCGTTTATGAATCCATCCTGTTCCTGTTTTTCTTATTTTCGGGAAAAGGGATTCCTTTCCTTAAAGCAAAGATGGAGGCCTGCAAAAATCTGGGCTATCTCCTGGAGGAGAGAAAAAAACTGAAAAAAGCGTTAATACAGGCCCATAAACTCGAGGAGGTCGGCAAAGTGGAGCAGTGCTTTTTTCAATCCCCCTTTCGGGGACTCAGGGATAAACTGAAAAAATCTTTAACCACCTACAAAACCTACATGAATTTGCAGTAAAAAATGCCTGGTTTAAAAAGACTTCTCTTTCTGAACAGGTCTTTCTATCCAGACGTGGAGGCCACCGGTCAACTGCTCACAGAACTCTGTGAAGAGCTGGCGGATGACTTCGAGGTTCACGTGATCTGCGGCAACCCTCTTTACCGAAAGGTCAAAAGCAGGAAACTGGTCCATAAATCCCGGTACCAGAACATCAACATCTGGAGAATAAACAACACCACCCTTCCCAAAAGATATTTCCTGACCCGGGTCATCAACCTGCTGTCTTATTATATTCTCTGTTTTGTGTGGACCTTCTTTTTGAAAAGGATGGACTGTGTGATATCAGAAACAGACCCTCCGCTTCTGGCTTCAATCGCCTATGTGTACAGCCGTATCCACCGCTCGGGATTCGTGTATTACTCCCAGGATATATGGCCTGATGTGGGCATGGTGAACCAAAGAATGACCAACCCTGTGCTCACCGCCATGCTCAGGGCCGGCAACAGATTCCTCTATAAGAACGCCACCACCATCGTGGTTCCGGGAAGAGACATGAAAGAACGGCTGCGGCAAAGAACCCAGGTCCCCCCGCATAAAATCGAGGTGGTGGAGAACTGGGCAGATCCCGGCCAAATTTATCCTGTAGACCGGGAAAAAAATGACTTTGTGAGGAAGCACTCCCTTAGGGACAAATTTGTGGTGATGTATTCCGGAAACCTGGGGCTCTCCCAGGATCTTGAAAAAATCATTTACACAGCCGGGTCGCTCAGAGAGTTCAAAGACATCCTGTTTGTCCTGGTGGGGGAAGGGGCTTCCAAAGAAAAGTTATTGAACCTGGCCGATTCTCTTAATTTAAAGAACGTAAAATTCCTGACATACCAGGAAAAAGAGGACCTGAAATTCTCTCTGAACGCAGCCCATATTCACCTGGTCACCCTGAAGAAAGGAATGAAGGGGATCATCGTTCCCAGCAAAGTCTACGGGATCATGGCCGCCGGCAGGCCGTTCCTGGCGGCTGTGGATGAAGGAAGCGAGATAGACAAAATGGTGCGGGAGTTTGGCTGCGGCATGGCTGTCCCGCCGTCCGATGTCCGGGAATTGAGAAAAGCTCTGCTCTGGGCCTCTGACCACAGGGACGAGATTGAGAAAATGGGAAAACGGGGAAGAAAAGCCCTGGAAGATCACTACACCCGGAAAATCTGTGCGCAAAAATTCAGAAATGCCATTAAAAATTGTGGTATCAAAGTGTAGCCGGACACGATGAAAAAAATCACAGTCACCCCTAAATGCATCGGCTATGGACTGAAGTATATTGGCTGGAGCGGGCGGGGCTGGGTGGACGGCGGTCCTGCGGGAGCCGGGCCCCTGAGCTCAAGGGCTCCTTCCTGGGACAGCTACGGCCAGGAGATAGGGATCAACATGGTGAGGATAGGATTCTCCATCAAACATTTCCTCCCCGCCAAAATAAGCGGCTATGACTCTCTCCCGGATCAGATAAAAAAGGGCCTGGAAAACAGGGAAGCCTGCTGGGCCAAAAGCGAACAAACCTCCTATTCCTATGCCCTCCACAGATGCCGGGATTTGGGCTGGAAAGCCCTGATCTGCCTCAATCCTTCCTATAAGAGCCCCTGGAATCCTTCCCGTATCACTTCCTCTTCCACCTTTCTTAAAATCTGGAAAGATTTCTGTTTTGGCCTGGCTAAATTCATAGCGGAAAATTACCCGGCCGCAGCAGAGTATTTTGAAATCACCAACGAGCCTGATATCGGCTATTTTGACGGCGAATCTTTCCTCCCTCACTATCAAGGTCCTGGAGGTGGGATCAGCCCTTCCCAGTACATGCTCCTTCTCCAGAATGCCTGGCAGGGCATAAAGAACGCCTGGCCCCAGGCTAAAATCATCGGTCCCGGCCTGGCTTCCTGGAACAGGGAATGGATTGCGAAGATTTTGAGACAGGGCCGGTCTTATGTGGATGGGATTTCCTATCACAATGTGGGCGGTCATCTGAAAGACAGGGATACACTGGATGAAGCCAGATCACTTCTTTCCCGTTATGCCCCTCACGCTGTGAATTCCATCTTCAACAGTGAATGGGCCTGGTGGCCCTATCATGACCCAGAGAGCCTGGAGACAGCCCTGAGGATTGCTCACATTCTGTATCTGCAGACCTCAGGAAAGGCCTGTGGCTCCCTTTACCTGGGTCCTTCACAGGCCAGCGGATTCAAAAAAGGATTGGGAGTTTTGAAATTTGATCCTTCCAACCCCAACCAGGTGAAAAGAACCAGAACCTTCTATGCTTTCCGGCTGATGGCCAGAGGAGTGAAGGGAGGAAAACAGATGGAGGTGATCCATGCCTTCAAGAAGTTAAAAATGCTGGCTCTCCTGAGGGAGAGAAAAGAACTGGTGATCACCATCATCAATCCAAGCAGGAAGAGATTCAAAAAAATGGCCATCCGTGTTGACGCCAGTATCCCCCTGAAAAAAGAATCTTACCTCGTTTTCTCCCGGTTTGATATCCACCACAACGACAGCTTGGAAAAGAAAGACAGCTCCGTACTGGAGAGATTTGACGTGGAACCAAAAAGCATCATCCAGTTTGTGGTTCCCATTTCCGGCCCATGATGGTAAAAGTGTATTCTGAAAAGAGAGTTCTTCTAAAGCCATGAGGAAACTAAGCCAAAGAAAAGCCCTGCGCCGTACGCATCTGGTGTTCCTGGTGCTCATCCTGGCAGCGGCCATTTTTATCAGATTCCAGAATCTGGGAGAAAGATCGCTGTGGCTGGATGAAGCCTGGGTGGCCAACGCCGTATCTGAGGACAGCCTGAGCGCTCTGGCGGAAAGTTCCTTCCATGCTCCCCTTTTCTTTGTCCTGGCCGTTCACGTGCTTATCACTTTCTTTGGCAACAACGAATTCGTGTTAAGGCTTCTGCCCTGCCTTTTTGGAATCGGAACTCTGGTGGTTTTTTACTGGATCATCAGGAAGCACACCGGAAAAACAGCGGCTCTGCTTTCACTTCTGCTTCTTTCTTTTTCTCCCCATGCGGTGCGCTATTCTCAAGAATTGAAACAGTACACCAGTGCCATGTTTTTCGCCATCCTCCTGGTGTATCTGTGTGAAAGAGTGGTCAGCCATGATAAAAATCGTGACTGGACAGGACTCATCCTGTTCAGCATCCTGGGGATCGGGTTTGACCATTCGCTTGCGTTTATGGTTCCCGCCGTTTTTTTAGTCCTCCTCCTCTCTCTTCCTCTGGAAAAATACTGGAAGAAAATTTTAGCCTCTGGATCAGTGGTGTTCATTTTCTCTTTGTTCTTTTTCCTTTTTCATCTCCGCCATCAGATTTCAGAGAGCCTGGTGTCTGCCCAAAGCTACTGGCTCCCTTATTATCCCAGAACCACTTCCCCGGGCGTATTCCTCAAATGGCTCAGCCGGTCCTTTGTCAAAATGTTTGACTTTTTTTCTGTTCCCTATTTCTACCTTTCCCTGGTGATCATGGTCATCGGCCTTTCTCTTTTTTACAAAAATTCCAAAAAAAGATTCCTCATCTATATTCTGCTTCCCCCTCTTCTGGTCCTGGCCGCTTCTTTTCTCAGGCGCTACCCGTTTGGCGGCTCCAGATTGATGCTGTTTGCGGCCCCTCTCCTTTATCTCTCTTTTGCCAAAGGACTGGACTTTATGTTTATCAAACTGCGGACAAGCAGGATGCTCATCCCTCTTTTTCTCCTGGCGGTGTTGATGGTGGTGCCTCCTGTTTCTCAGTTTATTCACACCGCCAAACACCCGGTGAGTTTTGAAGAAATGAGGCCTCTTTTGCGCAAACTGGAGAAAAGGATCCATCCCGGCGATAAAATTTACGTGTATTACGGAGCCTTGGAAGCCTTCAAGTACTACTCCCGCACCCGATACCCAGACCTGAGGGACAAACAGAACGTCTTCTGGGGAGAATACCACCGGGACAACCCCAGCCAATATGTGCGGGAATTGGAAAAATTCCTGGATAAAGACACGAGGCTGTGGGTGGTTTTTTCCCATTACAGGGAAAACGAACGCCTCCTTATCCTGGACTATTTAGACCAGAGGGGAGATCTCATAACAAAAATTTCCGACAAAGGCACCCTGGCCTACCTCTACGAAATCACAAAAACTACAGATACAAAAAGTAATTAAACGTGCTTCAGAACCCCAATCCTCACCCTTCATCACGGAATATGGGAAGATTGCTTTTTCTTTTCTATTGGACAAAAAATGATTATATATTTATAATACCTAAAAATTATTCTTGAGGAGCCCGCCATGGATGACAAAAGAATACTGGCCATCAGGGACAAAGTGTTTGCGGAAATGGCTGTAGCTGAGGACAGCTTCGAATCAGCCGCTCTGCTGTACGAATCAGAAAAATACAGGACCTGCATTCCCCTGTTCAGAGATTCTCTCCTCAGTGCTGTCAAATCCTTACTGATGCTTCACACCGAAGATCTGCCTGAGACATCCCGTCTCCTGGAGGAGTACAATCAAAAAGAATGGGGCAAGAAAATAGGCTCAGATACGGACTTGAATGAAATTCTGGCCAAGCTCCAGGATGCGGAGAAAGACAGCAGGGAACACCCTCTGGATCTCAGCAAAGAAAGCATCAAGGCCGTAGATACAACCTATAAACAGATAGAAAGCTTTCTGGCTAAAGCCAACAAATTCATCAAAAAAACGCTCCGCACCACCCAAGAACTGAAAAAAAGACAATTGATGAGGAAGTTCGCTTTCGGTTTAATCGGAGCCGCGGTGGTGGCTGTGGTTTTATTCCTGGGCATTCGCTATGTCCTGTCCCAAAACAACGGACTCACCGGAACCTATTTTGCCGGCCAGAACTTTGAAAAATTGATAAAAACTCAAACGGACAAAAAGATCGATTTCCAATGGGGGCTGGGAAAGGTGGCAGCCGACCACTCAGACCACGTCTCTATCCGGTGGACAGGCCGGATTAAAGTTCCAAGAAGTGGAGAATACCGTTTCATAACCAAAAGCGACGACGGGGCAAGGTTATGGATCGATGATAAGCTCATCATCAATGACTGGAATATCCACGCAGCTCAGGAACGGAGGGGTATAGTAAAACTTGAGAAAGGCTCACATAAAATAAAGCTGGAATATTTTGAGGCTGAAGGATTCGCCTCTATACAATTGATGTGGATAATCCCTGGAACCCAGGGCTCTGAAGTGATATCTCCCTCCTACCTGAGGAAAACATCATAAACGGAAAACCCAATACCGCCCTGTCATTTGATATAACCCAGCGATTTCAGCCGTTCCAGAGTTTTTTTGGAGAGCTCCTTAGAAGACCCCTCTTCCCAAAAACGGATGCCTCTGTTGAGAAAAGCCTTTTTCAGCTTCACCAATAATCTGTCTGCAATCTCGGGAGATTTCTCTGCCAGGTTGTGGAGCTCATGGGGATCCTCTTTCAGGTTGTAGAGTTCCACCGGTGCTGGCGGCGGGTCTGGATGAGCACCCCGGCTCTTTTTTCCGTAATCGCCGTTGAGCATCAGCTTGTGGTCTCCTTCTATCACATAAGCCCTCCGGTCTAATACCCCAAACACCAGCCCATCCTCTCCCTGGGGTGCTTTTTTCAAAAGCGAGATTCTTGATTCTCCGTCAAAAGGGGTACCTCTGTGCTTTAGACCTAATAAATCCACAAGAGTGGGCATCAGATCCACCAGGCTGACCCTCTCTTCCACCTTCACCGGCGAGGGAAAAAGCAGGGGGTTGTGCATCATCCACACTCCGCGCACGATGGGCTCGTAGAGCTGCCCCCGATGATCCCAGTAGGTGTGTTCGGCAAATTCCTCTCCGTGGTCGGTCACCACCATCAAAAGCGTATCCTGTTCCAGCCCGTACTGGCGGAGCTTATCCATGAGCACGCCTATCTGTCTGTCAATCCGGAAAAGCTCCGCCTCATAAGCCAGGATGTACATATCCCGTGCTTTTTTCAGTCCTTTCCCGCCTTCCTCCCAGTCGGGGACATGCCGGCTTCCGAAATCCGTCAGTATATGGACCGCCTCCTGGGTCCATTCTGATACAGGAGGAGCCGGAGGCCCAGTCCGGTCTCCTCTGGATCTGGCTTCCTCCAGATAGGGCTCAAACTCCCTCAGAGGATGATGCATGTCCATCAAATGAATCCAGGCAAAGAAGGCCTGGTCTTTGAGTTGGGAAAGATAGGCATCCAGCTTTTTTATGACCAGCTCTACTCCTGGATAGGGCTGCCTCCAGTGGGAACTGAACTCCTCGAAGAAATCGAATCCCCGGTTGAAGTTAAAATCTCGAGTCAGGTAGGGATTGGTGGAGAGCCCCACTGTGGTGTAACCATGCTCTTTGAGGATCAGGGGCAGGGTGGGAAGAGAATCCGGGATCCCCGGCTTCAAATCATCAGCGCTCTGGAAACGGGAGAAGCCGAAGTGGTGTTTCACATCCCACCGCCCTCCTCCGCCGGGAACTTCCAAAGGCCAGTAGGGAAATCTGGAGGTAAAAATCGCTCCCATGGAGGCGGTGGTGTTGCCTCCGTAGCAGTAAGCCCGACGGAATACAGCCCCTGTCTGGGTCAGTTTGTGGAGGTTTGGGGTCAGCTCCACCGGATATCCGTAAAAAGAAAAACGGTCCGTCC
>JBKHJA010000052.1:0-18253 GCA_046538375.1 Candidatus Aminicenantota bacterium
AGTATTTGGTAAAATTATAGGGACTGTTCGCAGTGATTTTGATGGCGGAGCCATTCTTGACAATACGAACTGGGGATTTTCGGAAAGAGAAACGGAAGTCTCCTTTTCTTTTTTATCCCCACCCGACCCAACCCCTGAAGGAAGGATTGAATTTTTGAAGGTGTCAGAATCTTCTGAATAATAAAGGTTTATTTGTATTTGCTCTTTTGAATAAAGGATGTTTTTGATGAACTTTTTGGTCAAAAGATTCCTTTCAATTCCTTTCTGCTGGGTAAGGGATTTTAAAAATATTTTCAGGATATTTTGAAGAGTTTGAGAGGCAAGAAAAAGCACTTGACTGTTGTCTTATTATTTATTATCATATATTAGCAATGGTTAATAAAAATAAGCAAGGTGAGTCGAATATGGATAAATGGTTAACTCTGGAACAGATTGCTGAATATTTACAGATGAGCACATCTTCAATCTACAAGATGGCTCAGTCTGGCAAGATTCCATCATACAAGGTTGGTAGGCAGTGGAGATTTAAGAAGGAAGAAATTGATAGATGGGTAGAGAAACAAAAGTCTAAGAGGAAAGATTTATGCCTGAGAAAGAAACAATCCGCTTATTAGGAAAAACAGAAACGTATAAGATTGAATATAAGCCATCTCTGTCCGACACTGACAGGATTATTGAAATTGTTTGCTCTTTTGCTAACACTGCAGGTGGAGTAGTTTTTGTGGGAATTAAAGAAGGAAAGGAAAATATAGAAGATCGGGTCACTGGGATTGATATAGGAAAGGACACTCTTGGCAGATTAGTAAATAGAATTATAGACAAAACCGATCCGCCTATATATCCAAATATAGAAACCGTAAAGGTTTTTGAGAAAAATATCATTGTGATAGAGGTAACAGAAGGAAGAGATAAGCCATATACTGCCGCCGGTAAACCATTCATCAGGGTAGGGGATGTCACGAAACAAATGAAAAGGACTGAATATGAAAGAATAGTTCTTGATAAAAATAAAACAAAACTTCTCTTCGATGCTCAGATTTGCAAAGGGGCAACATGGAAAGATATTGATGAGAAAAGGGTAAGATGTTTCTTAAAGAAAGCGAAGGCTGAAAGAAATTTAGAAGTAGATACGGCTATATCTATAAAAGAAACTATGAACAGACTAAAACTCACCCGTGATGGGAAATTAACAAATGCGGCTATCCTTATGTTTGGTAAGGACCCTCAAAAATTCTTCTTGGAGGCAAGGCTAAGGTGTGGACGATTCAAAGGGGTAACAGCCCAGGAGTTTATTGATATGAAGGTCATAGAAGGAAATATAATTGACCAGATTGATAATGCTGAAAAGTTTGTGCTGACACATATCAAAAAGGCTGCAAAAATCATTATGTTTGAGCGTCAGGAAGTTTGGGAGTATCCTCCAGAGGCACTTAGAGAAGCAATAGTAAACGCTGTCTGCCATAGAGATTATTTTTTAACGGGCAACATCCAGATTGGAATCTACGATGACAGAGTAGAGATATGGAGTCCAGGCAGGTTACCAGAACCTTTAACACCAAATATGTTAAAAGGAGAACATCAATCAATTCCAAGGAATCCACTAATTGCAAATATCTTATTCCTGATAAGGTATATTGAACAGTGGGGTAAGGGAACGAATAAGATTATTGATTGGTGCAAAAATCATGGATTAAAAGAACCTGATTTTTTGGAAAGCGGAGGTAGTTTCGTGGTCAGATTTCCAGCACCAGAAAATATTTTGGATTTAGTGCCTGATAAAAGAAGACTGAATCTTAAGGAGTTAGGTTTACACGAGAGACAGATAAAAGCTTTGAGAATGATGGTAAATGAGGAAAGGGTCTTTACTAATACTCTTTATCAGCAAACTTTTGGCGTATCAAGGAGAACCGCTTTAAGAGACCTCAAAGGGTTGGTTGAGTTAAATCAAGTAAGAATGGTAGGCGTTGGTAAGGCCGCCAAGTATAAGGCAATTTGAAATAAATATGGCGTATAAACCAAAAATATGGCTCATAAAATGGCGCATATTTTGACGCAGAATTTCTATGATTGATAACAAGACGTTATACCAAAAAAGAAGGAAGTAACCGTGAACTGTGCGATTTATACAAGGGTATCTACTGATAACCAAGCCGAAAAAGATTTTTCTTCTTGTGAAGCTCAAGAGGAGAAAATAAAAGCTTTTGTTCAAAGCCAGAATAACTGGGAAGTTTTTAAGGTTTATTCTGACGCAGGCTACAGTGGAGCAAATATTAACCGTCCAGCTTTGCGAGAAATATTTGAAGATATAAAACAAGGAAAAATCAATATTGTCTTGGCTTATAAAATTGATAGACTTACCCGCTCGCCTAAAGATTTTTATCAATTGATAGAATTTTTTGAGAACTACAAAGTTGACTTTATCTCTATTACAGAAAGATTTGATACTTCTACTCCAGCAGGTAGGCTTTTAAGAAATATTATGCTCACCTTTGCACAGTTTGAAAGAGAATTAGCAAGCGAAAGAACAAAAGACAAAATGCTTGAAAGAGCTAAAAAGGGAATGTGGAATGGTGGTTTAGTGCCTTATGGATATAAAAGAGAAAATAAAAAACTCATTATCAATTCGAAAGAAGCTGAAATTATACGGTTCATTTATGAAACCTATGTAACGACTGGTTCTTTATTCAAAACCTACGATGGATTGAAGCGCCAAGAAACTAAAGATAGGCAAGATAGGAGTTTTTCAAAAGGTGCTATACATTACATTTTAAGAAATATTGTCTATACCGGAAAATTAAACTATGCTGGGAAAATTTATCAAGGAATTCATGAACCCATTATTTCTGCGGAACTGTTCAATCTTGCTCAAGAAACACATAAAGAAAAAATAAAGACTTTGCGAGTATATAAAAATTTTCTGCTTTCGGGGCTTATTACCTGTAATGATTGTGGTTCTGTTATGACTCCCTGTTATACAAACAAGAGAAAAGAAGAAAAACTTACACGATACTATTATTACCGATGCACCAAAACTTTTAAGATGGACTGGGACTCATGCAGTGTTAGACAAGTTAGCGCAGACAGATTGGAAAATTATATTTTCGCTAATCTTGAGAGAATTTCAGATGACAAAATATACCTTGAAAATCTAATTTTCAGACTTAACAATGACCCAGAATCGGGATACCGCTCTGGACACGAACTAACGGAAGAATGCGCTCCGCCCTCCTCTCAAACTCTTCAAAATATCCTGAAAATATTTTTAAAATCCCTTACCCAGCAGAAAGGAATTGAAAGGAATCTTTTGACCAAAAAGTTCATCAAAAACATCCTTTATTCAAAAGAGCAAATACAAATAAACCTTTATTATTCAGAAGATTCTGACACCTTCAAAAATTCAATCCTTCCTTCAGGGGTTGGGTCGGGTGGGGATAAAAAAGAAAAGGAGACTTCCGTTTCTCTTTCCGAAAATCCCCAGTTCGTATTGTCAAGAATGGCTCCTCGGGCAGGACTCGAACCTGCAACCTAGTGGTTACAAGACCCCCAGAATTTCTTCTGGGCTTGGACTATCTCTTCACCCTCTCCGGATAGTTGGAGTTGGGGTGCCGGGCGCTTCCCCCGAGTAATACTCAGGGTACGAGCACTCGCTCTAGTCTCTGCACCTTCCCCGCCCTGTTTTGAATGAGCAGGGCTTGGCTCAGGATTACCATTCTCAGCTCCAAACTGAGGGCAGGCTTCCCTGAATTCACCCGATTTTTCAACCACGATTTCTCGTGGAAGCTGCAACCCAGAGTGAACTTCACGATGACAATTCGCACAAAGAAGTATGCTTTTCTGAACAGATAGGATCAGATAGTCTCTTCTGTCACGGTATGTGCGATTATCACTCATCCGTTACTCCTCTTTTACAGCCACCCGCTCTGCCGATTGAGCTACCGAGGAGCAGCCAAAAATAATTTAGCAGAATTGATTGAGAATATCAATTCTTCTGTGAGGCTGAATAAATGGAAAATGGTATAAAAAAAGGATCTTTATCTTAAAATCTGTAGTTGGCCTGTTTCACTATCTTCCTGTAGTCCTCTCCCCACATCTCCACGATTTTGCACATCTCATAGAGTCTTGACCGCAGTCTGATTCCGATCCGATCCACCAGGGAATCGTCGCCCTTCTTGTAAAAAGAATCTCTTGTGTCCTCTTCCTCTTCTCCCTTATCCAGATAATTGGAAGTAAAGAGGGTCAGTTTCTTGTTGTTGTATCTGTTATTGATGATGTAGAAAACCGTCTCTTCTACCCAGGCTGTGGTCCTTTTGGCTCCCAGCTCATCCAGGACCAGAACTTCCTTCTGAAAAATGGGGGCAAGGACATCTGATTCTGTGATGGAAGAGTCAGGCGTGTAGGACCTCTGTATATCCCTGATCAATTCTCTAAAATCGTAAAAATAACAGGCGACATTTTTCTTCTGAATCAACTCCTGGATAACGGCCACCGCCAGATGAGTCTTCCCCACCCCGCAGGGGCCTATGAACAGAAGTCCCACTTCCTGGACAGGATAATTTTTGACGAACTGCCTGGATATCTTGAGGGCGTGGCGGTGTGAATCATTATGGATTTCAAAGTTTTTAAAGGAACAGTTTTCATACCTACGGGGGATATGAGCTTGATCAATAAGAAGCTGAGTTTTCTGCTGCTGGTAACATCTGCAGCGTTTGGCCACAGCCTCTTTTTTGGATTCTTTAAGAACCCATCCTGTACCATTGCAATGAGGGCAAACTTCTTCTGGCATCAGTTTAAATACCCCCGCAGCTGCTGGAGTTTATGAGAACGGGACATTTTTCTCATGGCCTTCTGTTCGATCTGCCTTATGCGCTCCCTGGTCAGATCCAGCCGATCTCCGATCTCCTGAAGGGTTCGCGGCTTATAATCATCCAATCCGAATCTCCATTTTAACACAGCAGCTTCTTTCTTATCCAGGGAATCTATCATCTCTCTTATTTGCTCCTGGATGGAGTTCTTGATAATCTGGTACTCAACAGAAGGGGAAAAACTGTCTTCTATCTTATCTCCAACTTCTATATCTTCATCAAAATATTTATCACTCAGAGAAATATTCTTTTCTTCCAGCAGTTCCATATCCTCAACATCTTCTCTGGTAATTTCCATGCTCTGGGCTATTTCGTTTCTGGTGGGTTCTCTTCCCAACTGTTTTTTCAGTCGAGCTGCTGTCCTTTTCATCTCTGATATCTGGTCAGAAAGTTTTTGTGGAATATGATAGATGCGCGAATATTGGGTAAGAGCATGAATGATAGCCTGTCTTATCCACCACACCGCATAGGAGATGAATTTGACATTACGATGGGGATCAAATCTCTTGGCTGCCTCGATCAAGCCCAGGTTGCCCTCATTTATAAGATCAGAATAACTCAATCCCATCCCCCGGTATTTTTTCACGTAGGAAACCACGAATTTGAGGTTGGCCTCGATCAGCTTCTGCAGGGCCTTTTTATCTCCGTTCTGGATGAGTTTCCCTAACTTTTTTTCCTCCGCCTGGGAGAGTGTGGGAAACTCAGATATCTTGTCCAGGTAAATCCTCAGATTCTTGGAATCAAGGTAATCATTCTTTCTGTGGCTCATGGTTTATTTCTTCTTTTTCTTCTTTCTCTATTTTAATGACCTTGGCTGGGCTGATACGAATCAGGCTTTTTTTGCGAAATTCAAACTCTTCCTCTCTTCCTTCAAAAAATTCACGCCTGACGTATTCCAGAAATTCATTCACTTCATCCTCGATCTGTTCCATCTTCTCCCTCATGTTTAAAATCACTTCCACTCCAGCCAGATTGACTCCCAGATCTCGAGTGAGACTCAGAATAAACTCCAAACGTTTCAGATCATCCCGTGTGTACAGCCGGGTGTTTCCCTCACTTCGGGAGGGTGTCAGCAATCCCTCTCTCTCATACAGCCTGAGCGTCTGGGGATGAATGTCGTACATCCGGGCTACACTGCTTATATGATAATAATCTTTAGGTTCTTTTTCCTTCTTCATCTCAGTGCACTCTCATTTTTTCTCTTGGATTGACACCAGAGACTTTCTCCAGTTCTTTCATCAACTCTCTGATCCTCTGATCTTCGAAGGGAGGAGGAACGATGGACACTTCCACAAACTGGTCCCCTCTCGCATCTCTCCCTGGCCGGGGAATCCCTTTATCCTTCAGCCTGAATTTCTGTCCGGATTTGGTGCCGGGAGGTATTCTTATGGTTGTTTTTCCATAAAGGGTAGGAACCTCAATCTTTGATCCAAGGGTGGCCTCTGGGACTGTGATAGGCAGCTTTACATAGACGTTTGATCCCTCCCGTCTAAAAAGAGGATGGGAGTCCACCTGGATGGAGATAAACAAGTCGCCGGGGGGACCTCCTCCTCTTCCCCCGTTTCCTTTTCCCGGTATGCGGACTTTGGAGCCGGTATCCACTCCAGCGGGAATCCTGACGCTGATCAACTCCGTTTTCTGAACAAGACCGTTCCCGTGGCAGGTGGGACACTCTTCACCAGGAGCCCTGCCTGTCCCACCGCAGGAAGGGCAGGTGGTGGAAAACTTCATGAACCCTCTTTGAAGGTTGGTCTGCCCGCTTCCCCCGCACACCGGACACACCCTTTCTCCGCCCTTTCGGATATAACCTGTACCCCGGCAAGATGGGCAGGTGACCATTCGAGTGAGCTTTATCCTGGTCCTCAACCCGTTGACGGCATCCATAAAGCTCACTCTCATGGAGTAATGAAGATCTGTTCCCTTTTCCACCCGCTGACGTGCTTGAGTGGCTGTTTGTCCGAATACGTTTTCGAAAAAGTCCTTGAAAGTGGAACTTCCGACATTGGAAAAATCAAATCCCTCAAACCCGGATGTGTAGGAGCGCTGGTATCCTTCTGCTCCTGGAGGAGTCTCGCCCACAAAACCGTACTGATCGTACTGGCTCTTTTTCTTGGGGTCGCTTAAGACAGAATAGGCTTCCTGGATTTCTTTGAACTTCTCCTCGGCTGCTTTATCTCCTGGATTAAGATCAGGGTGGTATTTGCGAGCGAGTTTCCGGTAGGCTTTTTTTATCTCTGCTGAGGAAGCTTTTCTGTCAACTCCCAATATCTTGTAATAGTCTTTGGCCATGCTTCAGTCACATCCCTTTTGACGGAAAATCAGGATTAAGGTTTTTGACCGGAACAGAGATTACTTCTTGTCTTTGTCTTTTTTCTCTTCTTTCTCTTCGTCAACCACTTCAGCGTCTATAACCTCTTCTTCTGAAGAGCCTTCAGATGCGGTTTGGCCTCCAGCCTGTCCTTCAGATGCCTGCTGGGAAGTTCCCTGCTGAGCCTGCTGCTGTGAAGCCTGCTGGTACATCATCTCTGTGAGTTTGTGTGAAGACTTGGAAAGCGACTCCATGGCTTTCTTGATTTGATCCACATTATCGCCTTCCATGGCCTTTTTGGTGTTCTCAATTTCTGATTGGACCCGCTTGGCTTCATCTTCTGGAATTTTTTCCTTGTTTTCCCGCAGCATTTTCTCCATGCTGTACACCATCTGGTCAGCCTGGTTGCGAACATCGATGAGCTCTCTTTTCTTCTTGTCCTCCTGGGAATGAGACTCTGCCTCCTTGACCATCTTATCTATTTCTTCATTTTCAAGTCCGCTGTGTCCGGTGATGGTGATGGCCTGTTGTTTGCCTGTTCCTATATCCTTGGCAGAAACATGGAGTATTCCGTTAGCGTCAATGTCAAAAGTCACTTCAATCTTGGGGACACCGCGAGGAGCAGGAGGTATTCCGTCCAGATGAAACCGACCTAATGAGCGGTTATCAGCCGCCATTTCTCTTTCGCCCTGCAGCACATGAATCTCCACACTGGGCTGGTTGTCGGAAGCTGTGGAGAAGACTTCTGTCTTCTTGGTGGGAATAGTGGTGTTTCGCGGAATCATCTTGGTGAACACACCACCCAAAGTTTCGATACCAAGGGTCAGAGGGGTCACATCCAAGAGAAGCACATCCTTGACATCTCCTGAAAGTACCGCTCCTTGAATAGCAGCTCCAGCAGCTACCACTTCGTCAGGATTGACACCTTTATGGGGTTCTTTTCCAAAAAGATCTTTCACAATCTGCTGAACTTTGGGTATACGGGTTGAACCTCCCACCAGGATGACGGCATTGATATCTTCAGGCTTTACATTGGCATCAGCTATAGCCTGCTTGCATGGTTCCACAGTCCTTTGAATCAGATCATCCATGAGCTGTTCTAACTTGGATCGGGTGAGTTTCATCAGCAGGTGCTTGGGGCCGGAAGCATCAGCAGTGACAAAAGGAAGATTGATTTCTGTTTCCATGGTGGTGGAAAGTTCCATTTTGGCCTTTTCCGCTGCTTCTTTCAGTCTCTGAAGAGCCATCCTGTCTTTGGAGAGATCTATTCCAGAGTCTTTCTTGAACTCTGCTACCAACCAATCCTGGACCCGCTGATCAATATCGTCTCCACCAAGGTGGGTGTCGCCGTTGGTGGCTTTGACTTGAACCACGCCTTCTCCGACTTCCAGAATAGAAATATCAAAAGTTCCACCCCCAAAATCATAAACAGCTATAGTCTGATCTTCCTTCTTATCCATACCATAAGCAAGAGAGGCTGCTGTGGGCTCATTGATGATTCTCACCACATCCAAACCAGCGATGGTGCCAGCATCTTTGGTGGCCTTACGCTGGCTGTCGTTAAAATAAGCGGGCACCGTGATCACAGCTTTTTCTACCTTCTCGCCCAGATGGTCTTCTGCCGACTTTCTCATCTTCTGCAGAATCATTGCAGAAATCTCAGGGGGAGCATATTTTTTACCGTGGGCCTCTACTCTCACATCTCCGTTGGAAGCCTGTGTCACTTTAAAAGGAACCTGCTCGATTTCCTTGGAAACCTCTTTATACCGGCGGCCCATGAATCTCTTTATGGAATAAATGGTGTTTTCGGGATTGGTGATTCTCTGCCTCTTGGCCACTTGACCCACCAGTCTTTCGCCTTTTTCGTTGAAGGCAACAACTGACGGTGTGGTACGTCCTCCCTCTTCATTAGGGATGATGGAAGCCTTATCACCTTCCATGACAGCAACCACTGAGTTTGTAGTTCCTAGGTCAATACCTATGATCTTTGGCATTTCTTTCCTCCTAACTTAATCTTTTTCTTTGGTCATTTTAGTCTATACTTAATATAAAACTTTAGCAAATAATTGTCAAGTTTTAAGGCCTTTTCCTCCCTGAGTCCATAATTCCTTCAATTGTACTGTTATCAGGAGGTTACCGAGGATACGGTATTTAAGACGTCATTCTTCTAAATATCTCGCCTTCTATGAACGAGGCTTTCCCCTCAAATCAAATGAATCGGCAAATGGCTGTTATTCAGCCTCACTATTTCTCATCAGGATCGATGATGAATTTTTCTTTCATCATTAACTTGACTTCCTGTCGGGCCTTCTTGATGATATCTTCAGCGTGCTTGAATCTTTCCTCAGCAGAAGCCTTGACTCTGGCCACTCCCTGTTCGATCCCCTTGCTTCCTACAGCCACCGCTTCCCTGGGGAAAACTTCCCACTGGTCCATGTTAGGAATGATGTATTCCTCATGGATCCCGTTGTCTTCTGCCACTTTGGCCAGTTCTTTTGCTGCTTCGATGCACATCTCATCGGTGATTTTTATTGCTCTTATATCCAGGGCTCCTCTAAATATTCCAGGGAATCCCAGGGAATTGTTGATTTGATTGGGAAAATCAGAGCGGCCTGTGGCCATGATCCTTACCCCTGCCTGTTTGGCTTCCCAGGGCCAGATTTCTGGAACCGGATTGGCTTCGGCAAAAAGGATAGGATCATCAGCCATTCGCTCTACCCATTCTTTCTTGATGACCCCTGGACCAGGTTTAGAAGCAGATATCACCACATCAGCTCCCTCCATGGCTTCCATTATGTCTCCTTTCTTGCCCTTAGGGTTGGTGGTCTCACAGAGATGCCATTTCTCCTTGTATTTGGTCTTCAATGTCTCTTTGTCTCCTCTGTCTCTGCGCAGTATCCCTTTTGAATCCACCACCATCATATTCTCAGGTTTGACTCCCGCTGTGACAATCAGCCTGGAAATAGCGATATTGGCAGCCCCGGCTCCGATCAGGGTCACTTTTACCTCTTCCAGTTTTTTGCCCACAATCTTGACTGCGTTCAACAGACCAGCCACAGTAACACAGGCTGTCCCCTGCTGGTCATCATGCCAGACCGGTATTTCCATCTCCCTTCTTAACGTATCCAAGATATGAAAGCATTTGGGATGGGAAATATCCTCCAGATTGATTCCGCCAAAAGTGGGCTGAAGCCATTTGACTGCCTGGATGATCTCATCCGGCATTTTGGTGTCCAGACAGATAGGGAAAGCATCAACTCCTCCCAGATACTTGTAAAGGAGAGCCTTCCCTTCCATCACCGGCAGCCCTGCTTCGGGTCCGATATCCCCCAAACCCAGTACCCTGGAGCCGTCTGTGACCACGGCCACGAAATTCCACTTGTTGGTCATATCATAGGCTCTTTCTTTATCTTCATATATCTTCCTGCAGGGGGCAGCGACGCCGGGAGTGTACCAGATGCCAAAATCATCAAAACTTTTGATCCTGCATTTGGGTATCACTTCGATTTTCCCTTTATAATAAGGATGAAGCCGTAAAGCATCCTTGGAGGGCTGTTCAGCTTTGGCTAACAACTCTTCCACGGTTACTTCTTTCATGATTGCCTCCTTTTGCCTTTAAAAAGGCTGATAATATTAGATGGGATATAATATATAATAATTGCTGGACCTCTTTTTTCTGATTAAAAAAACACTATTATATTCCTCCTCTGTTTTAAGTCAAGAAAAAAGGGGTAACTATGCATTCATGATCATCACCAAAAAAAAGATGCTTCCGGGGAGCACTGTAATCAAGGGACATTATCTGTGCAGAAAGCATCTCTCACTGGCTGTCTCTCCGGGTCTTTTGGTGACCATCATGGCCAATTTGAATTCATTCGCTCTGTCGATGACCTCCTGGTCCCTGATAGAACCCAGTGGATAGACAATGGCGGTTATCCCGTTCTGAGCTGCCAGCTCCACCACATCGGTGAAGGGCATGAAAGCATCGGAGGCCATCACGCATCCTTCAGACCCGTACCCTCTCTTTGAATACCGAATGGCATTTTCAGCGGCGTCTATCCGGCTTCTCTGTCCAGATCCGACGCCATGAATCTTATCCTTCTTGCCGATGACCACGGCGTTGGATCGAGTAAAACAGGCCACAATCCAGGTAAAAACAGCCGCCTCCATTTCATCAGGCGAAGGTTTTCTCTCTGAAACCACTTCCAACGCATCTGATGAGGTGATCCTTGAATCAAACCTTTTTTGAATCAGCAGACCACCGCACACTCTTTTGAATTCCATTCCACTATCCACGGCCTGTTTCTCCAGAGAAGCTCCCATCTTTACCACCCTCAAGGACTTCCTTCGGGATAAAATCTCCAAGGACTCCGGTGTGAAAGCGGGAGCATACACCACTTCCACGTTGCGGCGGCTCTCCACCAAAAGCTCTGCCAGGGACTCATCGATCCGGCAGTTGAAAACATCCACACTGCCGAAATTGGAAAGAGAATCACAGTTCCAAGCTGTTTGGAATACCTTTTCTGGCGAATCTTCCATGGCTACCCCGCTGGGTATCTCATGTTTTATCAAGGCGCAAATAAGTTTATGCTTCCATATCTCTGTCAATTTCTTGACCAGCCGCTGCCCTAAATCCATATCAGAGATATTGATATAGCTTAAACCTTTTGTTCCCTGCTGCAACACCTCCAGGGCGGCCATATTCGGCCCGCTGGCTCCTTCTTCCTGGTAAAAGGCAGCCGGGTAACCCGGATTCTCTCCGTATCTCATGGATAACTTCTTATGGAAGCGTTGGTTTCCGAAACGGAGAGATGCGGGAAATTCTTCCTTGATCTTGGTCCTGTACTGCCGGCGTGTCTCTTTGCCAACTTTATCCATGTTTCTCTCCCCTCCTTTCATATCGGTTGATAATGAAAACATCATGGCTCTTCCGCTCTGAAATGGAGGAGAAAACACAGGCTGCCGCCACCCTGAAATCTTTTCCTCCTTCTGCCGGGCACAAAGCTTGGTACAGAGCTTCCGCCGTATATCTTGAATTATTTTCATTGAGCTCCAGGTCCAGGGGCTCGCCTGAAAATGGTTCCAGCGGCTCCCTGTTATCTCCCTTGTAAGTGAATAGAGCTTTTCCCATGCCTGCCACCAGCGGAAATTCGAAAGTATTTCTCAGGGTGGAGCCATCCTCACCTCTTTTGATGAGGCTGAGAGCAGCCCTGAGGGAAGGAACAACACATCCGCTGATCCGAGGAGTAAAAATGGGGGGATCTGGTTCATAATCCCATCGGGAAAGAGCACGGCTCATAATTTCTGAGGGGCTCTGATTTTGGCTGCGGCTGAGCCGCGATTTCACGTCCAGATTGTGCCTGCCGTTGCCCACCGTCAATCCAGGAGAAAGGAACAAGGCGGGATAGAAAAGAAGTTCTCTCTTCTGTTCCTGGATTAAATTTTTCTGGGTTGGCTCTGTCCAAACACTCTCTTTTTTTCTTACCAATCTTCTGGCTTGGCTGGAAGAGGATCTTCCCGTGATGGCATAGGCTGTGATGATGTTTCCCCCTGTTCTGTCCCTTCCTATGATGATCAGCCGGCCGGGGTAGACACTCTGGGCTAAATATTTCAGTCCTTCTCTCATTTCTTATTCAATCCAACTGTGTTTCTTATAGATAGCACAGGAGATATTTGGAGTCAAAGTCAAAAGTATCATCCGGCCCTCCCTTGTTTTCCTTCTTTTTTTCCGCTAGAATTCTCTTCCCTGTTCCCAAAGAGAGGTGGTTATGAAAGAAAAGGATATGCCCCAAAAAGCTTATAAAAATTTACACTTCTTAAATTCTCCTGACGCTCGAACCATCAGGATTTTGAGTGAATATTTAGAGCCGCAGGCCAGGCTGCGGAAGCAAAAAGTGAACAATACCATTCTCTTTCTCGGTTCTGCCCGGGCTAATCCGGAAGACAAAGATTCCATGTTGACCAAATATTACTGGGAAGCGGAAGAGCTGACTTATCTTCTGGCCCGATGGGCCATAGAATTGAAGCCTAAAGGAAAAAATTTTGTTATCTGCACCGGCGGCGGGCCGGGAATCATGGGGGCAGCAAACCGTGGGACCCACAGAGCAGGAGGAAAATCCATAGGAATGAACATCTCTCTTCCCCAAGAACAATTCCTCAATGAGTTCATCTCACCAGAACTGTCTTTTGTTTTCCACTATTTTTTTATGCGGAAATTCTGGTTGATTAACAAGGCTAGAGCTATGGTGGCTTTCCCTGGAGGCTTTGGGACCCTGGACGAAGTCTTTGAAACCCTGACCCTCACTCAGACTGATAAAATCCATAAAGACCAGATGGTTATTCTTTTGTACGGAGAAAAATATTGGCGGGAAGTTATCAATTTTGAAGCCCTGTTAAAATACAAGACCATCCTTCCTCAAGACCTTAAGCTTTTTTCCTATTGTTCTTCCCCCAGGGAAGCTTTTTCTTTCCTGAAAAAGAAACTGGAGACGTTTCTTTAGATTCTCATCCTCTTGGAAAAATACAAATACAGGATAAGTCCGATAAGGATTCCAAGGCCGTCGGCGGCCATATCCCCTATCTCAAAATGACGCCCGGGAACGAAGGACTGATGAATTTCATCCAAAATCCCCAGCATGACGCCGCTGAAAATGGTCACAGCAGATTTGGTTTTGATGGAATATTTCACAGTCCTGAAATAGCCCACCGACAGAAGAAAAGCCAGCAAGGAAAATTCAAAGAAGTGCACCGCTTTATCCAGAAAAGATATCCGGACATCTATGTCATATGAGGCCGAAGACACCAGGAAAATCACCAGGTAATACAACAGAGCAGGAGTGAAATACAGGAACTTTCTCATGGTCATCGATATCTCATGGAAAGAATTTCTATTCTATAAAAATAAACAGCGTTTATCCATCTTTCTATCCATTCGGTAATCATCTTTTTTCCGGGGTAAAAAGTTGTTTGGGGATGGCTGAAGCGACCATTGAAGGTTTAGCCTTCCTGAATCGTCCATGGAGGGCAACCGATGAAATCGGCCGCCGAGTATGTTTGAGCATACTCAGATAAAACAGATGAAACATGTATGGGTACAGATAAGCGATACTCCAATATAACTGACATGCGCAGTTACGCAGGCGCTGAGATGGACGGTGAGGGAACGGCGTGAAAAACCTGGACGGGAGCGAAGCCATTCCCAAATACATGTTCTTAGTATCTCACCCCGGAAAAAAAGAGGCTTCCATCCATTTATGCTGTAAACATTTCTTTTTTTGATGAAAGAAAATATTGAGGGGCTGGAAAAATTCTTGAATCAATGATAAACAAAGAAAGAAGACAATCATACTGAAACCAGAGAATGGCTGAACATCATTCAACTCTGCGACAAAAGCTAAGCCTAATTCCGCTGATACTGCTTCTGGCCTCCTGTGCAAGGGTGACATATTTTCCCACAGGACATATCCAGACAGGCTTAGCTTCCTGGTATGGACCTGGATTTCACGGAGAGAGAACCTCCAGTAAAGAAATTTACGACATGTACGACATGACAGCAGCTCACCCCAACCTTCCTTTTGGCACTTATGTGATGGTCACTAACTTGAACAACGGAAAATCAGCGGTGGTCAGAATCAACGACCGGGGGCCGTTTATCAAGGGCAGGGTCATTGATCTCTCTTACGCTGCTGCCAGGATGCTGGAGATGACCGAAGAAGGTGTGGTTCCGGTGAAGATCGAAGTGATCAAGGAAATTTCACCCAAAAAATCTTCACAAAAATATTCCGTCCAGGTGGGGGCTTTTATCTTCAAGAAAAATGCTGTATCTCTCAAGAGAAAACTTCAAAACACATACCAAGGAGTCTATGTCTCCCTATTTAAAACATCCCATCAGGTGTATTACCGGGTGAGGATCAAAGCGAAAAGCCTGGAACAGGCTCGTAAAATCGGGGAAAAACTCCTCCAGCAGGGCTACTCCGTCTTATTGATCGAAAATTCATGAGGTTCGAAGAAATATAACTGACAGTTATAAAAAACAGAAAAATTCAAAAAAATATTACTCAGAGTAAAGTTCAAAAGATATGATCTCTCAAAGACAGCACCATACAGAATTTATGATTTTTTAAGTTTAAGAACTTTTCCTGGCAGCCTTCCATTATACTGGCCTTCATCGATGGCCAGTTTTCCGTTTATCAGGAGATATTGAATCCCTTCGCTGTACTGATGGGGATTGGAAATGGAAGTTTTGATTTTGATGTTTTTCAGGTCAAAAATGGCTATATCCGCTTTGTATCCTTCCTTGATCCAGCCTCTGTCCTCCCAACTCATGATTTGGGCAGGAAGAGAGGTTTGAGAGCGTATCACATGAGAAAGGGAAGCCGTTTTCCTGTCAAGGGAATATTTTTTGATTTTATGGAGGAAGGTGGAATATGAGCGGATGTGGGTCAGTCCCATCCCGTAGAAAGGTACGGTTCCGTCACTTCCGGTGCCCACATAATCCTTCTTCATGATGTATTCGATATCCTCCTCGCACATCTGAAGGGGGATGCATTTGGCTCCCATCAATTCAAGCTCTATGGCTGTATGGGCAATAGATTTTCCTTTTATGGCAGCCACTTCTTTCAAAGATTTCCCTTCCAGATTTTTCTCCACACAAATGCCCACGATGAAGTTCTGAGGGCCGACCAGCTCATCGATATGCTCCACGATCTCCTGCTTGATTTTTTGGGCTTCCTCAGGATCCTCTAACCGTCTCAGAAAGAGCATTCTTTCCCTTGGATTCCCTGGTCCGTAGAAATTTTGAGGGCTGATAAAATGTTGAGCCACATAACGCACCAGTCTTTTCCGGGGGAGTTCATCCAGAAACTGCTGATGGTGCTGATGGACAGGGATATAGGGAGTCACTTTTTTATAAAGTGCTATCAACTGGGAATCTCTAAGATGGTCGAAAATGGCCTGGATGTCTTCTGGCTTTATGGATTCAGGATCTTCCTTTCCCACCCAGGTTGATCTGGGAATGAGGCTCTGATAGGGATATCCACTGGAGAAACGATAAGGATACTGGTCAGCGGTGATTTTCAATCCCTGTTCCCGGGCTTTCTGGATAAGGGCACAGGCCTCTTTAACCAGACCCCAGTTAGGTTTACCCATGACTTTGAAATGAGAGATATGGGCTGGAGCGCCGGTTTTATCGGAAATTTCTATGGCTTCCTTGACCGCTTCCACCAGCTTATCGCGTTCATCACGGATATGGGTGTGATAAATTCCGCCGTAAGGAGCGATGACTTTAACCAGCTCCACGATCTCCTCGGTCTGTGCATACTTTCCCGGTACATAGACCAAGCCCGTGGACAGACCATGAGCTCCCTGCTCCATAGCCTCTTTGACCAGGGCTTTCATTTCTTCCATTTCCTCTGGGGTAGGCGCTCTGTCTTCCCTTCCCATCACCAGTTCCCGGACTGTGCCGTGTCCCACCAAAAGAGCGGCATTGGGGCCCATACCCTCCTCCTGCCAGCGTTTCATCTGGTCTTCGGCCTTCTCAAAAATGGGCCAAGCGCTTCCTCCACATTGGCCCACTATGACTGTGGTGGTCCCCTGTTTTAGAAAATTCAGACAGGACCTGTTTTCAGGGAAATACATTCCTCTGTCCACATGAGTATGAAGGTCGATAAAACCTGGAGTCACATAGAGTCCCTTGGCGTCGATCACCCTGGCTGCTTTCCCTTTGATGGATGTGGCCACTTTAACGATGGTATCATTCCTGATGGCTATATCCGCTCCCAAGCCGGGCTTCAAAGAGCCGTCAAAGACTGTCCCATTCCTGATCAGAACATCGTATTGAGGGACCTGTTTTTTGCCAGCCGAGTAAGGAATGGCGGTGAGAAAAAAGACAGCTGAAAAAAGGATAAGACTCAAACGGAAAAATCTCTTTTTCATCATTCCTCCTTTCTTTTCCTCAGATTACCTAATATAAAGGAAATGACTTTCTGTCAAGGAAAAAAAAGAATGGGGCAAAAAAGGGAAGAATTTCTCTTTCCATGAAGGGGGTGAGGGAGGGGGGTCGTCAGCACGCTTATTTTCCCCACCGAGTCCTCGGAGGGGGAACAGCTCCGCTTTCCCCCTTCCGACGCTCGCCCCGATTCCATCGGGCCTCTCTGCCTCCCCTTCTCGAGCGGAGGATGAGACCTCCGCTCTGCGACCAAAGGGACATATCCCCTTGGAACCCCAACTGATTTGTGGAAAGCCACAAATCAGGAAAATTAGCTCCCATTCGGACTTCGCTCTCCTCTCCTCCGGAGAGGAACCATGCCCGCTCAGTCCTCATAGGCTGACCTTTTGTTTAGGGGTATTTAAACTATTCCCATATGTTATGGTTTTTACAACTATTTTTTTGTTCATTTCAGGCCTTCTGATTAAGCCTTCTTCGTGAAGTCTGTCATAAGTGTCGCTCAAAACGAAAATAAAACCTGGTACTGCGTGGATGATTGAACTAGTCGGGTGTTTATCCCAAATTCTATCAGATAGTTCTTTGCTTAAACTATCATCAACATTGTTGAAACAATAAATCTCTTTGAATGCCAAACGCACCAAATCGGATTGTTGCTTTTCAGGCATTTTTTCGTACTGCTTGCTGAGGTCTGATAAGAAATCTATGGTCTGAATCAAATCTTTTGTTTCTATCTTCTCCACATCCTCAAATTCCTCTTTTTCCTTTTTCAATTGCTCTATTTTCAAAGCGATATTTTCCAATTCCTCTTTTATTTCATCTTCCCATTTGTCAAATTTATCCTTTGAAAATTTACTGAACAGAGTACTCTTTCTTTCCTTTAATTCCTCAATGTCCTCGTCAATCTTCTTTCGTGAAAAATTGCTGGACTTGACTCTATCTTCATATTCTTTCATGAGAGCATCCAACATTTTCTCATACTCTTCTTTGCTCCATGCCATTTCTGTAAATAGCTCCTTGATTGTCTGGTCAATAACCTCTTCTCGCAACAATTTTTTGATGCAATTTGTTTGACCAAAACGCTTTATAATGGTTTTGTGGATTCAGACCAAAATGAATCGCAATTTTAGGTGTATCTCC